>JAYTXR010000093.1:0-11820 GCA_043742865.1 Acetobacteraceae bacterium
GCGGCATTGCAGCGCTGGTATGATAATCACCCGGATTTATATTCCTCGCCTGAATACCGCAAGATCAAGGCGGTGGTCCTGTCTCCGGCGCTGCTGGCAAAGGATATTCCGGTGGGGACCGACGACCTGCGCGCCGAGTTCGAGCGGTCCAAAGCCGCATTGACGAAACCAGAAAAACGCAGCGTGCAGGTGATCCTGCTGCAGGACCCCGATCAGGCCCGCGCGCTGGCCGCCGCGTGGCGGGCGGGGGCGGATTGGAAGGCGATACAGGAACGGGCCAGGACCGCGGGGGGGTCCGGCGTCGAGCTGACGGACGCGACCGAGGCGGAATTCCCCTCCCCCGAACTGGGCCGCGCGGTGTTCGCCGCCTCCCCCGGCACGGTCCCGGACCCCGGCCAAAGCGCCCTGGGCTGGCATCTGCTGCGGGTCAGCAAGGTCGAGCCCGGCGTGGAGCCGGATTTCGACAAGCTGAAACCTGAATTGCACGACCGGGTCGTGGCCGAGAAATCCGCCGATCTGATCTACGACCGCGCCAACAAGATCGACAACCTGCTCGCCGGCGGGTCCACGCTGGACGAATTGCCGGGCGACCTGGGCGCGGCGACGGTGCTTGGCACGCTGGACGCGCAAGGCAAAACCCTGGACGGCGAGCCCGCCCCGATCCCCGGCGACCCGGCTTTGCGCGGCGCGCTGATCGCCGCCGCCTTCCAGCTGCACAAGGGCGACCCGCCGCGGCTGACCGAAGTGCCGCAGCCCGGCGGCGGCTCGGCCTATTACGGGCTGAGTGTCGAGGAGGTGACGCCGCCGGCCGTCAAGCCGTTCGACGCCGTCAAAGCAGCGGTCGCGGTGGATTTGGCGCGCGATGGCAGCCGCAAACGCGCCGAACAGGCGGCGGCGAAGATGCTGGCGGCGGTGAAATCCGGAAAATCCTTTGCCGAGGCCGCCACCGCGGCAGGCGTATCGTTCCAGCGGACCGCGCGGATCGGCCGTGCCGCACCCGCCGATGTGCCCTCCGAAGTGGCGCAAACTCTGTTCGATCTGAAGCCCGGTGAACCCGGCATGGTCGAGACCCCTACCGGTTTCGCGGTATTCCTGCCGGCAGAAATCATCAACCCCGATCCGAAAGCCGATCCGGCGGGGTATGCCCAATTGCGCGCCGGCCTGAACCGTTCGGTCGGCGACGATCTGGAACAGACTTTCGCCGCCGCGCTGCGCCAACGCCAAGGCGTGCAGGTGAACGAGACGCTGCTGAACAACTACATCCAACCGTAGACCGCTACACCAAGGCCGACCATGAACATCCCCCTCCCGCCCAATTTTGGCCCGCCCAATTTTGGCCCGCCCAATTTTGTCCCACCCGGCTTCGCCGCCTTCCGCGCCGCCTACGATGCCGGCCGCGGCAGCCTGGTCTGGAGCCGGGGGGTGGCGGATCTGGAGACCCCGGTGGCGGCATTTCTGAAGCTGGCGCATGGCAGGCCGAACGCGTTCCTGCTGGAAAGCGTCGAAGGCGGGGCGGCGCGCGGGCGCTACTCGATCATCGGCATGGAACCGGATCTGATCTGGCGCTGCCGTGACGGCCGCGCCGAGGTTAACCGCCACGCGCGCTCCGCCCCGCACGCGTTCATCGCCGAAGACCGCCCGGCGCTGGAAAGCCTGCGCGCGCTGATTGCGGAGTGTCAGTTCGAGATGCCGGAAAACCTGCCGCCGATGGCCGGCAGCCTGGTCGGCTATCTCGGCTATGACATGGTCCGGCTGATGGAGCGGCTGCCGGCCAGGAACACCGACGATCTCGGCGTGCCCGAGGGGATCCTGCTACGTCCGACGCTGTTCGCGATCTTCGACAACGTCAACGACGAACTGACCCTGGCCGCCCCGGTGCATCCGCGCGACGAAATATCGGCGGAAACCGCGTGGGACGAGGCGCAGACAGCGATCGCGGCGGCCGAAGCGGCGCTGGACCGCCCGCTGCCGCATCCCGCCCCGCCGGTGGCGCTGCCGCCGCTGCCGGCCCCGGCGTCCAACTTCACCAAGGACGGCTTCATCGCCGCGGTGCTGCGGGCCAAGGAATACATCGCCGCCGGGGATGCGTTCCAGATCGTGCCCAGCCAGCGCTTCTCGGTGCCGTTCGCGCTGCCGCCCTTCGCGCTGTACCGCGCGCTGCGGCGGATCAACCCGGCGCCGTTCCTGTTTTTCCTGAATTTCGACAGCTTCTCGATTGTCGGCAGCTCTCCGGAAATCCTGGTGCGGCTGCGCGATGGCACGGTGACCATCCGCCCGCTGGCCGGCACCCGCGGACGCGGCGCCACGGTGGAGCAGGACCGCGCGCTGGAAGCCGAATTGCTGGCCGACCCGAAGGAACGGGCCGAGCATCTGATGCTGCTCGATCTCGGCCGCAACGATGTCGGCCGGGTCGCCGAGATCGGCACGGTCAAGGTGACCGAGAGCTTCGCCATCGAACGGTTCAGCCATGTGATGCACATCTCCTCGACCGTGCAGGGCACGATACGGCCGGGGCTGGACGCGCTGGACGCGCTGGTGGCGGGTTTTCCGGCCGGCACGCTGACCGGGGCGCCGAAAGTCCGTGCGATGGAGATCATCGAGGAGCTGGAACCGACACGGCGGGCGTTCTACGCAGGCTGCATCGGCTATTTCGCGCCCAACGGCACCATGGACACCTGCATCGGATTGCGCACCGCGCTGGTCAAGGACGGCACCATGCATGTGCAGGCCGGCGGCGGCGTGGTGGCCGACAGCGACCCGGTGGCCGAATACGAGGAAACCCGCCAGAAGGCGCGCGCGCTGTTCCGCGCCGCCGAGGAAGCGGTGCGCTTCGCCGCCGGCAATGCCGGGCGCACCGCGAACCGGCGCTGAGGAGGTTTGCATGATCCTGCTGATCGACAATTACGACAGTTTTACGTTCAACCTGGTGCATTTCCTCGGCGAGGTCGGCGGCGTCTGCGACGTCCGGCGCAACGACAGCTTAACCGTGGCCGAGGCGATGGCCTTGTCGCCGGAGGCGATCGTGCTGTCGCCCGGCCCCTGCACGCCGAACGAGGCTGGCATCTGCGTTGATCTGGTTCGCGCTTCTGCCGGCAAAATCCCGATCCTCGGCGTCTGCCTGGGGCACCAGGCGATCGGCCAGGCTTTTGGCGGACAGGTGGTGCGCGCCCCGCTGCCGATGCACGGCAAGGTCGCCTCGGTGATCCACCAGGGTGGCGACATCTTTGCCGGCCTGCCCTCGCCCTTCTCGGCCACGCGCTATCACAGCCTGATCGTTGACCGCGCCTCGCTGCCCGACACCCTGGTCCCGACCGCCTGGACCGAGGACGGCATCCTGATGGCAATGCGCCACCGCTCGCTGCCGATTTTTGGCGTGCAGTTCCACCCCGAGAGCATCGCCAGTGAGCACGGCCACGATCTGCTGGCGAATTTCCTGGCGATCGCGCGGGGTTCCAACCAGCCCGCCCTCGCCGCCTGAGCCTCCGCAATGTCCAATAATCTGAAGCCGGTGCTGGCGCGGCTGGCGCTGGGGGAATGCCTGTCGGAGGCGGAAGCGGAGGACGCGTTCGGCATCCTGATGTCCGGTGAGGCCACCCCGGCGCAGATCGGCGGGTTGCTGATGGCGCTGCGCGTGCGCGGCGAGACGGTGCCGGAGCTGGCGGGCGCGGTGCGGGCGATGCGGGCGCGGATGCTGGTGGTGGAAGCGCCGCCAGGCGCGATCGATGTCTGCGGCACCGGCGGCGACAATGCCGGCACGCTGAACGTGTCCACCGCGGTCACCTTCGTGCTGGCTGGCGCCGGCATCCCCGTCGCCAAGCACGGCAACCGCGCGCTGTCCTCGCGCACCGGCGGGGCGGACGTGCTGGCAGCACTCGGCGTCAACGTGGATGTGCCGATGGACCGGCTGGCCGGCATTCTGCGCGAAGCCGGCTGCGTGTTTCTGTTCGCTCCCCGTCATCACGCGGCCCTGCGCCATGCGGCCGGGCCGCGGGTGGAGCTGGGCACCCGCACGATTTTCAACCTGCTGGGGCCGCTGGCCAATCCGGCCCGGGTGACACGTCAGCTGACCGGGGTGTTCGCGCCGTTCTGGGCCCGGCCGATGGCCGAGACGCTGGCCAGGCTCGGCACGCAGGCCGCCTGGATCGTGCACGGCCAGGGGCTCGACGAACTGACCGTGGCCGGCGACAATCAGGTCGTGGCACTGGCGGACGGACAGATCACCGAATTTACCGTCACTCCGGAACAGGCCGGGCTGGCCCGCGCGCCGGTCGCCGCCATCCGGGGCGGCGATGCCGCGGCCAACGCGGCGGCGATGCTGGCGCTTCTGCGCGGCGCCGCCGGACCCTATTGCGATACCGTTCTGCTGAACGCCGCCGCGGCGCTGATCGTTGCCGGCAAGCAAGGCGATCTGCGCGGCGGTGTGCAGATGGCTGAAAAATCAATTGTTTCCGGTGCGGCGCTGGCCGCGCTGGAGACACTGAAGCGCGAAACCGCGTGAATGGATGCAGTATGATTGAGCCGGCAGTGATACGATCGGACGCTCTGGCACGGATCTGCGCCGATACGCGGATCGAGATCGCCCGGCGAAAGGCTTCGACGAATTTGGCTACCCTGGAGGCCCGTATCGCCGCCCAGGCCGACCAGCCGCGCGGCTTCGCGGCGGCGCTGACCCGCGCGGTGACCCAAGGCGGCTACGGTCTGATCGCCGAGATCAAGAAGGCCTCGCCGTCCGGCGGCCTGATCCGGGAAAATTTCGATCCCCCCGCATTGGCGCGGGCCTACCGGGCGGGCGGCGCCACCTGCCTGTCGGTCCTGACCGATGGGCCGTATTTCCAGGGCAGCGAGGCCGATCTGCTGGCGGCACGCGCGGCGGTGGATTTGCCGGTGATCCGCAAGGATTTCATGCTCGATCCCTGGCAGATCGTCGAAAGCCGGGCGGTCGGGGCGGATTGTATTCTTCTCATTCTGGCGGTGCTGTCGGATGCCCAGGCGGCGGAACTGGAGCAGGCGGCGTTCGGGTTGGGGATGGACGTGCTGGCGGAGGTGCATGACCGCGGCGAACTCGATCGCGCGCTGCGGCTGAAAACGCCGTTGATCGGGGTGAACAACCGCAATCTTAAGACCTTGACGACCGATTTGTCTACCACCGAGCAGCTTGCCGGCGCCATTCCGGCGGACCGGGTTCTGATCGCCGAGAGCGGCATCCGCACCCATGCGGATATCTTGCGCCTACAGCAGGTTGGCGCCAGGCGGTTTCTGGTGGGGGAAAGCCTGATGCGTCAGCCGGACGTGACCGCCGCCACCAGCGCGCTTCTGGGGCGGACATGACCGAGCTCACCCATTTCGACTCCCGCGGCAACGCGGCGATGGTGGATGTGACCGACAAAGCCATCACCGACCGTACTGCCACCGCGCGCGCCCGCATCGTCCTGCAGCCGGAAACCCTGGCGCTGATCCTGCGCGGCGACGCCAAGAAGGGCGACGTGCTGGGGGTTGCCCGGCTCGCCGGCATCATGGCCGCCAAGCGCACCGCCGAACTGATCCCGCTATGTCACCCGCTACCGATTTCGTCGGTGACCGTGGACCTGACGGCCGATGCCGAGCATTGTTGCATCGAAATCGCCGCCACCGTCCGCACCACCGGGCGCACCGGCGTGGAGATGGAAGCCCTGACCGCCGCCTCGGTCGCCGCGCTGACGGTCTACGACATGTGCAAGGCGGTCGATCGCGGCATGCGCATCGAGGCGATCCGCGTAGTGGAGAAATCCGGCGGCAAATCAGGCGATTACCGGCAGGATTAGCGGAACATGATCAGCGTCGAAGCCGCCCGCGCCCGTATCCTCGCCGGCCTGATCGCTACACCGGTGGAGACCGTGGCGCTGTCGCTGGCCTGGAACCGGATCACCGCCGCCCCGGTCGTCGCCCGGCTGACCCAGCCGCCGGCGGATGTCTCGGCCATGGACGGCTACGCCCTGCGCGCCGCCGATGGGGGGATGGGTGCGAGATTGGACGTGATCGGCTCCGCCCCCGCCGGCCATCCGTTCGACGGCATTGTCGGTCCCGGCCAGACGGTGCGGCTGTTCACCGGCAGCGTGGTGCCGAAGGGCGCCGACGGCATCCTGATCCAGGAGGACGCGACGCGGGAGGGGGAGACGATCACCATCGGCGAAGCGGTCACCTCCGGCCGGCATATTCGCCGCGCCGGTCAGGATTTCACCGCCGGAGAGGCTGTGTTGCCGGCCGGGCGGCGGCTGACCGCGCGCGATATCGGCCTGGCGGCGGCGGCCAACCATCCCTGGATCGCCGTGCATCGGCGTCCGCGCGTGGCGATCCTGGCCACCGGCGATGAGATCGCCATGCCCGGCGAGCCGATCCCTCCCGGTGGCATCGTCAGCTCCAACTCCCACGCGCTGGCCGCCCTGGTGCGCGCCGGCGGCGGCGAGCCGATCCTGTTGCCGGTGGTCAGCGACGACCGCGACGCCATCGCCGCGGTGGCCGACCAGATTTCCGGCGTGGACCTGCTGGTGACCACCGGCGGGGCCAGCGTCGGCGACCATGATCTGGTGATCGAGGCGCTGTCGCGCCGCGGCCTGGTGGTGGATTTCTGGCAGATCGCCATGCGCCCCGGCAAACCGTTGATTTTTGGCCATATGGGTGCGGTGCCAATGCTCGGCCTGCCCGGCAACCCGGTTTCGGCCATTGTCTGCTCGATCCTGTTTTTAGTGCCGGCATTGGCCAAATTGGCCGGTTTACCGGGCGATCCGCCTGCCACCATTACCGCCGTGCTGGGCGTGAAGATCGGCAAGAACGACCATCGGGCCGATCATCTGCGCGCCACGCTCGCCCAGGATGCAGCCGGGCGGCTGGTGGTGACGCCGTTCCCGGTGCAGGATTCCTCGATGCTACGCCGCCTGGCGCTGGCCGATGCGCTGATCCTGCGCGCCCCGGACGCGCTTGCGTTGGCCGAAGGCGCCGAGGTGCAAATCATCCGGCTGGATCAGCTTGGAATTTAAGCGAATCCTCTCACCGAATCGTAGCTTAAAACTTGACGGCGCGAATGGAACCTAACTAGAACATCGGAATAGTTGCCGGTTTGTTCTAACAACGGGGTCCGTTCCATGCTCACCCGCAAGCAGCACGAATTGCTGGTCTTCATCGACCAGCATCTGAAGCAGACCGGCTTCTCCCCCAGCTTTGAGGAGATGAAGGAAGGCCTGCTGCTAAAATCCAAATCCGGCATCCACCGGCTGATCTCGGCTCTGGAGGAGCGTGGCTTCCTGCGCCGCCACCACCACCGCGCCCGCGCGCTGGAGGTGATGCGCCTGCCCCCAGGCATGGAAGCACCGGGCATGGAAGCACCGGGCATGGAGGCACTGGGCATGGAGGCGCCGATCGCCGAGTTGGCCCCGGAACCCGGGGCCGCGCCAGCCGGCGGGCCGTTCCAGCCGAAAATCATCCAGGGAGATTTCTCCCGTGCCCTGCCTGGCGTGCGCGCCGCCAACGATGCCGGCGCGGTGCAATTGCCGCTATATGGCCGTATCGCCGCCGGCCTGCCGATCGAGGCACTTCGCGACAGCGACACGCATATCGAGGTTCCGGTGGCGATGCTGGGCAACGGCGAGCATTACGCGCTGGAGGTGGCCGGCGATTCGATGATCGATGCCGGCATCCTGGACGGCGACACCGTGATCATCCGGCGCGGCGATGGGGCGGAAAACGGCCAGATCGTCGTCGCCCTGATCGACGATAACGAGGTTACGCTGAAGCGGCTGCGCCGGCGCGGCAACTCGATCGCGTTGGAACCGGCCAACCGGGGCCACGAGATCCGCCTCTTTCCGGCCGACCGGGTCAAGGTGCAGGGACGGCTGATCGCACTGCTGCGGTCGTATTAGAGCGTTATCGGATCCTGTTTCTTCACATGATCCGATAAAAATTCTCGCTAAAACAAGACTCTAATCGGATAGCGCGACCGGCAGCTCCATGCCCCGGCGCGATTGCGCCTCCGGCACCCAGGGGCGGTCGCCGCGCTCGGCGCGGTCGGTCAGGATGCGCGCGCCGCCGGGTTCCAGCCAGATCGCGGCGGCCCCTTCCCGCCAGACCGTGAACCGGTCCACCAGCGGCAGCGCCGGGCCGGCGCAGGCATAGCGCGCCGGCACCGCCGAGATCACCAAGGCGGCATCGGCGCAGAACGCGGAGTTTCGTTTGTCCTGCACCAGCAGCACCGCCGACGCCGCGGCGCGCGGACGCAGCCGGCAGGCTCCGGGCTCGCAGGTGACGATGTCCGCCCCCAGATCCTGCGGCAGCATCCGCATCGGCCCGGAGGCCCAATACTGCTGCCAGGCATCCTGTACGAAGCTCGATCCGCCGGCGGTCCGCTGCACGAACGCGCCCTGTTCGGTGCGCAGCCCGATCAGCCTGGCATCGGCGGAGACCAGCAGATCGGGCGGCGACTCGAACGCCGGGGAGGCCAGGCCCAGCGCGATCGCCACCACCCCGGCCAACCGCCAGCGCGTACGAAAAATCCCCAGCCAGGCCATGCCGATCGACAGCACCCCCAGTCCCCAGGCCGGCATATGCGGCACCGCGAACGTGGCGGCCGGCAGGTCAGAGGCCGCATGGGCGATCCACAGGATCGCCTGCACCCCCCAGCCCATCGGCACCAGGGCCAGCGCCTCCAGCCCGAACGGCATCAGCGCCAGGCCGATCAGCCCGGCCGGCATTACCCAAAGCGCGGTCAACGGCACCGCCAGCATGTTCGAGACCACGAAATAGATCTGCACCCGGCCGAAATGATAGGCCGCATAGGGGGCGGAGGCGGTGCCGGCCAGCAGGCTGGTCAACGCCAGCGCCGTCACATGCAGCGCCAGCCGGCGGCCAAAATTCCCGTCGCCCCAGATCGGCGCGGTCTTCAGCCGCAGCAGCCAGGGCCGCATCGCCTCATAGCCGGCGATCAGCGCCAGCACAGCGGAAAAGCTCATCTGAAAGCTGACCGAAACCACCTCCCACGGCTCGATCAGCACGATCGCCAACGCCGCCAGCGCCAGGCCGCGCACCGAGATCGCCCGCCGCCCGGCCAGCACCGCCAGGGTGAACAGGCAGGCCATCGCGAAGCTGCGCAGGATCGGCAAATGCACGCCGGTCAACAACAGGTAGAAAAAACCCGACGCCAACGCCACCAGCGCGGCGATCTGCTTGCAGGGCCAGAACAAAGATGCCCGCTCCGACAGGGCCAGGGCGGTACGGGCGAAACCGAGCACCAGGCCCATGACGATGCCGATATGCAGCCCGGCCACCGCCAGCAGATGGGCCAGGCCGGAATCGCGAAACGCGGCGCGATCCGCCGGCGGGATGGCGGCGGTGATGCCGGTCATCAACGTCGCCGCGACGCCGCCCTCGGCCCCCGGCAGCACCGCCAGGATCCGCTGCTGGATGCTGTCGCGCAGCCAGCGGACGGACCGGAAAAATCCCAACCGGGCAAACCCCAAAGACGGCGCCGGCTCAACTTCCACGTTCCCCAGCGCCATCCCGTAGCCGCCCAGGCCGGAGAAAAACGCGTCCCGCTGCAAATCCCAGCCGCCGGGATAGGCCGGCGGACTGGGCGGACGGATCAGCACCCGCAGCCGAATTTGATCGCCGGTCGCCATCGCCGCGCTTTCGTCGGGGCGCAGTTTCACCCGGATTGTGCGGGCCAAAGCCCGGTCGCTGTCCAGGATGCGCACCGCCTCCAGCAGGATCCGCCGCCCCACCGGCAGCACCTCCACTTCGCGCACCCGCCCGCTCACGGTCACGCCGCGGCTGGGCAACGGCTCCACCGGCAGGGCCTGATCGGTGGCGAACTGGCAGGACGCGAAGCCGATCGCCGCGGCCGCCACCGCCAGCAGCAGGCCGCGCGCCAGATAATGGGCGCGGGCCAGCACCGCGCCCAGGATCGCCGGCCCGGCCACCGCCGCCCCCGCCCAATACGGCGGCTCGGTCCGCCGCGCGAAATACAGCACCACGCCCGCGCCCAGGAATACCGCCAGCCAAAGCCCGAATCGGCCCTGCTCCGCCGCCGCCCAGGCGCGCAAATGCCTGGAGAATCCCGAGATCGGAACGTGCAATTTCGCTAAAACTACCGCAGGCTGCAACACCACTCAACCTCCGGCAGCAGCCTAGCGCATTGCGGCCTGCACAGGATACATTCGTCTGTGCTAAGCAGGCGTATGTCCGTTCGCACCCGTTTCGCCCCCAGCCCCACCGGCCTGCTGCATATCGGCGGCGCCCGTACCGCGCTGTTCAACTACCTGTTCAGCCGCCATCATGGCGGGCAATTCCTGCTGCGCATCGAGGACACCGACCGCGAGCGCAGCAGCGAGGCCGCCACGCGGGTCATCCTCGAGGGCCTCGACTGGCTCGGCCTGACCCCCGACGCCGCACCAATGTTCCAGTCCACCCGCGCCGCCCGGCACGCCGAAATCGCCCTGCAAATGCTGGCGAACGGCACGGCATATCGCTGCTGGTGCACCGCGGAGGAGCTGCGGACCATGCGCGAACGCGCCGTCGCGGACGGACGCTCGCCGCGCTATGACGGCACTTGGCGGAACCGCGACCCCGCCGAGGCCCCGCCTGGCATCGCCCCCTCGATCCGGCTCCGAGCCCCGCAAACCGGGGAGACCATCGTCGACGATCTGGTGCAGGGCCCGGTCCGGGTCGCCAATGCCGAGCTCGACGACATGATCCTGCTGCGCGGCGACGGCACCCCGACCTATCTTCATGCGGTGGTCGTGGACGACCACGACATGGCGATCACTCACGTCATCCGCGGCGACGACCATCTGACCAACACCTTCCGCCAGGTCCAGGTCTATCAGGCGAATAATTGGCCCCTGCCGCGCTTTGCCCACATCCCGCTGATCCACGGCGCCGACGGCGCCAAGCTGTCCAAACGCCACGGCGCCGTCTCGGTGCTGGAGTTCCGCGAGCAGGGGTTTCTTCCCGAGGCGGTGTGCAACTACCTGCTTCGGCTCGGGTGGAGTCACGGCGACCTCGAAACGATCGACCGCGACACCGCCATCCGCCTGTTCGACCTGCCCGGTGTCAACCGCGGCGCCTCGCGCATGGACTATGCCAAGCTGACGCATCTGAACGGCGTCTATATCCGCGCCGCCGACGACGACCGGCTGACCCGGGAGGTGCTGCAAATCCTCGCCCACCGCCCTGCCCTGTCGCTCGGGGCGGATGGCGAAAAGCGCCTTCGCGCCCTGCTCCCGGCCCTGAAGGAACGCGCCAAGACCGTTCTGGAATTGGCCGATGCCGCCGAGTTCCTGGTTCATGAACTGCCGCTGCCGATGCAGCCAAAAGCCGACGCGATGCTGACCCCGCCGGCCCGGCTGATGCTGCAGGGCCTCGCCGCCGCGCTCGAACCCAATGATTTTTCCCCGCTTGCGCTGGACGCCGCCCTGCGCGGTTTCGCCGAGGCCGCCGGCCTGAAACTCGGCCAGGTCGCCCAGCCGCTGCGCGCCGCGCTGACCGGCAGCCTGACCAGCCCCGGCATCGACCTTACCCTGGCAGCCCTCGGGCGCGAGGAAGCCCTGGCCCGCATCCGCGCGGTTGCCTGAGAATTCGAAGCGCGCCGCCGGCAAATTTACCATTGACCCCGGCCGATAAATCCTTTCACGCTGCGACCGTTGCGCATGCATGGTGAAAGGAACTCCGATGGCGGAATATGGATATTTTCGGCTGGATCCGGAAAAATCGGCCCATCCAGACGATGACAAAATAAATTACCAGAAAATTTTGCGCGCCGCATATCCGCTGATCAAACTCGTGGACGATCCCTAC
>JAYTXR010000094.1:0-20645 GCA_043742865.1 Acetobacteraceae bacterium
GCGGTCGCCGGCGGCTCTGCCGGCGCAGTTGGCCTTGGATCGGCCCTGGATCGAAGGCCTGGGCGAGGAAGCGGGCCGGCGGCCGCGGCGGACGGGGCCAGGCCGGGGATCGGCAGCATTGTCTGGCTCGGTTCGGCTTCGCCCGTCAGGCCGCCCTCCGCGGCCTCGCGCTCCTCGGGCGCTGGCGGCGGGATGTTATCGGAAAGCTTGCCCCCGCCCTCGCGCAGCAGCCGCTGAACGCCCTTGATGGTGTAGCCCTGGATATACAGCAGATCGGAAATCCGCCGCAGCAGCGTGATGTCGTCGGGGCGGTAATAGCGCCGCCCGCCGCCGCGCTTCAGCGGCTTCACCTGGGGGAACTTGGTTTCCCAGAAGCGCAGCACATGCTGGGGGATATGAAGTTCATCGGCCACCTCGCTGATCGTACGAAAGGCGCTGGGGGCTTTCTTGGCCTTGGCGCGGGTCGCCTGCCCGGCTTCCGCCGCATCCGCTGTATCCGGCTCGATCATTCGTCGTCGCCCTCGCCGGGGCCCTGGCCGGGAATTTGGCCGTTGGCCCGCGATTTCAGCACGTGGCTGGGGCGGAACACCAGCACCCGGCGCGGCAGGATCGGCACTTCCTCCCCGGTTTTCGGGTTGCGGCCGACGCGCCGGCCCTTCTGGCGCACCGAAAATGTCCCGAAGCCGCTGATCTTGACGGATTCTCCGTCTTCCAGCGCCGCAGATATACGATTAAGCACCGCCTCCAGCAGATCGGCTGATTCGTTGCGCGACAGCCCGACCTGCGTATAGATCATCTCAGTCAAATGGGCGCGTGTGACCGTGTTCATCCGGCAACGGTAGGCAGTGGCGCCGCTTGCGTCAATAAGTCTTGTCGATAAAATCAATCAGGATCAGCGAGTTGCAGCAACCACCCGGCGCGCTACATGCGGACCAGCGCGGAGCCCCAGGTCAGCCCGCCGCCCAGCGCTTCCATCAGCACCAGATCGCCGCGTTTCACCCGGCCATCGGCATGCGCCTCGGCCAAAGCCAGCGGAACCGAAGCGGCGGAAGTATTGGCGTGACGGTCCACGGTGATGACCACGCGACCCGGCGGCAGGCCCAGGCGTTTGCCCATCGCCTCGATGATCCGCAGATTGGCCTGGTGCGGCACCAGCCAGTCGATATCGTTGTAGGTCAGGCCGTTGGCGGCCAGGGCTTCGTCGACCGCCCCGACCAGCCGGGTGACCGCATGACGGAACACCTCCTTGCCATTCATCACCAGCGTGCCGGGCAGATCGTGGCGACCGACCGCGCCGTCAACATACAATATGTCACCGAGCGTGCCCTGGGCGTGCAGATGGGTGGACAGAATGCCGCGATCCGCGTTGCCCCCATTCACCCTGTCCCGACCTTCACCGGCTTGCAGCAGCACCGCCCCGGCGCCATCGCCGAACAGCACGCAGGTGGTGCGGTCCTGCCAGTTCATGATGCGGGAATACACCTCCGATCCGATTACCAGCACGCCGCGCGCCTGGCCCAGGCGGATCAGGCCGTCGGCGACGGACATTGCATAGATGAAGCCGGCGCAGGCGGCAGCCAGGTCGAAGCCGAAACCCTTGGTCACGCCGAGGGCGGCCTGGATGCGCAACGCCGTTGCCGGAAACGCCTGATCGGGGGTGCTGGTGGCGACGATGATGACGTCCACGTCGTCCGGCCCGGCTCCGGCATCGTCCAGCGCGGCCTGGGCGGCTTTGGCTCCCATGAACGCGGCGGTCTCGTGCGGGCCGGCCAAATGGCGCTGGCGAATGCCGGTGCGCTCGCGGATCCACTGATCGGAGGTATCCACCCTGGCCGCCAGTTCGTCATTGGTGACGACGCGTTCGGGAAGATAACCACCGATCCCGGTGAGAATGGAACGAAGCGGCATCTTTATTTTGCCGCCGCGACCCTGGCCGGAATACCGAGGCCGACAATCTTTTCGAGGCCCTCGCGGATATGGTCGTTGAAACGGTGCACGACCATGTCCATTGCCACATCGACCGCGTGCGCGAAGCCCTGGCTGTCGGTGCCGCCATGCGACTTCACCACCACGCCGTTCAGGCCAAGCATGACCGCGCCGTTATAACGGCGCGGGTCCAGCCACTCGCGCAGCCGGTCCAGGCCCGGACGGGCCAGGATGTAGGCCAGACGGCCGGTCAGGCTGCCTGAGAAGATCTGGCGCAGCAGATCGCCGATCAGCTTCAGCGCCCCTTCCCCGGTCTTCAACGCGATATTGCCGGTAAAGCCATCGGTCACCACCACGTCGGTCGTGCCGGCGGCGATGTCGTGACCCTCGACGAAGCCGTGGAATTGCGGCCCGATATAGCTGGCCCGGAGGATATCGGCGGCCAGCCGCACCCGGTCGTCGCCCTTCAGCTCCTCGGTGCCGACATTCAGTAGACCGATGCTGGGCGCGGTCAGGCCGAGGACGGTGCGCGCGAACACATCGCCCATGATGGCGAATTCAACCAGGTTGCGCGCATCGCAGGCGACGTTGGCGCCGAGATCGAGCATGACGACGTCGCCGCGCGCCGACGGTCCGATCGCAGCCATGGCCGGACGATCGATGCCCGGCAGCGACTTGATGACGATCTTGGCCAGCGCCAGCAGGGCTCCGGTGTTGCCGGCGGAAACCACGCCGGAAGACTCGCCGGCGGCGACCGAGTCGATCGCCAGGCGCATGGATGAATTGCGTGCCCGCAGCGCCGCGGTCGGCTTCATCTCGCTGGAGATCGCCTCGGCGGTATGGCGCAACGTGCAGGCGGCGGCAGCGCGCGCGTAACGGCGCAATAGCGGCGCGAGTTTAGGCTCGTCGCCGACCAACAGGAATTTTGCACCGGGATGGCGTTCGGCGGCGATATTCAGTCCGGCAACCACGATGTCGGGCGCCCGGTCCCCGCCCATCGCGTCCACCGCGAGCGTGAAGCTCGTGGTCAATTCCGTCGGCCGTGACGTCGGTACATGCGGCCTCAGGCCCGCACGGCGCCCTTGAGGGCCTTGCCGGCAGCCACGACCTCGCGGCCGTCATAGTGGCCGCAATGGCTGCAAACATGGTGCGGGCGCTTCAACTCGCCGCAATTGGCGCATTCCGCATGGGCCTCGCCGCTCAATGCCAGATGGCTGCGACGCATGCCCGCACGGGACGGCGAGGTTTTTCTCTTGGGAACGGCCATGGGACAGCGTCCCTCCGGACTATGTGACGCCAACACCCGACGCGAACGGGGGCAACGGTCACGCTATAACAATTACGCGAGCCGGGCCGTCTAGCAGAGCGCGCCATGACCCGCAAGCGCCCGCGCGCAATGTGCCGCCGGACGTTGCGGTCAGTTCTTCGGTCGCAAGGCAGAAAGGGCCGCGAACGGCGAGGTTTCCGGACCGGCACCATCGTCCGCCAGCATGGCGCCGGGCTTGCGCGGATAGGGATCTAGAGCAAGCGCGAGTTGCTCGGCGGCAGCCTCCCCCAGGTCTATGAAGACGCCCTGATACGGCAGCTCATCCGCCGATTCGGGGTCAGCCGAAACCAGGTCCGCCTCCTCGGTTTCGGTGCCGGCGGGCACGAAGCGGACGCGGAACGGCTCCATGATTTCCACCGTAAAATCATCGAGCGAGACGATGCAGGTTCGCACCACGCGCGCGCGCAACGCACCTTGGGCCGCCACATTGCCGCGCGGCAAAGGATGCAGCTGAAATCGGCAGGACAGCGCCATGACCGCCGGAATGGCCAGCCGCAACGCCAATGCCGCGCATTCCCCCGCCGTAGCGGTGACCAGCATCTCGAAACCATGCGGCGGGATCCGCTCCAGCGCCAGCGGCCGATGCAGTTCGGGCAAGACAGGTTCGGGTGGCGCGCCAATCATCGCGTGTCAATCATCGCTGGGCGATCTCGGCGCCCAGAAAGCCCACCTCGCCCAGCCGCAGCCGCGCCATCGGCTGGGTGGACAAATGGGCGTCCTGCGCCCGCATCAGGCGCGCCAGGGCGGCGGCAGCGCCTTCCGGCGCCGGGTCGCCGCGCCACAGATTGCGGGCAATGGCTTTGGCGAGCATCGCGTTGTCTGACTGATCCAGCGCCGCCTCATAGGCAGATGCGCGGCCGTGGAACGCCTCCCACATCGCGCGCACCCGCTTGCCGATCGTCATGTCGCCGACACCGAGCTCGCGCAGATTGATGTCCATGTCCGCGAACATCGCGTCAAACACCGCCTGGGCCAACGCCGCACCCGGCTCGGGCGCGTGGCGCAGGCGGCGGATCAGCAGGCTCGCGTGCAGCCCGACCAGATCGAACCGCCCGTCCAGCGTGTCGGGCACGCCAAGGGCGGCATACAGAAACGGATCGCGCGCGGCGGCCACCGCCGCGCCGTACAGCACGAAGCCGGCCCGCTCATGCCGACCGCGTTGCGGCAGACCCAGAAACGACGCGATCGCCGCGATGCCCGCACTCATGTTTTTCGTCGCTCCAATGGCCGGAGCAGGCTCCGGCGGTTGCGCTCGCATGGCGGCGTGATTGACAGAAACCAGCCGCCGTGACACCCCCTCACATAGCGAAGCGGCGGCTCGGGTCAATGCGAAGCCGGCCATTCGGCGTCCATGCGGATGATTTATCATCCGACCACATTGCCTGTTAGCGTGACCGAGGACGCAGAGTTTGCAGAGTTTCCAGCCATCGCCCAGCCCCCTAACCCCGGTGGATTGTTCCGCGCGGTGCAATCCGGGCGAGCGCCGCTCCGCAACGGCGCCGTTGAGGATCGCCATGCTGCTGGCGGCGGGGCTATTGACCGGCTGCAGCGCGATCATGAGCGTGATCGGGCCGCCGGAGAAAATCCGCGGCAACCGGGTGGATCCGGACATTTTGGCTGAGCTGGTCCCCGGCACATCGTCGCGCGCGGATGTCACTGCGCTGCTTGGCTCGCCCACCGCGAAGGGAAGTTTCGATGAGAATACCTGGCTGTATATCGGCTCGGTGACCCGGACCCGGGTGGCGCGCACCCAGGCCGTGGTCAGCCTGGATGTCGTAAGGCTGAGTTTTGACGATTCCGGGTTGCTGCGGGGGATCGACCGGCTCAATCTCGAGGATCAGTTGCCGGTCGACGTGGTCGAGCGCACCACCCCTTCCCCCGGCAGCGATGCATCCGTCATGCAGCAATTATTCGGCAATATCGGCCGCTTCGGCGTCGGCGGAGGTGGCGGCGGCACGCCAGGATCAGCGCGCTAGTCTAGCTTTCGGTTTTGCCGGCCTGGGTCAGAAATGGCTCCAGCCACCGGAACGTATCTCCAGGCGCCGTCCGTCCCGGCCGATGACGCTGACGGCGGCGGGGCCGTCATGGAAACCGCCGATCCGGGTGATCGGGATCGCGGCCCGCGCCGCATTTTCCCGCAGCGCCGCCTCGCGCGCCGGAGGCACCGCCAGCAGCAGCTCGTAGTCGTCCCCACCGGTCAGGCAGGCGATCCACCCATCCGGCTCCACCCCCGCTTGCACCCAATTTCTGGCCGGCTCGGACAGCGGCACCCGCGTCGCCTCGATCGCCGCGGCCAGGCCGGAGGCGCGGCAGATATGCGAGAGGTCCTGCACCAGGCCGTCGGAGATATCCATCGCCGCCGAGGCATAGGCGCCGACCGCCAGACCGAGCCGGGGCCGGGGCAGCCGGTAGCGGTCCAGCAGAAAGCCGGTGGGGTCCAATAGCCGGCCCTGGGCGACGGCCAGGCCGAGCATGCCGTCGCCAATCGTGCCGGTGACCCAGATGCCGTCCCCTGCCCGGGCACCGCCCCGGCTCGGCGCCCGGCCCAGCGCGACATGGCCGATCAGCGTCAGCGACAGGCTGAACGGCCCCGGCGTGGCGGTGGTGTCGCCGCCCAACAGCGTGACCGAAAAGGTTTTTTGGTCTGCCGCCAGGCCTGCGGCGAAGCCGGCGAACCACGCATCCTGGGTGGTACGCGGCGCGGAGATCGTAATCAGATAGCCGAGCGGGATCGCGCCCTTGGCGGCAATATCGGACAGGTTCGCCCGCAGCAATTTTCGCCCGATCCCGTCGGGCGGGTCGTCGGGCAGGAAATGCACGCCGGCGACCATGGCGTCGGCGGTAATGACCAGTTCGCGGCCGGGCGGCGGGATCAGCACGGCGACGTCATCTTGCAGATCGCGGGCGCCAGGGCCGGCCAGCGGGCGGAAATGCCGCGCGATCAGGGAGAACTCCGCGGGAAGAGCGGGATCGTCCCAATGGGTCACCGGGCGGTTTTCAGACAGCCTGTGCTTTGTCGGCGTTGGTCTTATCCGCGGCGAAATCGCCGGGCCGCAGCAGCCGGGCCAGCCGGTTTAGCACGCCGTTGGCCATGCGCGGCTCCTCGCCGGAGAAGAAGCCGTGCGCGACATCGAGGTATTCGTTGATGACCACCTTCGAGGGCGGCCCATCCGCCATCGCCAGTTCGGCCGCACCCGCCCGCAGCAGTGCGCGCAAAACCGGGTCGATCCGGGCCAGCGGCCAGTCCGCCGGCAGCGACTCGGCGAGCATGCGGTCGATCGTCTCCTGTCCGGCAACCGCGGCTCGGACGATGCGGGTGAATAGCGGCACCAGCGCGTCGGGAACCCGGCCGTCCTCGAAGCCGCCCGCCGGCGCGCCGGGACCCGGCAGACCGCCCAGGCGGTGGCGGACAAACTGGTCGATCACCGTTTCCGCGTTGTCGCCGTTCTGCTCGCTCTGGAACAACGCCTGCACCGCGGCCAGCCGCGAGGCGGTGCGGGCGCGGCCAGCTGGTTTGGCTTTTCCCGGACTGGCCATCAGGCGCCGAACCGGCGTGCGGCATTGACCTGCAGCAGCGCCGCGCAGGCGGCTTCGGCGCCCTTGTTGAAGCCGTCCTGGCCGGAACGCTCGACCGCCTGGTCGATCGTGTCCACGGTCAGCAGGCCGGTGCCGACCGCAATGCCGTATTGCAACGCCAGGCTCATCATCCCCTGCATCGTCGCCTGGCAGATGAAGTCGTAATGATCGGTCTCGCCCTTGACGATGCAACCCAAGGCCACGAACGCATCGAAACGCGACTGCCCGCGCAGCGCGAGGCGGATGGCCTGCGGCAATTCGAACGCGCCGGCCACGTCCAGCACCTCGAAAACCGCCCCTGCCTCGTGCAGGATGCGCTCGGCGCCGTCGCGCAGGCCGTCGACCACGTCGCGATAATAGGGCGCCCGCACGATCAGCACGCGCGGCGCCGGTCCGGCAACGACCGGGGCCGCGGGCAGGGCGGCGTCGATCGTGCTCATTCGGCGCCGCCGCCTTCGCCCGGCGCTTCGTCGATCGGACGGTGCTCGACGATGTTCAGGCCGTAGCCCTCCAGGCCGATGATTGTGCGGCGGGTGTTGGACAGCAGCACCATGTCGCGCACGCCAAGATCCAGCAGGATCTGGGCGCCGATGCCGTAATCGCGCAATTGCCGCGGCGGGCGGTTGGCGCCGTCGAGTTTGGCGACCCGTTCCGACAGGGCCGTCTTGCGCGTCTCGCGCAGCAGCACGACCGCGCCGCGGCCTTCGGCGGCGATCATCTTCATCGCGCCATGCAGCGAAATCCAGTGCGGCCCGCCGGTCATGTCGTCCAGCAGATCGACCTGGTGCATGCGCACGGTAACCGGGCCGGGTCCGGTCAGGTCACCCTTCAGCAGCACCAGATGCTCAGCATATTCAACCGTGTTGGCATAGACGATCAGCTTCCACTCGCCGCCGGCGACATGCTGGATGGTGCCTTCCTGCACCCGGCGCACCAGCTGCTCGGTGCGGCGGCGATGGGCGATCAGGTCGGCGATGGTGCCGAGCTTCAAATTATGATGCTGTGCAAAAGTCACCAGATCCGGCATCCGCGCCATGGTGCCGTCGTCGTTCATAATCTCGCAGATCACGCCGGACGGGTTCAGCCCGGCCAATCGCGCGATATCCACCGCGGCTTCGGTATGGCCGGCGCGCACCAGCGTGCCGCCCTCGCGCGCCATCAGCGGAAAGATATGGCCGGGGGTGACGATGTCGTCGCGATGGCCCTCGGGGTCGATCGCCGCCGCCACGGTGCGGGCCCGGTCGGCCGCAGAAATGCCGGTGGTGACCCCTTCCCGCGCCTCGATCGACACCGTGAACGCAGTCTGGTGGCGGGTGCCGTTGGACTGGCCCATCAGCGGCAGACCGAGCTGCTCGACCCGATGGCGGGTCATCGCCAGGCAGATCAGGCCGCGGGCGTAACGGGCCATGAAATTGATCGCATCGGGTGTGGCGAACTCCGCCGGCACGATCAGATCGCCCTCGTTCTCGCGGTCCTCGTCATCGACCAGGATGAACATGCGGCCGGTGCGCGCCTCCTCGATAACTTCTTCCGCGCTCGCGAGGTATTGCGACAGGTTTTCTGTCTGCAGGGTATGGGTCATCGGTGTCGGCATTATTTGAACTCCGCCAGCCGCGCCACATAGCGGGCGAGCATGTCTATCTCGATATTGACGACGTCGCCCGGTTGCAAGGTGGCAAACCCGGTGACCGCTTGCGTATGAGGGATGATGTTCACCCCGAAACTGTCCCGGTCCGCATCGTTCACCGTCAGCGACACCCCGTCGATGGCGATGGAGCCCTTGCGCGCAATGAACCGGGCCAGTTCGCCCGCCACCCGGAAACGCCAGCGAATGGAGCCGTTCTCCGGGGTAGCGGACAGGGTTTCCGCCAGCCCGTCAACATGGCCCGAGACAATATGGCCGCCCAGTTCGTCGCCAAGCCTCAGCGAGCGTTCCAGATTGACCCGCGTGCCGACGACCCAGCGTCCGAGCCGGGTGTTTTCCAGCGTTTCCGCGGATACCTCAACCGCGAACCAGTCCGTCCCGACCGCGACCGCGGTCAGACAGCAGCCCGAGCAGGCGATCGACGCGCCGATATCGATACCGGCCGTATCCGGCCAGGGAGCGGCGATCACCAGCCGCATGTCGTGCCCCGCGCCGATGGGGACGATCTCGCGGATGGTGCCGAGCGCAGTAACGATGCCGGTAAACATTCAGGTTGTCTTTTCCAAGGCGGACTTTTCGAATTCGGTCAGCATATCGGGGCCGAGGGCGACAGCACGGCGGCGAACGAAGCGCGGCATCGTCGACAGGTGGCTGACGCCGAACCCCTGCGACGCCGGCCAGCCATCGCCGCCCATGACGGCGGGCGCATGGAACCAGGCGATCCTGTCCACCAGATCGGCACGCAGCAGCGACGCTGCAATCTGGCCGCCGCCTTCGACCAGCAATCGGGTGATGCCGGCTTCGGCCAGCGCCCGCATCCCGTCGGCCAGATCGACCCCGGTGGTGCCGGGGGCAGTGTCGATCACCGTCACGCCAAGGTCGGCCAGGGCCGCACGCCGGTCCGGGTTGGCGCCGGAGCGGACCAGGAACCAGGTCGGCGAGGTTTTGGCGGTGCGGATCAGCACACTGGTCAGCGGCGTGCGCAAATGGCTGTCGGCGATCACCCGCACCAGTGCCGTGGACCGGTAGCCGGGGATGCGGCAGGTCAGCTCCGGATTGTCCGTCAATACCGTGCCGGCGCCCACCAGCACCGCGTCGGCCTGGCCGCGCATCGCATGCGCGGCCCGCCGGGCCGGCTCGCCGGTGATCCACTGGCTCTCGCCGGCATGTGTGGCGATCCTGCCGTCCAGGGTGGAGGCCAGCTTCAGCGTGACCAGCGGGCGGGCGTGCAGCAGGCGGTGGGAAAAACCGGCCAACACATCGTGCGCTTCCGCGGCCAGCAAGCCTTCCTCCACCGCGATCCCCGCTGTGCGCAGCCGGGCGCAACCCTCCCCGTTCACCCGCGGATCCGGGTCGCGCACCGCGATCACCACGCGGGCAACGCCGGCGGCGATCAGCGCGTCGGTGCAAGGCGGGGTTTGGCCCCAATGGCAGCAAGGCTCTAGCGTGACATAGACGGTGGCACCGCGCGCAGCCTCCCCGGCCATCGCCAGGGCCGCGCGCTCGGCATGCGGGCGCCCGCCAGGGGCGGTGACCGCGCGCCCGATCACGCGACCCTCGGCGACGATCACACAACCGACCGAGGGATTGGGCCAGGTGGCGCCCAATCCGCGCCGGGCCAGCGCCAGGGCGGACCGCATATGGGCGGGATCATCGGTCACCGCCTCAGGCGCTCTCGCCCAGGGAGCCAAGAAAAGCCTCGAAGTCCTTGGCTTCGCGGAAATTTCTGTAGACGCTGGCGAAGCGGACATAAGCGACGGAATCGACCTCCTTCAGCGTCTCCATTACCAGCTCGCCTATCTGCTTGCTCGGGATGTCGTTCTCGCCGCTGGATTCCAGCTGGCGCACCAGGCCGTTGACGATGCGCTCGATCCGCTCCTCCTGGATCGGGCGCTTTCGCAGCGCGATCCGGATGGAACGGGCCAGCTTGTCGCGGTCGAATGGCACCCGGCGATGATCGGATTTTACCACCGTCAGCTCGCGCAGTTGCACCCGCTCAATGGTGGTGAAGCGCTGGCCGCAATTGCCGCAGAAACGGCGGCGGCGAATAGCGGAACTGTCTTCGGTCGGACGGCTGTCCTTCACCTGGGTGTCTTCGTGGCCGCAAAATGGACAGCGCATCCGCAGGAGTTACCGTCCTGGATAGATCGGGAAGCGGGCGCAGAGTGCCCGCACGCGCTCCCCCACCGCCTGCTCGGCCGCCTGGTTGGCGCCATCGTTGGAGCGAGACAGACCTTCGATAACATCGTCAATCATCCGGCCGATCTCGCGGAATTCGGCGGTGCCGAAGCCACGCGACGTGGCCGCCGGACTGCCCAGGCGCACGCCCGAGGTGATGGCGGGTTTTTCCGGATCGGACGGGATCGCGTTCTTGTTGGCGGTGATAAGGGCGCGTTCCAGGCTGGCCTCGGTCGCTTTGCCGGTGACCCGCTTGGGACGCAGATCGACCAGCATCAGGTGGCAATCGGTGCCGCCGCTGACGATGGCGAGGCCACGCTCGATCAGCGTTTCCGCCAGCGCCCTGGCATTGTCCTGCACGGCTTTCTGGTAGGCCCGGAACTCCGGCCGCAGCGCCTCGCCGAAGGCGGCCGCCTTGCCGGCGATCACGTGCATCAGCGGGCCGCCCTGCAGGCCGGGGAATACGGCGGAATTGATCTTCTTGCCGATATACGGGTCGTTCGCCAGGATCATGCCGCCGCGCGGGCCGCGAAGGGTTTTATGCGTGGTGGTGGTGACCACATGGGCATGCGGCAGCGGGCTCGGAAACAGGTCGGCGGCCACCAGGCCGGCGAAATGCGCCATGTCCACCATGAAATACGCTCCGACCTCGTCGGCCACGCGGCGGATCCGTTCGAAGTCGATGAAGCGGGCATAGGCGGAGCCGCCGGCGATGATCAGCTTCGGCTTCTCCGTGCGCGCCTTGGCTTCCAGCTCCTCGTAATCCAGCAAGCCGTCGGCGCGCACGCCGTACTGAACGGCGCGGAACCATTTTCCCGACAGATTGGGGGCGGCGCCGTGGGTCAGATGCCCGCCGGCATCCAGGCTCATGCCCAGGATGGTATCGCCGGGCTTGATCAGCGCCAGGAACACCGCCTGATTGGCCGACGCGCCGCAATGGGGCTGCACATTGGCGAACTCGCAGGCGAATAATTTTTTCGCCCGCTCGATCGCCAGGTTTTCCGCCACATCCACATGCACGCAACCGCCATAATAACGCCGGCCCGGATAGCCCTCGGCGTATTTGTTGGTCAGCACGCTGCCTTGCGCCTCCAGCACCGCAGCCGAGACGATGTTCTCACTGGCGATCAGCTCGATGCCGTCCTGCTGGCGGATCAGTTCCGCGCCGATGGCCGCGGCCAGTTCCGGGTCGGTCTCCGACAACGTCGCGCTGAAGAAGCGTTGCAGGTTGCCATTGGAAAGGCTGGAGATGGGAAGGTTCTCGTTCATCCGATTGCCCCAATACTGATTTTAAGGTTGGCGTCCCAAGGCGGGGCGACGGCGTCCAACTTGGCCAGCCGGCGGTTGTGACGTCCGCCCTCATAAACTGTGGTCAGGAAGGCGCTCAACGCGTCCAGCGCCACCTGCTCGCCGATCAACCTCGCGCCGAGCGCCAGCACGTTGGCGTCGTTGTGCGACCGGCTCAGCTGCGCGCCGGTGGCATCCTGGACCAGCGCGCAGCGGATGCCGGGAAAACGGTTGGCCGCGATCGACATGCCGATGCCGGTGCCGCAGACCAGGACGCCGAAACGCGCCTCGCCAGCGTTCACGGCAGCGCAGACGCGCTGGGCGAAATCGGGATAGTCGACGCTGTCGGATTGGTTCGTGCCGAGGTCAAGCCGGCCGAAGCCAAGCCCGGCGACACAGGCCGCCAGCCGGTCCTTGAGCGTGAAGCCGGCATGGTCGGCACCGAATGCGACGATGGAGGATAGCGGATTCATCAGGCCCCACCGTCTAGCACGCGGGCTATGCTGTTTGCCACCCGCGCCCGCGCGTCCTATGGACCCGGGCACCGATCCAACGGAGATGCAGGACCATGACCGTCGGCCGATTTCCCAGCACCCGCATGCGCCGCAACCGGACCGATGCCTGGACCAGGCGGCTGGTGGCGGAGACCAGGCTGTCCGTGGACGATCTGATCTGGCCGATCTTCATCATCGAGGGCAGCAACACCACGACCGAGGTCGGATCCATGCCCGGCGTGGTCCGCGTCACGCTCGACCGCGTTGCTGCGCACGTGGAAACAGCGATAAAGCTCGGCATTCCCGCCATCGCGCTGTTCCCGGCCACGCCGACCGAGAAGAAGGACCCCGAGGGCACCGAGGCGGTCAATGCCAACAACCTGATTTGCTCGGCCGCGCGGATCCTGAAACAGGCCTATCCCGATGTCGGGCTGGTCGGCGACGTCGCCCTCGACCCCTACACCGATCACGGCCATGACGGCGTGATCCGCAACGGCTACGTGGCCAATGACGAGACCCTGGTGCTGCTGCGCCAGCAGGCTGTGAACCAGGCGCAGGCGGGGATCGACATCATCGCCCCGTCCGACATGATGGACGGGCGCGTCGGCGTGATCCGCGAGGCACTGGATGCCGAGGGGCTGATCCACACCCGGATCATGAGCTATGCGGCGAAATACGCCTCGGCGTTTTACGCCCCGTTCCGCGATGCGCTGGGGTCCGGCGGCGCGCTGAAAGGCGACAAGAAGACCTATCAGATGGACCCCGCCAACACCGACGAGGCGCTGCGCGAGGTCGAGCTCGATCTGCTCGAAGGTGCGGATATGGTCATGGTGAAGCCGGGCCTGCCGTATCTGGACATCATCCGCCGGGTGCGCGAACGCTTTGAAGTCCCAACCTTCGCCTATCAGGTCTCCGGCGAATACGCGATGATGATGGCAGCGGTGCAGAATGGCTGGCTGGACCATGACCGCGCGGTGATCGAGGTGTTGACCAGCTTCAAGCGTGCCGGCTGTAACGGCGTGCTGACCTATTTCGCCCCCGACGCGGCCAGGCTGCTGGCGGCACGTTAGTCCAGGCTAGCCGGGCCAGACCCGGCGGCGGACCCCGGCGGCGGTCAGCCCGCCATAGGCGGTGATCCCGGCGGCGACTGCCATGAAGTAGCCCTCGATGCCGAGGCCGAAATGCCGGCCGAGCAGCCAGCCACCGCCGACCGCCAACCCGAAACGGGAAGCGGCGGCGAAGAACGGCCAGAGCATCCGCCCGGCGCCGAGCGACGCGAAATACATCGCCATGCCCAGCCCGAAACCGCCAAAGGCCGGGCCGGTGAAGCGCAAACCCCGGGCGGCGATCGAGGCCACCTGCGGGTCGGAGGCAAAGATGCCGGCGAAGCTGGCCGGAAACAGCCCGACCAGCAGGCCGATGCCGCCGGCGACCGCCAGGGTCAGCAGGCCCCCGGTCCAGGCGGTGCGCCGGGCGGTAGGCCAGTCTTGAGCCCCCACCGCGCGGCCGACCAGCGCGGTCAATGCCGAGCCGACGCCGAAAGATAGCGGGATCATCAGGAATTCGAGCCGGGCGGAGATGCCGTAGGCGGCCACTGCGGCGACGCCGTAGGTGGAAAGCTGGGCGGTGACCAGGATGGTGGTCATGTTCGCGATGATGGCGAGCAGTGAGGCCACAAGACCAACCGCAAGAATGCGCCGGAACAGATCGGCCCGCAGCCGGGTGCGCCAATGCGGATAAAATCCCGCACCGCCGCGGGCCACCAGAACCGCCATCGCCAACGCGGCGGCGGCGTTGGTGGCGGCAAACGCCATGCCCGCCCCGGGCAGGCCCAAGGCCAAGGGTTCCATCAACAGCCAGGCGAGCGGCGGATAGGCAGCACCGGTGACGATCTGCACCCGCGCCGCCAGCGCGTGCCGTCCGCCGCCGCGCAGCACCGAGGCCAGCGTGTTCGCCGCCCAGGCGGGAATGGCGCCGGCACCGAACAGCCACAGCGCATAGGGGGCGGCGGCCTGCGCGATGTCCGGCCCGGCAATGGCGCCGAGCACGATGCCGGGGATGCCGGCCAGCAAAAACATGAACATCAGCGCCGCGGTCCCGGCGATGATCAACGAATGCAGCACCAGCTCGGCGGCTTCCTCGCGGTTGCCGGCGCCGAGTGTGCGGGCGATGGCGGAGACCACGCCGCCGCCCATCGCACCGGCCGACATTTGCTGCAACATCAATGCGAACGGCAGCACCACCGCCCAGGCGCTGAGGGCAACGGTGCCCTGGCGCGCGGCCAGCCAGGTTTCCGCCAGCTGGCCGCCGGCCTGCAGCAGCACGACCAGCGTGGTGGGGGCCGCCAGCGCCAGAATGCGGCGCAGCAGCTCGCGGATCGTCGGATGGACTGCGCGTGCCGTAATGGCCGCGTCGATCAAGATCGATCTATGGGAGGCGTGAAAATCGTCCATCCGCGATCCTTATCTGCCGATTCCCGCAGTCTCCGTATAGTCGCTTGCATGAAGCAAGCATACCCACAGGCCGGTGGCAACGGGCAGAGCAATCGGGATAGCAATCGGGCGCCCAAGGTTGACAGGCGGGCCGACATTCCCATCTAGTGCTCGAAGATGTAGCCAAGGCTACACTGTGTCGCTTATTCTGTAATTTACTGCTCCGGCTACTTAGGAAACCGCGCATGAGCGACGTGACGATGCCTCGGCTCAGTCTGTCCGAACGAACCGTGCAGGCGGGGGCTGAAGCTTTGGCCGGAAGGCGACGGGGGGTTCGCGGTTTTCTGCCCTTCGTCGGACCGGCGGTGATCGCCTCGGTCGCGTATATGGATCCCGGCAATTTTGCCACCAACATCCAGGCTGGCGCGCGGCATGGCTATTCGCTGCTATGGGTGGTGGTGATCGCCAATCTGATGGCGATGCTGTTCCAGGCGCTGTCGGCCAAACTGGGCATCGTCACCCGGTGCAGCCTGGCGCAGCTCTGCCGCCAGCACTTCCCACGCCCGCTGGTGATCGCCATGTGGGCGGTGAGCGAGTCCGCGGCGATGGCAACCGACCTTGCCGAGTTCCTTGGCGCGGCGATCGGCCTCAGCCTGTTGTTCGGACTGCCGTTGCTGGCCTGCCTGATCGTGGTCGGCGTAGTCACCTACGCGGTGCTGGCGGTCCAGGGCAACGGATTTCGGCTGATGGAGATCCTGATCGGCGGCTTCGTCGCGGTAATCGGGGCATGCTACCTGATCGAGTTGCTGGTGGCACCGCCCGACTGGGGCCAGTTCGCCTATCATTCGGTGGTGCCGGAATTGCGCGGGATGGACGCGGTCACGCTGGCGGTAGGCATCGTCGGCGCGACGGTGATGCCGCATGCGATCTATCTGCATTCCAGCCTGACCGCCGGGCGGGTGCCGACCGCAACGGATGCGGACCGGCGGCGTGTGTTGCGCTATTCCAACCACGAGGTGCTGGTGGCGCTAAGTTTCGCCGGACTGGTGAATATGGCGATGGTGGCCCTGGCAGCGACCGTGTTCCATCCGGCGCACGCCGATGTAGCGGAGATCGAGACCGCGTATCAGACGCTGGTGCCGCTGCTGGGCGGTGCGGCGGCATCGGTGTTCCTGTTGTCGCTACTGGCTTCGGGGTTTTCGAGCTCGGTGGTGGGGACCCTGGCCGGCCAGGGGATCATGCAGGATTTCGTGCAATTCCGCATCCCGCTCTGGCTGCGTCGGCTGGTGACGATGACGCCAGCCTTCGTCGTGGTCGCGTGGGGGATGAATGCGACCGACGCGCTGATCTACAGCCAGGTGGCATTGAGCCTGGCGCTGCCGGTGCCGATGATCGCGCTGCTGGTGCTGACCGGGCGGGCAGATGTTATGGGCGAGTTCGTCAATGGCCGGCTGACCCGCATCGCCGCGATCCTGGCCGCCGCCCTGGTGCTGGCGTTGAACACCGCGCTGCTGGCGTTCAGCTTCGATCTGGTTTGACGGTTGCGTCCATCCGGGGTGCGCGTCATGGTCCGCGCCAACCAGCGGGGGACGCGCGTGACCACGAAACCGGTAGACGCTCGGCTCAGCGCCGAACTGCCGACCGAGCCCATTCAGGCGCGGCGGTTCGGCAAGACGCGCACCGCGCAATCGACGGCGCTGCTGGAAGATTATGTCGAGCTGATCTCCGATCTTCTCGGCGCCGGCGGGGAGGCGCGGCCGACCGACATCGCCCGGCGGCTAGGGGTGGCGCACGCCACCGCGATCAAAACGATCGGCCGGCTGAAGCGCGAGGGGCTGGCGGTGGCCAAGCCGTATCGTGGGGTGTTCCTGACCCCGGACGGCGACACGCTGGCAGCCCGGGTGCGCTCGCGCCATCGGGTGGTGGTGGACCTTCTGCTGGCCGTCGGCGTGCCGGCCGAGGCGGCCGAACAGGACGCCGAGGGGATCGAGCACCATGTGTCGGACGCGACGCTGAAGGCGTTCGGGCAGTTCTTGCGCCAGCGCGGGTAGCAGCCTCGCCTCAGACCTCCAGCCATTCGCGCCGGATGTCGGCGTTGGAGTGCAGGTCGGCGGGGGTGCCTTCGAAGACGATCCGCCCATGGCCCATGACATAGAGCCGGGCGCAGATTTTCAGGGCGATGGTCAGCTTCTGTTCGACCAGTAGGATGGACACGCCGCGGCGGGCGATTTCCTCCAGCAGCGTGGCGACCTGTTCGACCAGCTTGGGGGCCAGGCCCTCGGTGGGTTCGTCGATCAGGATCAGGTCAGGGTCGCCCATCAGGGTACGGCACATCGTCAGCATCTGCTGCTCGCCGCCCGACAGCACGCCGGCGGCAGTGTCCTGGCGCGCGTTCAGATTGGGGAACAGCCGGAACACGTCTTGAAAATTCCAGCGGCCGAATTTCCCCGCCTGCTTCAGGCCGAGTTCCAGGTTTTGCCGGACGGTCAGGGTCGGAAATATCTGCCGGTCCTCCGGCACGTAGCCGATGCCCTGGCGGGCCACCAAATCCGACCGCATGCCGGCAACCTCGCGGCCACGGTACAGCACGCTGCCCTGCGGCGGCACCAGGCCCATGATCGCCTTGCAGGTGGTGGAACGCCCGACGCCGTTGCGGCCGAGCAAGCTGACGATCTCGCCCTCGCCGACCTGCAAATCCACGCCGTGCAGAATATGGCTCTGGCCGTAATAGGCGTGCAGGTTGCGGACTTCGAGCATCATTCGACCAGCGCCCCGAGATAGGCTTCCTGCACCGCCGGATTGGCGCGCACACTCTCCGGCGGGCCGGAGGCGATGACCTGGCCATAGACCAGCACGGTGATCACGTCGGCCAGGTCGAAGACCACTTTCATGTCGTGCTCGACCATGACCAGGGTCTTGCCCGCCGTGACCCGACGGATCAGTTCCATGGCGTAATCGGTTTCCGTGTTGCTCATGCCCGCGGTCGGCTCGTCGAGCAGGATGACCGAGGCGCCGCCGGCGATGGTCATGCCGATCTCCAGCGCCCGCTGCTCGGCGTAGGACAGCAGGCCGGCCGGCAGGTCGCGGCGGGTATGCAGGTTCAGGTCCTCCAGCAGAAATTCCGCCTGCGCGTTCAGCTCGCGCTGACGCCATAGCGGGGACCAGAACGAATAGCGGAAGCCGCGGCTCCAGAGCAGGGCGCAGCGCAAATTCTCGAACACCGACATGCGCTGAAAGATCGAGGTGATCTGGAAACTGCGCGACAGGCCCATCCGGTTGATCTGATGCGGCGGCAACTCATCGATGCGGGTGCCGTTCAAGTGGATCTCGCCGGAGCTGATCGGAAAGCGTCCGCTGATCAGATTGAAGCAGGTGGTCTTGCCGGCGCCGTTGGGTCCGATGATCGCGTGGCGCTCGCCGGTGGCGATGTCCAGGCTGACGCCACGGATGATCTCGGTCTGGCCGAAGCGCTTGGTGATGTCGCGAATGCTGAGCGCGGGGACATTCATGCGACGGCTCTTTCTACGGTGCCGGGTCGCGATTTGAGGTCGGCCATCAAGCCGTCCCATACCAGCCGGAAGGACCGCGCCTCGATCCGCAGCCAGGCCCCGCCACCGAACATGGCGACCGCGGAGATCAACCAGGGCAGCGTGGCATGAACGTCGATCTTGTTGCCGAACAGCACCAGCGTCTTGCCCTGCGCCGCGCCGATGGTCAGGAACGAGGTCAGTTCCACCAGCCCGACAAAGCCGAGCACCAGCGCCAGGCCGGGGACCAGGACCCGGATATAGGGCACCAGCAGCCGGCCCATCTTGCCCGCCCGCAGGATCGGGCGATGCGCCAGGATCAGCCCGGCGATCCCGGCGGGGGCGAAGATGACCATGGAGATGAACAGCACGCCGACATAGACCAGCCAGGAATTGGACATCAGGCTGACGCCGCTTTGCAGCAGCGTGATCAGCACCGCGCCCAGCACCGGGCCGGCGAACACCGTGGTGCCGCCGATATAGGCCATCAGCAGCGCGTTCGCCGATAGCGGGGCGGCCAGCGCGTCGAAGGTGACGATCTCATAGGTAATCGCATACAGCCCGCCGCCGATGCCGGCGAACAGGCCGGACAGCGAGAATTGCAGGAAGCGGACCATGCGGGGATCGTAGCCCATGAACTGCGCCCGCTCGAAATTATCGCGCGTGGCATTGGCCATGCGGCCCAGCGGCGTCTTGGTCAAAAAGAACATCGCCAAGGTAGCGATCAACGTCCAGGCCAGGATCAAATAATAGACCTGAACGCCGGATGAATAGGTCAGGCCGAACAGGCTGCTGTCGATCATGCGGTTGGTGGAAACACCGCCCTCGCCGCCGAAAAAATGATGAAACATCAGCGCCGCGGTGGCCATCAGTTCGCCGATTCCGAGCGTTATCATGGCGAACGCGGTGGCCCGTTGCTTAGTCGCCATGTAGCCGAAGATGATGGCGAGACCGAGACCGCTGAGACCCGACAGCGCCGGGATAAGCTCCATCGGCACCGGCAGGCCGCCATCGCCGGCCGCGTTCAGGAAATGCACGGTGGCATAGCCGCCGATGCCGAAAAACGTCGCGTGGCACAGGGAAAACAGCCCGGCCTGGCCCAGCAGCATGTTGTACGACAGCGCCAGGATGATCATCATGCCCATCTGGCTCAACATCGACAGCACGAAGCCGGAATGCCGCGCGGTGTGGAAATCATAGAAGCACCACGGCAACAGCAGCGCGAAGCCGATCGCGGCGATCCAAAGCCAGCTCTTGCCGATGGCATTGTTCATGTGTCGCGCGTCCCCAGCAATCCGCGCGGACGGAACAGAAGAATAAGGATCATCATCGCGAACGGCAGCAGCGCGCCGATCCGCGCCACCGGAACGGTAAGAATCTCGGTCAGCAGGGTGTCGGCGGTGACCGAAATCCCCAGCGGTTTGATCATGTCAAGAAACGAGTAATCAATGACCACGGCGAAGGTCTGGATCACCCCCATCAGGATGGAGGCTAAAAAACAGCCGGCCAGCGAGCCGAGCCCGCCGAACACCACGACGACGAACACGATCGGCCCCATCGCCTCGGCCATGCCGGGCTCGGTGGTCTGGTAGTTGCCACCGATCACGCCGGCGAGGCCGGCCAGCAGGCAGCCGCCGGAAAACACGATGGTGAACACCATCGGCACGTTGTGGCCGAGCGAGCTGGCCATCTGCGGATGCGTCAGGGCGGCCTGGATGATCAGCCCGATCCGGGTTTTCTTCAGCAACAGCCAGGTGGACAGCAGCATGAACGCGGAGATCAGCAGCATGAAGCCGCGATAGGCCGGGAAATTGGCGCCATAGACCGTGAACAGCGGAAAATCGAGGATGGCCGGCACGCGATAGGCCATCGGCAGCATACCCCAGGTCATCTGCACGCCGCGCTGGACGATGAAGACCAGGCCAAAGGTGAACAGCAATTCGGCGATATGGCCGTTATGATGCACCCGGCGCAGGCCCCAGACCTCGATGCCGGCACCCAGCAGCCCGCACAGGATGGGGGCAACGATCAGGGCCGGGAAAAAGCCGATAAACCGGCTGACCGTGAAGGCCAGATAGGCGCCGATCATATAGATGCTGGCATGGGCGAAATTCAGCACGCCCATCATGCTGAAGATCAGGGTCAGCCCGCTGGCCAGCATGAACAGCAGCATGCCGTAGACCAGCCCGTTCAGCAGCGAGATAAGAATTATCTCCATGCTATAGCCTTTATCGGATGCAGCATCGTTGCTCT
>JAYTXR010000095.1:0-19584 GCA_043742865.1 Acetobacteraceae bacterium
GCCGGGTGCCTATGCGCGCGGAGTCTATGAATTGCGGCCGTGGTTCGCCGCGATGCCGCTGGCGATGTTTCGCGCGCTCGAGCGCCGTTTCGGCCGCCACATGCTGATCGTCGCCCAACCGGCCTGATTGAGGGAGATCCCTACCGGCTCAGTCCCTTGGCCGCGAGCGCCGCCAGATAGGCCGGCCAGCGGCGGGACTGCTCGGCGCCAAGTTCGTAAAAATAGTCCCAGGTATAGATACCGGTGTCGTGCCGGTCGTCGAAGGTCAGCCGGACGGCGTAATTGCCGACCGGCTCGATGGCGATGATGGCGACCTCGCGCTTGCCGGGAACGGTTACCTTCTGGCTCGGGGAATGGCCCTGCACTTCCGCGCTGGGGCTTTCCACGCGCAGATACTCCGCCGGCAGGGCGACGCTGCTGGCGTCGTCGAAGACGACATGCAACATGCGCTCGGCCCGGTCGAGCCGGATCTCGACGGCGATCGGCATCAGGGCTCGAGCGTCCGGGCTTCCTCGGGCAGCATGATCGGAATGCCGTCGCGGACCGGGAAAGCGAGGCCGGCGGCGCGGCTGATCAGTTCGCCGGCCACTTCGTCGTATTCCAGCTTGCCCTTGGTGATCGGACAGACCAGGATTTCCAGCAGCCGCCGGTCGAGCGGGGCGTGACGGGTGGCGGGGCCGGTTTCGGTCATGGCGCTGTCTTTCGCGGGTTGGCGGGTCAGCTGGCGGGACGGTTCGAACGATCGTCGCTGTCCATCGCGGCCATATGCAGCAGCGCGAGCAGGGTGCGATCCCGTTCGGCGTCGGTGGGCGCTTCCAGCAATGCCTGCTTCTCCGCCGGCTCGAACGGGCAGACCATCGCCAGCGTCAGGCCCAGGGCGGCTTCCGGCAAGCCCCGGATGGCTTCCCAGTTGGCATCGATGTTGCGGCGGGAGAAGTACTCCTGCAACCCCGCGAACAGGGTCGCCCGATCCACCCCGCCGGGCCGGACCGGCGGCTCCAAATCCCCGGCGAAGGCGGCATAATCGCCGCGCACGCGCCGATAGCCGCGCACCGGATCGAGCTCCTCGGCCACGCGAAAGCGGATCAGGCCGCTCAGCGTGATCAGATAGCGGCCATCCTCGGTTTCACTGAACGAGGTCAGCAATCCCAGACAACCGACGCGAAACAGCCCCGGACCGTCGGCGGTGGCAGCGATCGATGCGTCCGGCTGGATCATGCCGATCCTGCGCCCCGCACCCAGCGCGTCATCGATCATCGCGAGATAGCGCGGTTCGAAGATCGTCAGCGGCAGTTTTCCACGCGCCAGCAGCAGCGCGCCCGGCAGCGGAAAAACCGGGAATACCGCCGGCAATTCGGTCAGGCCGGGAGAGAACTCTGCCATTTCGGGATCGATTCCTAACTGAACAGCCCGGATTCTAGCTGAACAACAACGTCGAAAGCTTGCGCCGGGCGGTCATCGTGATCGGGTCGTCGATGCCCCAGGCTTCGAAGAATTTCAGCAATTGCAGCCGGGCGGCGCCGTCGTTCCAGCCGCGCTGGCGGCGCAGTATGTCGAGCAGCGCGTCGGCGGCGGCTTCATGCTCGCCCGTGGCGTTCAGCGCGGTGGCGAGATCATAGCGTGCGGCGTGATCGGCGGGGTCGGCCGCCAGCCGCGCCTGCAACGAAGACAGCTGGCCCTGCGCGGCGCGGCCTTCCTCGGCCAACGCCAGCGCGCTGCGCACGCTGACGATATCGGCGTGCTCGGCGATCTTGGCCGGGACCTGCTCCAGCGCCTGCTTGGCCTGGTCTTCCTGGCCCATCGCCATCAGCGCCCGGATCAGCCCGGCCCAGGCTTCCGGATTTTCCGGCTCCTCTTCCAGCAAGGCCGAGAAAATCTCCGCGGCCTGCTGGGCGTCGCCCTGATCCAGGCTTTCCTTGGCCTCCGCGAGCAGGTCGGCGGCCGGCATCGAACCGCCGGCGAGCTTCAGCACGGTCTCGACAAATCGCTTCACCTCCGATTCTGCCAGGGCACCTTGGAACATATCCGCGATCTGACCCTGCCAGAACGCCGCGACCGTGGGGACCGATTGCAGCGGCAGCCCGATCTGGGTCAGCTGCTGCACCAGGCCGCGATTGGCTTCGATGTCGATCTTGACCAGCTTCACCCGCCCGCCGGCGGCGCGGACCACCTTCTCCAGCGTCGGCGTCAAGGTCTTGCAGGGACCGCACCAGGTCGCCCAGAAATCCACCAGAACCGGCACGAGGCGGGACGCTTCCACCACGTCCTGCATGAAACTCTTCTGATCGCCATCGACGATCAGGCCGGCATCACCGGGCGGTGCGGAGGGGGGGTTGACGATAGGATCCATGGGTCGGCGTTTCCTGATTGATCGCTCGAGGCGAATAGATGTTGCCTGCGTCCGGCAAAGACAAGCATCGCGACGCAACGCCCGGACCATGCCGCCCCCTGCCCCCGCCGTCCAGCCGAGTGCCGCGCCGGGCCGGGTCCGGGGCGGGACGCAGATCGGCACCACCGGAATCTCCGCCGGCGGCGACCTGGATTAGCGCTTGCGTTTGGGCACGGGCCGGGTTTAAACGCGCTCCGCGGCTCGTAAATCTCCGACCGCCAACCTATTTGAGAACTTCATGACCCCGCGATCTAGTAGCCAGTCCCCGGAGTGCGACAGTCGACGCTTGTCGCCTGCCGTGATTGCCGTGCTGGCCCGTCGCCCGGGCAGACCATGTGACCGAAAGGCTCAGCGCGAGGCGCGCTGACCTCTCGGAAGCTGGCCTCCCGGGTTCGAGCAACAGCCGAACCAGAGGAGGCCAAGATGGCCACCATGAACCACCTGACCCATGACCGGGTCGAAGAAATCGACTTCTTCGTCCGGCTCTGCCGCGTGACCGACCGGATCCCCAGGCGCAGGACGACGCTATCGGCGGTTTGGGAGCGCGATTACCATGGCCGACTGGCGTGCCATTGGGAGTTCGATTTCGAGGGTCGCTTCATCCCGTCGGGCTGAACGCGACGCCCGCGGCTTCGGCCGTAGCGTCCCGCTTCGAAGACGAACGCTTACGCGGCCGCCTGGCTGCCGGAGACCCCATGACACATATCGACTTCAAGGGCATGGAGACGGCTGTTCTCGACACCGCCCATATCGGCAACATCCACGGCGCGCTCGGCACCATTCGCCTCGGCGACACGGGTAAGCGAAACACGCTGCGCGCCCGCTTCATGACGCTGCTGGCCATCCTCGGCCCGGGCCTGATCGTGATGGTCGGCGACAACGACGCCGGCGCCTTCGCCACCTACACCCAGGCCGGCCAGAACTACGGCACCTCGCTGCTATGGACGCTGTTACTGCTCGTGCCGGTGCTCTACGTGAACCAGGAGATGGTGCTGCGCCTGGGTGCCGTGACCGGGGTCGGCCATGCCCGGCTGATCCTGTCCCGGTTCGGCAAGTTCTGGGGCGCGTTCAGCGTCGTCGACCTGTTCATCCTCAACGGCCTGACCATCGTCACCGAGTTCATCGGGATCTCGCTCGCGCTGGATTATCTCGGTGTCTCCAAGATCGCCGGGGTCGCGATCGCCGCCGTGCTCACCATGGTCGCGGCATCGACGGGCAATTTCCGTCGCTTCGAGCGGTTCGCGCTGATACTCTGCCTGGGCAGCCTACTGCTGGTGCCGATCGTGCTCGCCGTGCATGTCCCGGTAAGCCAGATCGCGCGCGACCTGGCGATCCCCGGCCTGCCCGAGGGCAAGCTGTCGGACATCCTGCTGCTGATCATCGGCATCGTCGGCACCACCGTGGCGCCCTGGCAGCTGTTCTTCCACCAGAGCTACGTCATCGACAAGCGGATCACCCCGCAATTCATGGGCTACGAGAAGGCGGACCTGTTGATCGGCATCGGAGCCGTCATGGTTGGCGCGATCGCCATGATGGTGTTCTGCGCGGCCGTGTTCGGCGGCCGGCCCGAATTCGGCAACTTCACCGACGCGGGCGGCATCGCCGCCGGCCTGGACAAGTATGTCAGCCCGACGATGGGCGTGCTGTTCGCCATCGCCCTGATCGACGCCTCGATCATCGGCGCCTCCGCAGTGTCGCTGGCGACGGCCTACGCCATCGGCGACGTGCTGTCGCTGAAGCACTCGCTGCATCGCAAGGCCTCCGACGCGCGGGGCTTCTACCTTGTGTATGCCGGGCTGATCGGGCTGGCGGCCGCCATCGTGCTCATCCCCGGCTCGCCGCTCGGGCTGATCACGCTTGCGGTCCAGACCCTGGCCGGGGTGCTGCTGCCAAGCGCCACCGTCTTCCTGCTGCTGCTGTGCAACGATGCGCAGGTGCTCGGCCCGTGGGTCAACGGCAAGTGGCTGAACGCCTTCACCAGCCTGGTGATTGCCACCCTGGTGATGATGTCGATCATCCTGACGGCATCGGTGCTGTATCCCGAGATCAGCGGTGCGCAGATCCTGTGGGTCCTGGGCGGCGGCTCGGTGCTGTTCGCGATCGGAGCGGGGGTGACGATGCTGATGCGCGGACGCGAGGATGTTGCCCCTGTTGGACCCGACATAGCGCAGCGGCAGGGGTGGCGGATGCCGCCGCTGAACAGCCTCGAGCCGGCCCGGATGTCGATGTCGATGCGGGCCTGGATGATGGTGCTGCGGGGCTATCTCGTGCTCGCGGTGGGGATGGTGGTCGTGCGCATCGTCCAACTCGCGCTGTCCCAATGAGGAGACCGCAGGATGAGCAACGCAGGGTGCCGCTGCGTGCTGTCCAGGCGTTTCCATCATCATGGACGTCGCGGTCTGCATCGAGGCGCCCGAGATAGCTGCGGCGAACGGCAAACTGGCGGCGTAATCGGAACCAGGGAATAGCTTCTCTTCGCCGCCAACCTGTCCGGCCCACCGCGGCCACCTCAAACCTTCCGGCGGAGGGCTGACCGCAAGTTGTCAGCAGCCTATCAGGCCGCGGGTTTCAGTACAACTTTGGTCCATCCATCGTCGCGCGCATCGAAGTGCTTGTAGGCATCCGGCGCCATCTCCAACGAAAGCCGGTGCGAGACGATACTGGATGGGGTAGCCTTGCCGACACGGATCAATTCCCGCAAGCGCCGGTTATAAGCTTTCACATTGGCCTGCCCCGTGCGTATCTGTTGGCCCTTTATCCAGAATGCCCCGAAATCGAAGGCCATCTTACCCTTCTTGGCCAGTACGTCCCGGGCGCCCGGATCCACCGGTACGAACACGCCCACCACGCCGATGCCGCCGGTTGCCTTGGTCGACGCGACCAGACTGTTCATCGTGAAACTGTTCGACTCTTTGCCGTGGCGGTCGCAGCACTGGTAGCCAACGCATTCGCAGCCGCGATCCGTGCCCTGCCCGTCGGTCTGGCCGAGGATCTCCTCCACCGGGTCACACCGGCGCATATCGATGGGGATGGCGCCGAGCGATTTCGCCAGCGCAAGCCGATCATCGTGGGCATCGACAACGAAGACCCGGGCTGCCCCCTTTATTACAGCGGAATGCGCAGCCATCAGGCCGACCGGCCCGGCGCCATAGATCGCAACCGACTCGCCAGGGAGCAGACCGGCGAGCTCCGTCGCGTGCCAGCCGGTCGGAAATATGTCGGAAAGCATGACGTAATCATCCTGCTTCTCCTCCGCATCCTCGGGTAATGTCAGGCAGTTGAAATCCGCGTAAGGCACCCGCAGGAGTTCCGCCTGGCCGCCTTCGAAAGGGCCCATATCTGCAAATCCATAAGCTGCCCCCGCCGTGCCCGGATTGCAGGTAAGGCAGAAACCAGTCAGTCCGCGCTCGCAATTCTCGCAAAATCCGCATCCGACGTTGAAAGGCAGACAAACCCAGTCGCCTTTTTTCACGCGATCCACGCCGCCCCCGACCTCAATCACCTGGCCCAAATTCTCATGTCCAAATACCCGGCCCTTCTTAAAGCTGGTGCGACCCTCATACATATGTAGGTCCGAACCGCAGATGTTGGTCGTGGTCATACGAACGACCACGTCAGTCGGCTTCTCGATCTTGGCGTCGGGAACGTTGCTCACACTCACGTCGCGAGGACCGTTGTAAACGACAGCTTTCATTGCGAATTCCATTCAGTTTCAGGGCTGGACAGTGGGAAAATGACGCCCGAGCGGAAAAGTGCCTCGCTTAGGGATCACGATGGGGTGAATTCGAAGGCCAGGGCTGTGCCGTGGACCCGCCAAAGAGCAGTCGCCCTTTAGAGACCCTATCCTTATCGCTGGCGGCGACCGATTCCGGAAAGGCGCGCGCCAGGATGGCCTCCAAGGCGGCGACGCCGGGTCGTTGCGAGCCGGACATGCGGCCTAGCAGATCCAGCCAGACATCCTCCTCGGCATGGTCAAGCACCTGACGGACCGTGCTGGCCACGAATGCGCCGACGCCGATACCTTCGGCCGCGGCACCTTGGCGGACGCGTTCCAGGACACCGGGGTCGCCGATGGCGCCCAGGGCCGCCTCGGCCGAGCCGGCATCGGTCAGGGCGGCCAGGAAATTGCCGAGCATGCCCGCCCCCTATTGCACCAGCGGCGAGGTGGCGGCCGGCAGATCAAATCCGGCGATCCGGGCCTGTCCCGCCACCAAAGCGATATATTGCGCCACAGCGCGGCGCCAGGTGCGCGCCTCCAGATAAGCCGCGATCCGGGTACGGACGGCGTCGATCGGCAAAATCTTGCCGGCGATCCGGCGGTCCAGTCGGAGAACATGGACGCCGTAGCGCGTGCGCACCGGTACCGGGCAGATTTGGCCAGGCTCCATTGCCACCAGAAAAGTCTCGAACTCCGGGGTCGTCTCGCCCCGCACGATCTGCCCCAGACGCCCGCCCTCCGTCGCGGACGGGCAGTCCGACAGGCTGCGCGCCAGGCTGTCGAACCTGTCCGGGTGCTGCTGCAGATCCGCGAGCACGGCGCCAGCCTGGGCTTCGGCTTTGCCATAGGCCTCGGCATCGTCGCGGCGGGCCTTGAATAGGATGTGTGCCGGCTCGAACAGATCGGGGCTGCGAAAGCGCGCCTTGTTGCTGTCGTAATAGCGGCGGCAGACGGCGTCATCGGCCTTCGGCGTGAGGATTTCGCGTTCCAGCAGCAACCGGATCAGCGATTCCTCCTCGGTCTCGCGGGCACCGTCTTCGGTGCGCGGGTCCGAAGCGACGCCCAGCAGCCGGGCGCGTTGCAGCAGCAGCTCGCGAACGACCAGAGCCCGGGTTGCCTGTTCCCAGGCGATGGCGGACGAAGCTGCCTGGTGGTTCTGCACTTCCCTGGCGATGGTCGCGTGCGCGATGACGACATCGTTGACCCTGATGGTTTGCATGGCTCAATTCCGGATGACCGATCGCGACAATCCACCGCCAGTCGGCTGGCGCGAACCGGCTCGGGTCTGCCGGCGCCGCACCACCTGAAATCCGGTGCGCCCGAGATACCAGACCGGCGCGCTCCATATATGCACCAGGCGGGTGAACGGAGAGACCAGAAACACGGTGAAGCCCAGCAGGATATGCAGCCGATAGACGACCGGCGTGCCGACCAGCAGATCGGCCACGCCAGGATGCAGCAGCACGATCCCCTTGATATACGCAACCAGCGTCAGGAACAGCGCGCCGTCCATGTGCTGCGCCGAGACCGGAACGGTCAGCAGGCCAAGGGCAAGCTGCGCCCACAGCATCAGAAGGATCGCGATATCCCATCGCCGGCTGGTGATCCGGATGCGCGGGTCGGTCAGCCGGCGATGGATCAGCAACGACAGCCCGATGATCGCGATCAGCCCGGCGAGGCCGCCCACCACCATGGCAAGCAGTTCATGCTGGCTCGGGCTGATCAGCCAGTCCACCGCCCGGTCGGGCATCAGGAAGCCGGCAAAATGGCCAGCGATGACGATCAGGATGCCGACATGAAACAGGTTGGAGCCCCAGCGGAACTGTTGCTTGCGCAACAGCTGACTCGATCCGCTGCGCCAGGTGTATTGCGCGGTGTCGAAGCGCACCAGGCTGCCAAGAGCGAACACGGTCAGGCAAAAATAGGGGTACCAGCCATACAGGACGCTGTTCAGATAAGGGTTCATCGCGCCATCTCCTCAGACCGACGCGGCGTCGCGGGCAGCCGCGCGAAGCCGCGTCCGCAGACGATCGGTCCCGCAACTGTCGATCTGCTCGCCGGGTCCGAAATGGACCGCTGCCTCCTCCCATGCCGCGTCCAGCGCCACGAGATCGTCGGGGTCTTCGACGCCGGTATCCGGCCCGTCGATCGCCGGCGCGTTGGCCAGCGTGGCGAGCGCCTGGAACACCGCCGAATAGGTGCTTTTGCGGGTGACAAGCCGTTCCGCGAGAAGCTGAAGAATGCCAGCCGGTTCGGCCAGAAGCACCTGCGCCTCATTTGCCGGAAGCAACGACAGAAATTCGAGGAACATTGGCAGGAAGTCGGGCAATTCGCTGGCGGTCGGTTCGAATCCATGACCGCGGTACAGCGCGATCAGATCAGCCATGGCCTGCCCGCGATCGCGGCTTTCGCCATGCACATGCTCGAACAGATGCAGCGACAGCGTGCGGCTGCGATCGAACAGCGCGAAATACCGCTCCTGCAGGTCGTAGATGTCGCGCGCGGCCAGTTCGGCCAGCAGATCGTCGATGGCGGCGCGCCGCGCTGCCGGCACCAGGTCCTCCTCGGCCAGCACGGCGGCGATCTCGCTGGTCGCCGCTTGCAGCGCCTCGGTGGGATAGGTGATCAATGCCGCGAGGGCACGATAGCTGCGGGTCATCAGATCACCTCCATCGGGGTCTTCGGCGGCTTCGCATCGAACAGGCCGAAGCCGGTTTTGCCGGAACAGCCCTCGCCGAACGAGAAGCCGCAGGAGCCGCGAATTTGGAAACTATCCTCGCCGGTCTCGCGATGGGCGGTGGGGATGACGAAGCGGTCTTCGTAATTGGCGATGGCCATCAGCTGATACATGTCCTCGATGCCCCGGCCCGACAGGCCGACACGTTCGGCAATCGAGTCGATAATCACGCCGTCCACGGTCTTGGCACGCATATAGGCGCGCATCGCCAGCATGCGTTCCAGCGCCGCCGTGACCGGTTCGGTGCGGCCCGCGGTCAGCAAATTGGCCAAATATTCGACCGGAATGCGCAGCGACTTCACATCCGGCATGCCGCCGATGGTGCCCAGATCGCCTTTCGCGGCGGCGGCCTGGATCGGCGACAGCGGCGGCACGTACCAGACCATCGGCAAAGTGCGGTATTCGGGATGCAGCGGGAAGGCGATTTTCCACTCCATCGCCATTTTCCAGATCGGCGATTTTCGCGCGCCCTCCAGCCAGGCCTCCGGAATGCCGTCCAGCCGCGCTTGCGCCTGCACTTGCAGATCGTGCGGATCGAGAAAGACCTCGAGCTGCGCTTCATACAGATCGCCTTCGTCGGGGACTGAAGCCGCCTCCTCGATGCGGTCGGCATCGTAAAGAATGACGCCCAGATAGCGAATGCGGCCCACGCAGGTCTCCGAACACACAGTCGGCTGACCGGCCTCGATACGTGGATAGCAGAAGATGCATTTTTCGGATTTGCCCGACGACCAGTTGTAATAGATCTTCTTGTACGGACATCCCGAAACGCACATGCGCCAGCCGCGGCATTTGTCCTGGTCGATCAGAACGATGCCGTCCTCCTCGCGCTTGTAGATGGCACCGGACGGACATACGGCGGCACAAGCCGGATTGAGGCAATGTTCACACAGGCGCGGCAGATACATCATGAATGTGTTCTCGAAGGCGCCGTAGATTTCCTTCTGCACCCCCTCGAAATTGCTGTCTTTCGAGCGGTTGGCAAATTCGCCGCCCAGGATTTCCTCCCAGTTCGGCCCCCACTCGATCTTCTCCATCCGCTCACCGGTGATCAGTGAACGCGGGCGGGCGGTCGGCATGACCTTGCCTTCGGGTACGGTTTGCAGATGTCCGTAGTCGAAGGTGAAAGGCTCGTAGTAATCATCGATCTCCGGCAGATCGGGATTGGCAAAAATGTTGGACAGGACGCGCCATTTGCCGCCGATGCGGGGCTCGATCTTGCCGTTCTGTCGGCGCGTCCAGCCGCCCTTCCAGTGCTTCTGGTTTTCCCAGTCCTTCGGATAGCCGATACCGGGCTTGGTCTCGACATTGTTGAACCACGCGTATTCCATCCCCTCGCGGCTGGTCCATACGTTCTTGCAGGTGACGGAACAGGTGTGGCAGCCGATGCATTTGTCGAGGTTCAGCACCATCGCGATCTGCGCCCGGACTTTCATCACACGACCCCGGTCTGGCGCTGCCGGATGACGGCGGTGCCGTCCAGCCAGTCCACCTTGTCCATCCGGCGGATGATGATGAACTCGTCGCGGTTGGAGCCGACCGTGCCGTAGTAGTTAAGTCCGAAACTAAGTTGGGCATACCCGCCGATCATGTGCGTGGGTTTGAGCACCACGCGGGTCACCGAGTTGTGAATGCCGCCGCGCAGGCCGGTCACCTCGCTGCCCGGCGTGTTCACGATCTTCTCCTGCGCATGGTACATCATCACCATGCCGGGATTGACCCGCTGGGAGACCACCGCGCGCGCCACCAGCGCGCCGTTGGTGTTGTAGGCTTCGACCCAATCATTGTCGGCGATGCCGACCTGCTTCGCATCGGTCTCGCTGATCCAGATGCACGGCCCGCCGCGGCTCAGGGTCAGCATCAGCAGGTTGTCGGTATAGGTGCTGTGGATGCCCCATTTCTGGTGCGGGGTGATGAAGTTCAGCACGATCTCCGGGTTGCCGTTGCCGTACTTGCCCTGGATCGCCGCCGTCGTCTTGGTGTCCACCGGCGGCCGCCACGTGACCAGCGCCTCGCCGAAGGCGCGCATCCACAGATGATCCTGATAAAGCTGCTGGCGCCCGGTCAGCGTGCGCCAGGGGATCCGCTCGTGGACGTTGGTGTAGCCGGCGTTGTAGCAGATCTTCTCGCTTTCGATGCCCGACCAGGTCGGTGACGAGATGATCTTGCGCGGCTGCGCGACAATGTCGCGGAAGCGGATCTTCTCATCCTCCTTCGATCGGGCGAGATGGGTGTGGTCACGCCCGGTCATCCGGCCCAGAGCTTCCCAGGCCTTCACCGCAACCTCGCCATTGGTCTCCGGCGCCAGGCTGAGGATGGCCTCGATGGCATCGATGTCGGTCGCCAGGCAAGGCTGCCCGGACGCCGCACCGGCGCGTACCGTGCCGTTGAGGGTGGCGAGGAAATCGATTTCCGGCGCGGTGTCCCAGGAGATCCCCTTGCCGCCGTTGCCGGACGCTTTCAGCAGCGGTCCGATGGCGGTGAATTGCGCATACAGGTTCGGGTAGTCGCGCTCGACCACCGCCACCGACGGCATCGTCCGGCCGGGCACCGGCGCGGTCCCGTCGCGCTTCCAATCCTCCACCCCATAGGGCTGCGCCAGTTCGCCCGGCGTGTCGTGCTGCATCGGCGTCAGCACGACATCGGTTTCGCGGCCCAGAACCTCCGGACAGATCTCGGAGAATGCCTGGGCAAGTCCCTTGTAGATGTCCCAATCGGTGCGCGACTCCCAGGCCGGGTCCACGGCGGCGGTCAGCGGGTGAATGAACGGATGCATGTCCGACGTGTTTATGTCGTTCTTCTCGTACCAGGTGGCGGTCGGCAGAACGATGTCGGAATAGACGCAGGTGGTGGACATACGGAAATCCAGCGTCACCAGAAGGTCCAGTTTTCCTTCGGGAGCCTTGTCGTGCCATTTCACCTCCTGTGGCTTCTCGCGGCCTTCGGCGCCGAGATCCTTGCCCAGCACGCCGTTGGCGGTACCCAACAGGTGCTTGAGGAAATACTCGTGCCCCTTGCCCGACGATCCCAGCAGGTTCGAGCGCCACACGAACATGTTGCGCGGCCAGTTCGCGGGATCGTCCGGATCGTGGCAGGACATCGCAAGCTCGCCGGAGCGCAGGGCCCTGGCCACATAATCCTTCGCCTCCAGACCCGCCTGGCTGGCCCGCGTGGCGATTGTCAGCGGGTTCTGCCTGAGCTGCGGCGCCGAGGGCAGCCATCCCATGCGTTCGGCGCGCACGTTGTAGTCGATCATCGATCCGGACCAGTCGCCGTCCGGCGCCGTCGGCGACAGGATTTCCGCAATTTTCAGCGTCTCGTAGCGCCACTGGTCGGTATGGGCGTAGAAGAACGACGTGGCGTTCATGTGCCGCGGCGGGCGGCTCCAGTCGAGCCCGAAGGCCACCGGCACCCAGCCGGTCTGCGGCCGCAGCTTCTCCTGCCCCACATAATGCGCCCAGCCGCCGCCAGACTGGCCGACGCAGCCGCACAGCACCAGAAGATTGATGATGGCGCGGTAGGTCATGTCCATGTGATACCAGTGGTTCACCCCGGCGCCGAGGATCACCATGGAACGCCCGTTGGTGATTTCGGCGTTGGTTGCGAATTCGCGCGCGACATGGATGATCTGGGCGCGCGGCACGCCGGTCACCCGTTCGGCCCAGGCTGGCGTGTACGGCTCGTCCTGGTCGTAGTCCGACGCAATTCCGGCGCCGCCGAGGCCACGGTCCAGGCCGTAATTGGCGCATAGGAGATCAAACACCGTCGCCACCGGGCTCGCCCCGTCCTTCAGCGCCAGGGTCCGAACCGGAACGTTGCGGATCACGATATCAGGATGTTTGGTGGCAACGAAACCATTGCTCGCGGCGCCGCCGAAATACGGAAACGCCACCGCTTGCGTGGCACCGCCGTCGATCAGGCTGAGCTGCAGCACGGTTTCTGCGCCATCGCCGCGCCGCTGTTCGAGATTCCACTTGCCCCGCTCGCCCCAGCGAAAGCCGACCGAACCGAGCGGCACCACCGGATTGCCATCGGCGTCCAGCGCGACGGTCTTCCAGGCGGGATTGTTCGCCTCGTCCAGCCCGCCGGCAAAATCATCGGCGCGCAACAGACGATCGGGGATGTATCGTCCGTCCTTGCGCACCAGCCGCACCAGCATCGGCAGATCGCTGTATTGACGGATATAGTCGTGGAAATACGGCACCGTCCGGTCGAGGTGGAATTCGCGCAGGATCACATGCCCCATCGCCATCGCCAGCGCGGCATCGGTGCCCTGCTTGGGATGCAGCCACAGATCGGCGAACTTGGTCGCCTCGGCGTAGTCCGGCGAGATAACGGCGCTCTTGGTGCCCTTGTAGCGGACCTCGGTGTAGAAATGCGCGTCGGGCGTGCGCGTCTGCGATACGTTCGAGCCCCAGATCAGCAGATATCCGGCATTGTACCAATCGGCACTTTCCGGAACGTCCGTCTGTTCGCCCCAGGTCATCGGGCTGGCCGGCGGCAGGTCGCAATACCAGTCGTAGAACGACAGGCAGACCCCGCCCAGCAGCGACAGATAGCGCGCGCCGGCGGCGAACGACACCATCGACATGGCGGGGATCGGCGAGAAACCGACCACACGGTCGGGGCCGTATTTGTTTACGGTATAGGCGTTGGCGGCGGCGATGATCTCGTTGACCTCGTCCCACTTCGCGCGCACCAGGCCGCCGAGGCCGCGCTTGCCGGTGTAGCTCGCACGCTTCTCGGGGTTGTCGACGATCGAGGCCCAGGCGGCGACCGGCGGGAGCGTCGCCCGCGCCTCCCGCCACATCCGCAGCAGATGCCCGCGCACCATCGGGTGCTTCACGCGATTGGCGGAATACAGATACCAGGAATAGCTGGCGCCGCGCGCGCATCCGCGCGGTTCGTGGTTCGGCAGATCGGGCCGCGTGCGGGGATAGTCGGTCTGCTGGGTCTCCCACGTCACGATGCCGCCCTTGACGTAAATCTTCCACGAACACGAGCCGGTGCAGTTCACGCCATGGGTGGAGCGCACGATTTTGTCGTGCTGCCAGCGTTGGCGATAGCTGTCCTCCCAGTCGCGCGGCTCGTCGGTGGTGATGCCGTGGCCGTTGGAGAACGTGTCGACCTGCCGCTTGAAGAAGGTCAGCCGGTCGAGAAAATGGCTCATTCTGGTTCCCCGCGGTTCGGGTCACCCGCCAAGGCGGGACGCTATCTTGCGGGGCGCATCCTGTCTGGCGCCGGGTAGCTTTGCCTTGATCCACATCAATGCGGCGCGAGCGCCACGGCGAGACCGTGCAGGTGTGGATGCCGCGGCGGCCGTGCCCGCTTCCCGCGCGATCCGTTGCTACCTGGTGCGGAGCCGGTGGCGCCGCTGCAAGACAGGAAGCCTGACCATGGACACGCAAGCTCCCATTTCATCCGGTCTCGCCATTCGGGCGCTTCTGGTCAGCACGCTGGCCTTTGCGGTCTGCTTCGCCGCCTGGCTGATGTTCGGCGTCATCGGCATCCCGATCCGCCGGGAGCTCGGGCTCAACGCCTCGGAATTCGGCCTGCTGACGGCGACACCGGTGCTGACCGGCGCCCTGTTCCGATTGCCGCTGGGCATCTGGACGGATCGGTTCGGCGGCCGCGTCGTCATGTTCATCCTGCTGGTCGGGTGCGCCGTGCCGCTCTGGTTGTCGTCGTATGCCACGGCGCTCTGGCAGTTCCTGTTGCTGGGACTTGCACTTGGGCTGGTCGGCGCGTCGTTCGCAGTCGGCACCCCCTATACATCGCGGTTCTTCCCGAAGCCGAAGAAGGGACTCGCGATGGGCATCTTCGGCGCCGGCACGACCGGGGCGGCCATCAACATGTTCGTGGCGCCGCCGTTGATGGCCGCCTATGGCTGGCAGAGCGTGCCCCGGGTCTATGCCGTTGCCCTGCTGATCACCGCGGCGCTGTTCTGGCTGCTATCCGCCCCGGACCCGGGACGGTCGGGCAACGCCGTGCCGATCCGCCAGCAACTCGCGGTTCTGCGCGATCCCCGGGTCTGGAAATATTGCCAGTATTATTCGATCGTATTCGGCGGGTTCGCGGCTATATCGATCTGGATGCCACAATACTTCGTCAACGAGTATCATTTCCCGATCGGCCAGGCGGCGCTGATGGCCGCGAGCTTCGCGCTGCCGGCGGGCGTTCTGCGGGCAGTTGGCGGATATCTCTCGGACCGTTTCGGCGCCCACAACGTCACCTGGTGGGTGCTGTGGGCCGCGTGGATCTGCCTGTTCCTGCTGTCCTATCCGCAAACCGATTTCGTGGTGCAGACCATCCGCGGCCCGGCGAATTTCCATCTGGCCCTGCCCGCCTGGGGCTTTGCGATGCTGCTTTTCATCCTCGGGGTGGCCTTGGCCTGCGGCATGGCCTCGACCTTCAAGTTTATCAGCGACGATTTTCCGGTCGACATGGGTCCGGTATCGGGCATCGTCGGCCTGGCCGGCGGGCTGGGCGGCTTCCTGCTGCCGATCCTGTTCGGCATCCTGCTGGACCTGACCGGGATATATTCGAGCTGCTTCATGCTGCTCTATGGCATCGTCTGGGTTTCCCTCATCCTGGCCTACATCACCGGGATACGCCGAACCCGCGTGATCGGCAGCTTCGGTTCGCTTGCACGGAATGCGGGCGCCACGGGCGGCTCCGCGACCGGGGCGTGGCCACGCCCGATGGAGCCATGACCATGGACGATGTCGCCATCGCGCGGGCCTTGCATGTCCTCGCCGTGGTCATCTGGATCGGCGGGGTCGCGATGGCGACCACCGTCCTGCTGCCGGCGGTTCGCCGCGGGGAGCTTGGCACGAACTGGCTTCAGGCCTTCCACGCGATCGAGCATCGTTTCGTCTGGCAGGCGCGGATCGCGGTCATCGTCGCCGGCGTGACCGGTTTCTACATGTCGGCGCGCCTCGATCTATGGGACCGATTCACCTCGGCACGGTTCTGGTGGATGCAGGCAATGGTTTGCCTGTGGCTGCTGTTCGCCTTCATCCTGTTCGTCGCGGAACCGTTCATCGTGGACCGCCACTTCCGCAAATGGGCGACAGCCGCCCCGCGCGACGCCTTCAGGTGGCTGCACCGGGGGCACTGGGTTCTGCTCGTGCTCAGTCTGATCACAATCTTCGGTGCGGTCGCCGGCAGCCACGGATGGCAGATGTTTTGATCGAGCCCGGCTTGAGGCGCGCCAGAATCTGTCGACGCACGGGCGGTCAGACATCGTCCGGATCGAGGGCGACAATCAGCTCGGCCGATCTCTGATGGACCGCCGCTTCGCGCTCCAAATTCTTTGGAAACCGGTTGCGTCTCGACTCAATCAGCGCCTTCTTCGCCTGCGCCTCATGCCAATGGCGCGCGGCCAGCAGAGCGGCATCCCAACCACGCTGGAACTCCGGGGGGATCTCGGTGGTCATGGAGGCTCCTGTCCGGCTCAGCCCCCGGCCAACGGACAATGGCTGTCGGAAAGCGGGCGGAACGCCTTGTCGGCCGGTATGACACCCTCGATCACGCTATAGTCCCAGGGTTCCTTCGCCTCCGCGGGCGCCTTCACCCGCATCAGGAACATGTCGTGCAGAAGCCGTCCGTCGCGCCGCACCGTGCCGCCATGCACGTAGAAGTCGTCGACCGGCAGCTCGCGCATCTTCGCCATGATCGCGGCACCCCCGACCGGCCCGGCGGCCGCCAGGGCGCGCAAATAGTGGCGGGTCGCCGAGTACACCGCCGCCTGCACCATCGTCGGCATCGCCTGGTGGCGCGCGACGAAGCGGCGGGCGAAGATCCGCGACTCCTCGTTGCGGTTCCAGTAGAAGGCGGTCACGTAGTTCAGATTTTGTGCGATCGGCAGCCCGAGACTGTGAATATCCGTGATGAACAGCGTCATCGCGGCCAAGGTCCGGCCACTCTGCGGCAGCCCGAACTCGCCAGCCTGCTTGATCGCGTTCACCAGGTCCGCGCCGGCGTTGCAGAACCCGATCACCTTGGCACCGGAACTCTGCGCCTGCAGCAACAGCGAACTGAAGTCAGCGTTGCCGAGCGGATGCCTGGCACTTCCCAGCACCTTCCCCCCGGCCGCCTCCACCGCCCGCCGCGCGTCGGTCTCGAGCGAGTGTCCGAAGGCGTAGTCGACCGTGATGAAGAACCAGCTGTCCCGCCCGGCCGCGACCAGCGCCGTGCTGAGGCTCGTGGTCAACGCGTAGCTGTCGTACGCCCAGGACGCCGAGGTGGCGGTGCAGTTCTTTCCGGTGAAATCCACCGATCCGACCGCTGTCCCGACCACCACGCGATCGCGCTCCGAGGCGATCTGCTGCACCGCCAGGGCGACCGCCGAATTGTCCAGCCCGACGACGAACCCGACCTGGTCGACGTCGAACCATTTCCGCGCCAGGGCGGCGCCGATCTCGGCCTTGTTCTGATTGTCGCCGGTCAGCAGCTCGATTGGCTGACCGTTCACCTGGCCGCCGAAATCCTCCATTGCCATGCGGGCCGATATAACCGATCCGGGTCCGCAAAGATCCGCATAAACGCCCGACTGGTCCGTCAGCACGGCGATCCGCACCGGCATCGCCGCCCGGGCCTGAAGCAGGCCGCCAGAGGCGACCGCCCCTGCCGCCAACAAGCTCCTACGCGTCAGCTCGGTCATCGGCCGCTCCCTGCGGGGTGTGGATGGTGCCAGGACTGTAGCGCGGGGGGATGAAACCGCAACGCCGATCGGGTTCGCCGGTTCAGGAACCCCGCGGGGTCGGCGAGGGCGGCCCTGGACAAAGCGTGACCGGCAGGGCAGGTTCCAAAAAAATAGAACTCAGGGGGTATTTTACGTGAACATCCGAATGATGCGGAACAGCCTCCGCTGCATGACCCGCTCCATGCCTCGCTGGGGCCTGCTGGCCGGCTGCGTGATGCTGGGTTCCCTGGCAACCGCGAACGCCGCCGACCTGAAGCTTGGCGTCGATCTGTCGCTGACCGGCGGGACCGACGATTTCGGCCGCGGCGCGCGCATGGGCATCGAAATGGCGGTGAAGGAATACAACGCCCATGGCGGCTATCAGGGCAAGCCGGTTGAGATCGTCATGTATGACGATGAAACCAAACCGGCCAAGGGAATTGAGAACCTGACGCGGCTGATCACGCGCGACAAGGTGTTCGCGGTGATCGGGCCGGCCAATTCCGGCGTGGCGCTGGCGATGATCGACATCGCGCAGAAGCAGAAGGTGCCGCTGATGGTGCCGCTGCCGACCTCCGAGCCGATCATCGCGCGTTACTCCAAGGAGCCGAAGCACTACATTTACCGGGTGACGCTGAACGACGGCATCCAGACCCAGTTCATCATCGACTACATCAAGAAGCACGGCATGAAGCGGATCGGGCTGGTGAACGATTCGACCGGCTGGGGCCAGTCGGGCCGGGAAACGGCGATCCGCCTGCTGAAGCAGGCCGGCATCGAACTGGCCGCCGAGCCGCAGGTATTCGACCAGAACGACACCGACATGACGGCGCAGCTGAGCAAGCTGCGGGACGCCAACGTGGATTTCATCGTGTCGTACTCGCTGGCGCCAGCCGGGGTGCAGATCGCCAGGAGCATGCAGAAGATCGGCATGAAGACGCCATGGTCCGGCACCTGGGGGGTGCTGGCGCCGAACTTCCTCAAGCTCGGCGGCAAAGAGGCGGCGGAGGGGGTGATGGGCGTGACCTCCTACACCGTGGATCACAGCGACAAGGCCCGCGCGTTCCATGCCCGGGTGGAGGAGGCCTACAAGGACCAGGGCGGGGACTTCTTCCCGGTGACCACGGCGCAAGCCTATGACGCGACGCGGCTGGTGCTGAAGGCGCTGGAAAAATCGGGGCCCGATCCGGTGAAACTGCGTGACGCGCTCGAGACGATCGACGACTACAACGAGGCGGTGACGAAGATGCATCCGCACCCGTTCACCAACGACAATCACGAGGCGCTGGGCGCGGATACCGGCTTCCTCGCAATCTGGCACGATGGCAAGGTCTATCGCGTCACCGATTGAACACGTTGCCGGTTGACTGCGTTGGCGCGTGACGCGTCAATCGGCAATGAGATCGGGGGCCGCACAAGGCGGTTCGGTTGCGTATGACTTGCCGCATTTCGGGGGATACATGGATCCGGTCGTTGCAAAAATTTGGCAGGCGGTGGTTTCCGGCCTGTCAATCGGCAGCATCTACGCGCTGATCGCCCAAGGCTATTATGTCACCTACATCACGACGGCGACGCTGAATTTCGGCCAGGGCGAGTTCCTGATGGTCGGCGCGCTGGTCGGGCTGTCCTGCTACGTGGTGCTCGGCCTGCCCTTCGTCGCCGCGCTGCTGATCTCCGTGGCCGTGACCGGGCTGATGGGCGTCATGCTGGAGCGGATCGCGATCCGCCCGGTCATCCGGCACGTGCTGTCGCATAGCTGGGTGCTGAGCACGCTGGCGGTCAGCATCATCCTGAAGAACGCGGCGGTGAACATCTGGGGGCCCGAACAGATCCGCTTCCCCTCCCCGTTCGGCGATCAGGTCATCCAGATCGGCAATGCGGGGATCTTTCCGCAGGAGCTGTTCATCATCGTCTGCGCGCTCGGCACGGTGGCCGCGGTGCAGCTGTTCCTGAAGAAATCGCTGCTGGGCAAGGCGATGATGGCGGTGGCGCATAATCGCAACGCCGCCGCCGTGATGGGGATCAACGTCAAGCGGATGGTGATCCTGGCCTTC
>JAYTXR010000096.1:0-11030 GCA_043742865.1 Acetobacteraceae bacterium
CGTTCGCGGAATGGTCAGCATGGCGCGTTGGCTCACGGTGGTGTCGTGGTGCTTCTATCCCATCGTGTTCCTGTTTCCCATGATCGGGTTCACGGGGGCCAGCGCCACGATTGCGGTTCAGGTTGGGTATACCATCTCCGATATCGTGGCAAAGGCGGCGTTTGGCGTATTCATTTACTGGATTGCCGCGCGGAAGTCTGAATTGGAGAATGCGGAAACCGGCGCCGTCGGGTTCCGGTCGGCGGCGGATTAGGTGCGATTTTGACCGTGTTATTCGAAACCGGGGATGCGGCGCTCATGCCCGCCGCAACCCCGGACGCGGGTGTGCTCGGTTGCGCAACGTCTTATCACCTGTCGAGCGGTGGCCGAGGATGGCGCGCAGAGTTGATAGCGGAGTGCGGCAGAGCGCTGGCCGTGTCGTCGGAGAACTGCGCACGGCTAGGCGCGGCCTGCGAGTTGGTGCATCAGGACAGCGTCGGGCGTAACCGGATGCTCCAGCTGCTCGCACGCGCACGCCGGCGCGGTCTTGGCCGTGACGAAGCCGAAACTCACGCGATGCGGCTCTCGCCTTATGTGGCGCGGCTGTCGGCATGGGCTGGCGGCCTTCTGGCGGAAGCCGTTGGCGGCCTTGACGAGCACCCGCTTGCACCCGTTCTTATCGCCGCCGCAGGCGACCTTGGCGCGAGGATGTCTCTCGTGTTCGAGGTCACGGAACATGCCGCGTGACTCGGACGTGCATGGAGTCGCACCGCGCGCGGTCGTGGTTGGCGCAGGCTTCGGTGGCATCGCCGCCGCGTTGCGGGTGCGCAGTCTTGGCTACGATGTTCAGTTGATTGAGCGGCAGCCGACGCTCGGGGGCCGAGCGCGCGTGTTTCGCCAACATGGCTTCACGTTCGACGCCGGACCGACCGTGATCACGGCTCCGCAGCTCTTCGAAGAACTGTTCGCTTTGTTCGGAGAACGGATGGCCGACCACGTCGAACTGCTTCCGGTGCGGCCCTGGTATCGGATTCTTTTCTCCGATCAGCGACATTTTGACTACGGCAGCAGCGCCGAGGAAGTGCGGGCCGCCGTCGTGGCGTTCGCCCCGGATGACGCCGATGGCTACGACCGGTTCATGCGTCGCTCGCAAGCTCTGTTCGAGATTGGGTTCAACAAATACGGGGCGCAGCCGTTTGATACGCTCAGCTCCATGGCGCGCGCGCTGCCTGGGCTGGTTCGCCTCGGCGGCCTCCAGTCCGTGTCCTCTCTCGTGCGCGGCTTCATCCGTGACGAGTCATTGCGGCGGGTGTTCAGCCTGCAGCCCTTGCTGCTGGGCGGTCATCCATTCCGCACGTCCGGCATTTATACCCTGATACCCTATCTGGAACAGCGTTGGGGGGTCTGGTTCCCTCGCGGTGGAACCGGTGCGTTGGTCAGTGCGCTGGAAAAGCTGATGATACGCACTGGAATTCAGGTCCAGACCGGATGCACGGTATCGCGCATCCGTGTTCGTGACGGCCGTGCGACCGGCGTGGATCTTGACGATGGCACCACGGTGTCCGCTGATATCGTCATCGCGAACGCCGACGCACCGCAGGTGCATGCGGTGTTGCAGCCCATTTCGGCGCCGCGCCGGAAGCGTGTGGACCAGATGAATTTCTCGATGGGTCTGTTCGTGCTGTGCTTCGGAACCGACCGCTCATGGCCAGACGTCGCTCATCATACGATTATCCTCGGAGATCGGTGGCGGGCGTTGCTCGACGAGATCTTCGACGGCGACAGGGTTCCCGACGATCCGAGCCTTTATCTGCATCGACCGGCGGCGACGGACAGCAGCCTGCAGCCGCCGGGGCATGACGGTTTCTACGTGCTGGCGCCCGTCCCCAATCTCCGGGGCGGGATCGATTGGGATCGGGCCGCACCGCTGTTGCGGGAACGCGTCCTACAGATTCTGGAACAACGGGTGCTGCCCGGCCTGTCAGGTCATATCGTTACCGAACGTATGATGACGCCAAGGGATTTCGAGCAGGACTATCTGAGTCGGCACGGATCTGGTTTCTCGGTGGCGCCGACGCTGCTACAATCCGCGTGGTTCCGCTTCCACAACAAGGGTCCGGTGCCCGGTCTTTACCTGGTTGGGGCCGGGACACATCCCGGCGCGGGTGTGCCGGGGGTGCTCACGTCAGCCAAGGTGGTCGAAAACCTCTTGCGGGCGGAGGCCGTCCGATGAACGAGTCTGTGTCCGTATTGGCGCGGCACGGACGAAGCTTCAGTCTCGCGGGGAAGCTGCTCCCCACCAACATACTCGGGCCCGCCGCCGAGCTTTATGCTTTTTGCAGGGCGGTCGACGATCTTGCGGACGAGACGCCGGACCCGGACGCCGCTCGCCGCGCGCTTGAGGTGCTGCGCGCGGCGATCGAGGCGCAGGATCCGTCTCACCCTCTCGCGATGCGTCTGCTGGCCTTGCATTGTAGTCATGGTGTCAGCCTGACCGCCGGCATCACGCTGATCGACACGATGCTGCAAGACCTGGGGCTTGTTCGTCTGGCCGATGAGACCGAGTTGCTGCGCTACGCCTATGGTGCCGCCGGCACGGTGGGGCTGATGATGTGCCCGATCCTGGGTGCGACCTTCGGAGAGGCCGAGCCCCACGCGATCGACCTCGGCATCGCCATGCAGCTGACGAACATCGCGCGGGATGTGGTGGCGGACGCGGCGGCTGACCGACTATACCTGCCGTCGAACTGGTTGCCGCAGGGAACGGAGCCAGCCGTCCTGACGTCGATCCCCCGCCCTGTCTTCGCCGCGGTTCGTCGGGTCTTGGATTTGGCCGACCGTCGCTATCGCAGCGTTGAGCGGGGTTATTGCCATCTGCCAGCGCGGGTGCGCCCGGCCATTCGCGCCGCCGCACGAATTTATGAGGAGATTGGACTGGGGATCTTGCGGCGGGGTCCTGATTATCTTCTGTCCGGACGATATGTCGTGCCCATGCCGCGCAAGCTGCTGCTGATGGCAGGGTGCCTCGTTCCGGGTGCGCGAACCCGAACGGCCCATCCCGTGCTGCCCATTCCGATTCGAGATGTGCCGGGCGCACGTGCATGACAGATGGAGTTGATTACGACGTCGCAATCCTCGGCGCCGGGCTTGCCGGGTTGAGCCTTGCCACGCGTCTGGCCGACCCGCGTTTTTCGGAATTGCGGGTATTGATCGTTGAACCGCGCGTCGATTATCGGCGCGATCGGACCTGGTCTTACTGGAATTTGAGGCCGCATCCCTTCCGGGAAGCCGTGATTGCGTCCTGGGACAAGTGGGCTGTCGTAACCGAGGATCGCCATGTCGTGCGCCAGGTGCCGGGTCTGCGTTATGAAACAATTCCGGCAGATGCGTTTTATCGACTGGCATTGGCTCGGCTTCGTGCGGCGCCAAATATAACGATGCTTTCCGGGGTCACTGCGGCGGCGACTGAGGATGACGACGGGGTGCAGATACGGTTCGGGCAGCTGAGTGCGCGGGCCGCGGTCGCGTTCGACACCCGGCCGCCCATGGTCTCCCGCCGTTATGGACTGACACAGGTTTTCGTCGGCCTCGAGATCGAAACACGGGATGCGGTATTCGACCCCGGCACAACAACCCTTATGGATTTCCGCTGTGCCCAGTCGGGGGCGACCCATTTCACCTATGTTCTGCCGTTCACCGGGCGGCGCGCGCTGATCGAGGACACGTGGTTCGCGCCGGCCGGCTTCCGCCCGCCCGATCACAAAGGGTTCATTCGCGACTACCTGCGGATCCGCTTCGGGGTCGACGATTTCGCAATCCTGTTCGAAGAGCGTGGCGCGCTGCCGATGGATCCGGTGTTTCGGCCATGCAAGCGTAAACGCCTGGTCGCATTCGGTTCGGCTGGCGCCGCCACGCGCCCGAGCACCGGCTATGCCTTCAACGCGATCCAAGCGGAGTGCGACGCGGTCGCGGCCGACCTGGCCGCGGGCCAACGGCCGCACGCCGCCCCGCCGCGGCCGCGCATGGTGCGGTTGATGGACAAGGTGCTGCTGGAACTTTTGGGGCGACAGCCGGAGCTGGCGCCGCATGTTTTCGCTTCATTGTTCGACAGATGTGACCCCCTTGCCCTGGTCAGGTTCCTGAACGACGCCGCCCGCCCATCTGACTTTGTGGCGGTTGCGGCGGCGATCCCATTCCTGCCGACGGTGCGGTTGGCTTTGAGGCTTGCGGCGGAGCGGATGGAATGGTCGGGCAGAGTCGTCGCTGGTTAGGCCTGGCGCTGCGAGGGCAATCGGCCGTTGCGGCCAGCGCGACCGCCGGCTTTTGCGGGCTGGCGCTCGCTGGGCTGCAACCTGATCCGCTGCTGCAGATGGTTGTTCTGCTGACCGGGATCATTCTGGTCGGATTTCCGCACGGTGGGTTCGATCATCTCGTCGCACGGCCCATCCTGTCGGCGCTGCTGGGCCGCACATGGTGGGCTTTCTTCTTGGCCGGGTATCTCGGCCTGGCTGGGTTGGTGTGGCTGGCATGGGTCATGGCCCCAGCCATCACCCTGGCCGGATTTCTCGCCGCCACGGTGTTGCATTTTGGTCTGGGGGACACCCAGGACGAATCAACCAGCGGTCGCGTTCCGCGCTGGATTGCTGTGCTGACCTACGGAAGCGTACCGGTTCTCCTGCCGATTGCTGCGCATCCGAGTGAGGCGGCGCCCGTGTTGGGAGCGATGGGCGATATCGCGCCCGCGATGATGCAGCATATTCTTTCTGGCACCATCTGGCTGCTGCCGCTTTGGGTGGTGGCGTTTGCGTGGGTCGAGGTCGAGGGGTGGCACCGGCGCGGCGGAGTGATCGGACGCCTTATCACGATTGGTGGTTTCATCATGCTGCCGCCGCTGCTTGCCTTCGGTCTTTATTTCGGCCTCGGCCACTCGGCCAAGCACCTCTTACGGGTCATGGCGTGGCATGACCCGGGAAACCTTCGGGTCGCCTGCTGCTGGGCAGCTCGCGTGGTCTTGCCAGCCAGCATCGTCTGCGGAGTCGGCCTCGCGGGACTGGCTTTGTTCGGAGACAATTCGAGTATCGCCATCCTGGCGCAAAGCTTCAGAGTGATCGGGGCCCTGACGTTACCGCACATCATCGTCACGACATGGCTTGATCGGCCCGCGGCGTCGGCTTCGCGCCGTATCGCCAACGCAGGTCGCTGGCGAGCCCCGCCGGCTGGACAATCTCAATGATTGACCGGGGGCACCTCGCAGCCCCCGCTTTGCCTCGGTTCAGGCCTTGCCGCGGCTCAGGCCGCCCGGCGGCGCGCGGTTTCGGTGGCGGCTTCGAGGCCCAGTTGCTGGGCCAGCCGGTCGAGACGGCGCAGGACACTTTCGCCGGCGAACACGCCGGTGTCTTCCTGCAGGCGCAGGATCAGCTGATTGCCGCGCAGGATCAGCGCGGTTCCCGACAGCAGGTCGGGCGTGCCGGCCGACAGGGTATAGGCCAGCCGCAGCGCGACGCCGAGGATTTCGGCCCGCTGGGTGCTGGCCATGTCCAGCAGCAGCCGGGCCGGGCGCAGGAAAACGGCGTCGGAATTCGCCTCGTAGCGCATGGCCGTGGCGAGTGCCAGGAACGCGCGGGCGTGGTGATCGAGGCCGATGCCGGGTTGGCGCAGCACCCGCAGGAAGCTCTGTTCGGCGCGGAATTCCGGATGGTCGTGGCTGCCAATGTCGGACATCCAGCAGGCCGCCTCGCGCAGCCGGCGGGGTGCTGCGGTTTCCTCGCCGAACAGCGGGTCGGTCCAGGCGATCAGCGCCGGCGGCAGGTTGGGGTCGCGGCCGAGCCGGCTGGCGTAATCCTGGCCGGCGGCCAGCAGCGGGTCCTGGCCGCGCAGCGAAGCGGGCATGCGCTGCATGAACCAGCCCTCGCGCAGGCCGTTGGCGCTGAACACCACCCGGCGCGCCCCGGTGGCGCGCAGCAGCCGGCGCAGCATCACCGCGGCGTAGGGAAGATCCTCGACCCGCCGGCGCGAGACCACCGGAAGGCGTTCCAGCGCCCGCCGCCCGGCGGCGGCGATCACGCCCGCGAGGTCGCGCGCTTCTTCCCGGCCGATCGTGTAATGATGCACCATATTCAGCGGATAGCCGGTCTGCGCCATGTGGATGCGCGCCAGCGCCCGCCAGGCGCCGCCGACCAGATACAGGTCCCGCCCCATCCCTTCCGACAGCCACGGCACCGCCGACAGATCCGCCTCGGCGATCGCGCGGGCGCGGATCGGGTCGCCTCCCGAGCGTTCGGCCAGGCGGATGACGCCCAGGCCCAGCGTCTGGGATTGGCCACGCTGGCCAGACTCCAGCCGCACCACCTCCAGCGAGCCGCCGCCGATATCGGCCAGGATGCCGTCAGCCGTCGGGATGCCGCAGAGCACCCCCATCGCTGCGAGTTCCGCCTCCTGCAGCCCCGATAGCACCCGGATCGGCACGCCGGGCATCCGCGCGCTCAGCCTGGCGACGAATTCCGTCCCGTTCCTCGCCTCGCGGACCGCGGCGGTGGCCAGCACCTCGAACGGGTCGGCGCCCATCGCGCGCGCCACCGCGTGGTAGCGGTGCATCACGGTCAGCGCCTGCGCCATGCCGTCCTCGTTCAATCGTCCGGTGGTGAGCAGGCCGCGGCCCAGCCGCAGCACCGCCTTCTCGTTGAAGATGGCGACGGGGTTGCGGTTGTGCCCCTCGTAGACGACGAGCCGGACCGAGTTCGATCCGAGGTCCACCACCGCGCAGCGCGGTGCGTCGGCGGGAGGGGTATAGGGCATGGAGCTGGGTCCTGTTGCGATGCGCCAGTCTTAGGCACGTCAGTTTGGGGCACGTTAGTCTTGCGATACGCGGTTCTGCTGGCGGCGCGACGATCCAACCGGGGGGGCCACCAGCTTGCCGTGCAGTGCCGAGCCGCGCCCGGACAGCGAGGGGTTGGTCATGAAGTAGTCATGCGCCGACACCGGCCGCAAGCCCGGCGCGATGCGGCGCCAGACCGCGTCGGTCCCCAGTTCCCAGGACTGCATCGTGTCCTTCAGGTTCACCACCATGATCTGATCGAGCACCTGGGCGTGCACCGTGGGATTGCGGATCGGCACCAGCGTTTCGACCCGCCAGTCCATGTTGCGCGCCATCCAGTCGGCCGAGCTGATGAACACCTTGGCGTGCCGGTTGGGCAGCTTGTGGCCATTGCCGAAGACGAAGATCCGGGAATGCTCCAGGAACCGCCCGACAATGGATTTGACCCGGATGTTCTCCGACATGCCCGCGACGCCCGGCCGCAGGCAGCAGATGCCGCGCACCACCGCGGTGATCTTCACCCCGTTGCAGGAGGCGTCGTACAGCGCGTCGATCAGCGTCTCGTCCACCAGGCTGTTCATCTTCAGCCAGATCGCCGCCGGCTTGCCGGCACGCGAGTGGTTGATCTCCCGGTGGATCAGGTCGAGCAGGATGGGACGGGTGGTCAGCGGGCTGAAACCCAGCGCGTCCATCCGCTCGGGCCTGGCATAGCCGGTCATGAAGTTGAACAGCCGCGCGGCGTCGCGCGTCAGGTTCGGGTCGCAGGTGAAGAACGACAGGTCGGTGTAGATGCGCGCGGTGATCGGGTGGTAGTTGCCGGTGCCGAAATGCGCGTAGGAGCGCACCGCATTGCCCTCCCGGCGGACCACCAGGGAGATCTTGGCGTGGGTCTTCAGCTCGGCGAAGCCATAGACCACCTGTACGCCGGCCGCCTCCAGCGTGCGGGCGAGGCGGATATTCGCCTCCTCGTCGAACCGTGCGCGCAGCTCGATCATGGCGGTGACGGATTTGCCGGCCTCCGCCGCCTCGATCAGCGCCTTGACGATCGGGCTGTCGCGGCTGGTGCGGTACAGGGTCTGTTTGACGGCGATGACGTTCGGGTCGCCGGCGGCCTGGCGCAGGAACTGCACCACCACGTCGAAGCTCTCGAACGGATGATGGACGATGATGTCCTTGGCGCGGATGGCGGCGAAGCAGTCGCCGCCGAAATCGCGGATACGTTCGGGAAAGCGCGGCGTGTAGGGCGGGAACAACAGGTCTGGCCGGTCGTCGATGATCAGCTGCTTGAGGTCGACCAGTCCCAGCATGCCGCGCTGGATATGGATCTCCTCCGGGCTGGCGCCGGTCTCGGCGGCCACCAGGTCGCGCAACTCCGGCGGCATGTCGGCATCCACCGACAGCAGGATCGCCACGCCGCGCCGGCGCAGCTTCAGCGCCGTCTCGTACGACCGCACGAGGTCCTCGGCCTCGTCCTCGAACTCCACGTCGGTATCGCGGATCAGCCGGAACATGCCCTGACCGAGCACGCGAAAGCCGGGAAACAGCCGGTCCAGAAACAGTCCGACCAGGTCTTCCAGCATCAAGAACCGCGCCGGTTCGCCAGCAGCCCCAATGCTCACTCCGGGGGCGACCCCAATCCCCCCCCCGATCGGCGGCAGGCGAGTGAAGCGCGGCACCTGGTTGGGCAGTGGGATCAGCGCCCGGGTGCCCTGCCCGTCTTCCTCGCGGGTCAGGCGCAGCGCCATCACCAGGCCCATGTTGGGGATGAACGGAAACGGGTGTGCCGGATCGACCGCCAGCGGGGTCAGCACCGGAAACACCCGTTCCATGAAATTCTCGTCGAGCCAGGCAATGTCGTCGGCCGATAGGGCGGCCGGATCGCAGACCACGATCCCGGCGGTGTCCAACTGGTCGCGCAGTTCAGCCCAGACGCGCTTCTGGTCTTCCAGCAGCGCTTCGGCCCGGGCGCGGATCTCGATCAGCTGCTGGGCCGGGGTCAGCCCGTCCGAGGCCGGCGTGGAGACCCCGGCCTTGGCCTGACCGACCAGGCCAGCGACCCGCACGGAGTAGAATTCGTCCAGATTGGAGGCGCTGATGGACACGAAGCGCAACCGCTCCAGCAGCGGATGGCGCGCATTCTCGGCTTCCTCCACGACGCGGTGGTTGAAATCGAGCCAGGAGAGCTCCCGGTTGATGAAGCGCGCGGGATCGTGGGTGTACGCTGGCAGCTCCGGCCCGGGGTCCCCGGCCAGCGGTTCGGTGGGTTCGCCTGGAGGATGTTCCGGTTCGGCTTGGCGCTCGGTCATAGCCGCTCCGCTGGGATCGGGTGACTTATACCAGAGACCGGCCGGCGGGCGAGCGATGCGCGGCTGACCCAAAAATTTCATTGGTGGAATCCCATCATTGCAATCCCATCGGGGCAATCCCGTCCCGGCTGGCGGTGGTGGCGGGGGCTTCGCCGGCGATTTCGTCCGCGATGTCGGCGATCACCTGATCGGCGACCCGCTGGGTAACGCGGCCACCCAAAGCGAGCCCGGCGATGTCGAGCCGGCGGGCCGCTTCCGCCAGCGCCGCATGGGTGCGCGGCAGCCGCTTCAGCAGATGGCTCTGCACCGGTCTGGGCACGGCGAGCTGGCGATCCGACAGCAGCCGCGCCAGCAGCGCCGCCAGCAGCCCATCCTCCGCTGGGTCGATACCGATCGCGGGGATGGCGCGCAGCCGGCTGGCAAGGTCGGGCAGGCGCACCGGCCAGCGGGAAGGCGGGTTGCGCCCGGCGATCAGCAGATCGAGGCGGGCTTCCGCGGCGGCGTTCAGCAGGTGCAGCAGGGCGATCTCGTCGCCGGCCCGGTCCGCGTCATCCAGCGCGATCGCGCGGCCGGCGGACAGGTCGGGCAGCCCGGCAAGCATCGGGCCGTGCAGCCGCGCGGCGCCGCGCCGGCGCGCCCAGATATGCAGCAGATGGGTCTTGCCGCAGCCCGGCTCGCCGAACAGCGCCAGCTGGCCACGCGGCCAGTCGGCATCCGGCGCCAGCCAGCGGCAGGCCGCCTGGTTCGAGGCAAAGCGCAGGAAATCGGCATCGAGAAAACCTGGCTCGTGGGAGAATGGCAGCGGCAGCTGGCGGGTGGGGGTCATCGGGCCTACTGGGCTAGCGGGGCAAATGGGGCAAATTGGCGGGTGGGTCGGAAAAATTTGGCGGGTCGAGATACAGCGGGCTGTCCAGATATCGCCGCAGCCAGAACCGGCACAGCACCCCGATCGTCGCCGCCACCGGCACCGCCAACATGACGCCGACGAAGCCGAACGCGGCACCGCCGGCGAATAGCGCGAAGATCACCCAGACCGCCGATAACTCCACCCGGTCGCCGAGGAAACGCGGATAGAGCACGTAGCCCTCCAGGATCTGCCCCAGGGCCAGCACGCCAACCACCAGCAGCACGCCGTGCCAGTTGGGGAACTGCGCCAAGGCCAGACCGATGGCGCTGACCCCGCCGACGATCGAGCCGACATAGGGGATGAACGACAGCAGCCCCGCCATCAGCCCGACGATCAGGCCAAGGTCCAGCCCGGCCATCGACAGCGCCGCGGAATAATACAGCGCCAGGAACACGCAGCACAGCGCCTGGCCCCGCGCCCAGGCCGACAGGATACGGTCCACCTCCCTGGCCTGGGCGCGCAGCGGCCCGGCGTAGCGGTGCGGCAGCCAGCCATCGACCATCCGCACGATCATCGGCCAGTCGCGCAGCAGGTAGACCGCCACCACCGGCGTCACGATCATCAGGGTCAGCACGTTGAACAGCGCGAAACCGCCGCCGATCACGCTGGCCGAGGTGCGGATCAGGAACGCCACCACGACGCCGGCCTGCCCGCCGACCAGGTCGCGCAGCCTGTCGTCCACCACGTCGTTGCCGAAACGCTGCTGCAGCAGCACGATCATCTGTTGCGCCCAGTCGCGCACCAGCGACACATATTGCGGCACCCGCCCGATCAGCAGGCCGATCTGCGCCAGGATCAGCGGATACAGCAGCAATATGAACAGCAGCACCGCGGCAAGGAAGCCCAGCATCATCAACCCGGTCGCCACACCCCGATTGAGGCCGAGCCGGGTGAGCCATGTGGTGGGGGGATGCAGCACATACGCGATGCCGGCGGCGGCAACGAATGGCAGCAGCACCGAGGCGAACAGATCGAGCGCGAGCCAGGCGGCGACTGCCAGCCCGATCAGCAGCGCGTAGCGCTG
>JAYTXR010000097.1:0-11219 GCA_043742865.1 Acetobacteraceae bacterium
GATTACGACGATACCTGGCGCTATGGCTTCGATCTCAACCGGGCCTCCTCGTCCAACTATGTCCGCAATTTCAGCCTCAGCCATTATCTGTCGGGTACCCCGAACATCCTGACCAGCCAGGCCTATATCGAGGGCTTCGGCCAGGGCGCCTACACGCGGCTGGACGCACGGGCCTACCAGGGCCTGTCCAACACGATCGTCGACAGCACGCTGCCGGTGGTGATGCCGCGCTATATCTACAATTATTCCGGTCAGCTCGATGATCTAGGCGGGCGGCTGTCGGCTACCGCCGGGGCCTTCAACATCCTGCGCACCACGGGCACCAACACCCAGCGCGCCAATCTGACGCTCGATTGGGAGCGGCCGGCGACCGGCCCACTGGGCGATTTGTGGAAATTGACGCTGCACGGTGACGCCGCCGGCTACAACGCGACGCAACTGAACAATCAGCCGAATTTTTCGCCGATCGCGTCGAACTCGGTTGCGCGCGCGTTGCCGCAGGCGGCGGTGGATTTCCGCTGGCCGTTCGTGCGCGACTCCGGCGCCTGGGGCAGCCAGGTGATCGAGCCGCGGATCCAGCTGGTGGTGGCGCCCCGGGCCGGCGACAGCCAGCTGACCACGATCCCCAACGAGGACAGCCTGGACCTGGAGTTCACCGATGCGAACCTGTTCGGCTTCAACCGCTTTCCCGGCATCGACCGGTTGGAGGGCGGCACCCGGGTCAATGCGGCGATGCAGGGCACTTGGTATCTGGGGGGCACCACCTTCGATGCGTTCCTCGGCCAGTCCTATCGGACCGAAATCGACACGATGATGCCGGTGAGCTCGGGACTGCGCGACACGGTTTCCGATGTGGTCGCGCGGGCCAGCTTCGCGCCCACCCCCTGGCTCAACCTTACCTATCGCACCCGTCTGGACAAGAGTTCGGGCGCCACGCGCTTCGCCGATGCGCTCGCCTCGGTCGGCGGCAGGCTGCTGACGGTCACCGGCGGCTATATCTACACTACCTATGACCCGTATAATTTCTACAACCAGGCGCCCCCGCCGCCGGCATCCTCGGGCTATTCGTCGCCACGCAACGAGGTGACGCTGGGGGCGAACAGCCGGTTCGGCCAGTATCGGATTGGCGCCTATGTGCGGCGCAACATCACCGCCAACCAATTCGTCACTCTGGGCGGCAACGCCGCCTATGAGGACGAGTGCTATATTCTGCAGGCGATCTTGTTCAAACGCTATACGTCGTACAATGGTGACGGCGGATCGACGACGATCTTGTTCCAAATGACCTTCAAGACGATCGGCCAGTTCGGTTACCGTGCCCTTTGATAACCCGGCGCCCTTTGACAACCCGGCGCCCTTTGACAACCCAGGCTTGGGGCCCCAAGTCACGCCAGCCGTCCGCGCCATGAGATCAGGAATACTGCCTATGTCCGTTTCGCTTCGGCCGCTCCTGCGCCGGATATCCGTGGCGCCGATCCTGGCGTTGCTGGTCGCCACGCCGCTACTTGCCGCCCCCCCGCTTGCCGCCCCGCTACCTGACGCTCCGCCGGCTTCGCCAGCCGGACCTGCGGCCAAAATACCGGGGGGGGCCGCTGCTGCGAAGTTGGGGCCGGCCACGGCCATCCTTTCGGTGGTCAACGGCGAGGTGATCACCAACGCCGATGTGTCCAGCCGCGCGCGGTTGTTCGCGCTGTCCACGGGCATGCCGGTTACCGCCGATGTGGTCGCCAGGCTGCGCCCGCAGATCACCCGCCAGCTGATCGAGGAGCGGCTGCGCCTGCAGGAAATCCAGCGCCGCCATATCGTGGTGCAGGACAAGGAAATCGCCGCCGCGATCCGCGATATCGAGGCGCGCAACAACCTGCCGCTCGGCGCGTTGCGCCAGCGCCTGGCGGCGGACGGCACCGGTATGCGCACGCTGATCGACCAGATCCGCGCCCAGATCGGCTGGACCCAGGCGTTGCGTCAGCAGATCGGCGAAAAAATCAAGATAGCGCCGGCCGAGATCGAACAGATGCAGAAGCTGCAGGACCAGCAGACGGGCAGGCCCGAATACCGCATCCTGGAAATATTTATCCCGGTCGATGACCCCGCCCACGCCGCGGAGGCCGAACGCTTCGCCGAAGCGGTGGTGGGCCAGTTGCACGCCGGCGCGCCGTTCCGGATCGTCGCCGCGCAGTTCAGCCAGAGCCAGACTGCACTGCAAGGCGGCGACCTCGGCTGGCTGCAGGAGAACAGGATCGACCCCGAGGTGCTTCGCATCGCCCAGCAGATGCCGGTGGGTGCCATCAGCAACGCCGTGAGAGTGCCCGGCGGCTTCGCCATCATCACCCTGGCGGGGCGCCGGGAGCTGGGCAACGAAATCGCCACCTTGGTCTCGCTGCGGCAGGTGTTCCTGCCGTTCAGCGCGAAGCTGAACCCCACCCAGCCGACCGACCAGCAGCGCCAGGCATTGGAAAAGGCCAAATCCCTCAGCGCCAGCATCCATAGCTGCGAGGCCATGGAAGCGGCCAACATCGCCAATCAATCCCCCCGTCCGGCTAACCCTGGCGATGTCCGCCTGGAACGCGTGTCCCCACCGCAGTTCCGCGAGATACTGACCAACCTGCCGCTGGACCGCGCCACCCAGCCGCTGGTCGCCGCCGATGGCATCGCCGTGGTCATCGTCTGCTCGCGCGAAAAAAAGAACGTCGCGCATCAGTCAAACGAAGAAATCGAGGCGCAAATGATCAACGAACGCGTCGAACTGCTGTCGCGCCAAATGCTCCGCGACCTCCGCCGCCGTGCCACCATCGAGCAGCGCAGCGGCGCGGTGTGATGTGAGGAGCCGGGGTTTGCAAGATGGAAGCAAAGCCAGAGGGCTTTGCCCCCCATGCTGCAAGTCTGGGAACCCCCAGCAAGGGACAGTCGTCCCTTGCCTTGCTCGCTTGTTCCAATCCAGCGTCCCCGCATGACGCTGCCGCCGCTGCGCGACGTGATAGCGCGGCATGGGTTGGATGCCAGGCGCAAGCTGGGGCAGCATTTTTTGCTGGATGCCAATCTGATCGGCAGGATTGTGCGGTCGGCCGGAGCTTTGGCCGGCCGGCAGGTGATCGAGGTTGGGCCGGGGCCTGGGGGGTTGACGCGGGCGTTGCTGGCCAGCGAGGCGGTTGGCGTGGTGGCGGTCGAGCTCGATCCGCGCGCGGTGGCGGCCATGGAGGAGCTGGCGGCGGCGTCCGGGGGCCGGCTGCGGGTGATCGAGGCGGATGCGCTGTCGCTGGACCTTGCGGGGCTGGTGCCGGCGCCGCGGCAGATTATCGCCAATCTGCCCTATAACGTCGCCACGCCGCTGCTGATCGGCTGGCTGCGCCAGGCCGCTTGTTTCGAGCGGATGACCTTGATGTTCCAGTTGGAGGTTGCCGAACGGATCTGTGCCGCTCCCGACACTCCGGCTTATGGCCGGCTGTCGATCCTGGCGCAGTGGGTTTGCGCCACCGATCTGGTTCTGCGCCTGCCGCCTGAGGCATTCGTGCCGCCGCCGAAGGTATCTTCCGCCGTGGTCGGCTTCGTGCCGCATGCCCAACAGCCGGAGCTGGCGCTGTTCGCGACGATGGAGCGGCTGACCGCCGCGGCGTTCGGCCAGCGGCGCAAGATGCTGCGCGGATCGCTGAAGCCGCTGGGCGGGGAGGCGTTGCTGCGGCGGGCCGACATAGAACCGGAGCGGCGGGCCGAGACGCTGTCGGTGATGGAATTCGACCGCTTGGCGAAGCTGCTGGCTGGCTGAGCCGCTGGCCTTTGGCTAAACTATGGGGCGCCGAGCCAGCCGCCGGAGCAGCAGGTTGGTGCCGGAGGCCAGCGTGCAGACCGCCAGCACCAAATAGCCCGCATCGGTACCGCCGGTCAGCGCGATCAGCATGCTGAACATCGACGGGCCCAACAGCGATCCGCACCACAGGCAGATCATGCCGCAGGCGGTGACCGGCGCCACCTGCCCGTCCGGGGCCTGGCGCGCCACCTCGGCCAGATAGACGCCGTTCCAGGACGCCGACATGGTGGCGAACGCGATGCTCAGCAGCCCGATCAGCGGCACCGGCCAGGCGAGCGACACCGTGGTCATTGCCAGGCACAGCACGCCGGTGCCGAGCGCCATCCCCGACAGCACCGCGACCGCGGATGTACGGTCGGCGACCCAGCCCCAGCTCAGGCGCGAGAAGATGCCGACCGCGAGGGCGATCGAGAACAGGCTGGCGGCGACCGGCAGACCAAGCCCGACGCCGGTCACCAGGAACGTCACGTAGAAGCTGGTGAACACGAACTGCGCCATCGACAGGGTCGCCGCGGTCAGCATCAGCCAGCGCATGGCGGGGTTGGCGAAGATCAGCCGCATCGGTACCGCGAGGTCGCGGATGCCGCCCAACACGGTGCCGCGGGTGCCGACCCGGCGTTCCATGTCCAGGATCTTGCGCAACGGCTGCATCGCCAGCGCCAGGGCGACGCTGGCGCCCGCCACGGCGGCGGCCGCGACCGGCCAGCCGGACCGCCCGGCGATCAGCGGCAGCAACGCACCGGCGATCGCGCCGCCGAGCGGGACGGAGGCCTGTTTGAACGAGAACACGAAATAGCGCAGCCGCAGTGGCGTGACCCGGTTGAGCAAATCCGATCCCGCCATGTTGGCTGGACCGTTGCCGCAGCCGACCAGTGCGGCGCTGAGCACGCAGGCGGCCAACGCCAAAACAGGGGCCCGGGCCGAGGTGTGGGCGCCGATCAGCAGCAGCACGCCGGCGCCGGCCAGCAGCACCATGAGCTGGGTGGACCGGATCGGCCCGAGCTGCAACAGCAAAGGCGTGGCGCACAGGGCGGCGATCATCGAGGCCACGGTGCCGACCGAGCTGTAGTAGCCGATCCAGCTTGCCGGCCACCCGGTATCGGCGGCAACGATGGTCGCCAGCACCGGCAGCGTCAGCGCGGCGAGCGACAGCATCGCCTGCGCCGGAAACAGCGCCAGCAATGCGCGGCCCGTCAGCCTCAGCGAGCGGCCCGGTTGGTCGAGTGGTGCCACCGGGGACAGTCTCAGGAACCCAGGCGGGCGATAAAATCGGCGATACCGATCTGCCGATCAGTGCGAAGCCGTTCGGCCAGCAGGATCGCCCGCACCGCCGCCAATGTGGTTGGGAAATCGTCGTTCAGCACCACGTGGTCGAATTCGATCCAGTGCGAGATCTCGCTCTGCGCGGTGGCCATGCGTTGCGCGATTTCCGCCGGCGTGTCGGTGCCCCGGCCGGCCAGCCGGCGTTCCAGCTCCGCCATCGAGGGTGGCAGCAGGAACACGCCCACCACATCCCCCGGCAGGGCGGCGAGCAGCTGGTGATAGCCTTGCCAGTCGATATCGAAGAGCACGTCGCGCCCGGCGGCGAGCGCCTGCTGCACCGGGGCGCGCGGCGTGCCGTAGTTGTTGCGGCCGAACACGCTGGCATATTCCAGCAACGCGCCGGCCCGCACCATCGCATCGAACTGCGATTGATCCACGAAGTAGTAATGGTTGCCGTCCCGCTCATCGCCGCGGGGGGCGCGGGTGGTGACGCTGACCGACAGCCACAAATTGGGCTCGGCCTCCAGCAGCGCGCGCGTGATGGCACCCTTGCCGCCGCCCGACGGGGCGGCGATCACCAGGGCGACCCCCTGGCGCGCGATGAAACCGGCCGAGGGTTGAGTCATTGCCGCTCGCGCTTCGCGGATGCTTGCTTCATTCGATGTTCTGCACCTGCTCGCGCAGCTGCTCGATCGTGGCTTTCAGCTTCAGGCCGGTGGCGGTCAGCGCCACGCTGGCCGATTTGCTGCACAGCGTGTTGGCCTCGCGGTTGAACTCCTGCACCAGGAAATCCAGGCGCCGGCCGATATTTTCCGCCTCGGCCAGCAGGGCGCCGGCGGCGTGCAGATGCGCGTCCAGCCGGTCCAATTCCTCGCGCACGTCCGATTTCGCCGCCAGCAGCGCGATCTCCTGGGCGATGCGGTCCTCTGGCAGGGTCGGCTGGTCGGCCAGCAGGACGCGCAAATTGCTCAGCAGCCGCGCCTGCTGCAACGCCGGTTGATCCGCCGCCTGGTTCGCCGCCCGCGTGCAGAGTGCGGCGATCTCGCCGAGCTGTCCCCGCAGCGTGGCGTCCAGCCGCGCGCCCTCATTGCGGCGCGCGGTGACCAATTGATCCAGCGCTGTCGCGAAACCCGCGCGCACCCCAGCCAGGGTGGCCGAAGCGGTCGCCTCGTTCGGCTCCGTACCGGTTTGGCGTAGCACGCCGGGCAGGGCCAGCAGCGCCTCGGCGCACGGGGGCGCGCTGCCGGGAATGCGCGCGTGCAATTCCATCGCCAGGCCCAGCATGTGTTCCAGCGCGGCGGCATCGGGCATTAATTGCTGCGCGTCCTCGCGCCGGATGGTCAGGTTGGCGGTGATGTTGCCGCGCCTGAGCGCCTTGCCGGCGAGGTCTCGCAGCGCCGGCTCCAGCGTATCGAGGCCCGGTGGCAGCCGAAAGCGCAGGTCAAGCCCACGGCCGTTGACGCTGCGCAGCTCCCACGCCCAGGTCGCGCCGCCCTCGGCACCTTCGCTGCGGGCGAAGCCGGTCATGGAAGCAATGGTAGTCATTCGATGGCGTCTCCGGAGTTCGGGACGTTCTAACAGCGCCCCCGGATTCTGCGAACCCTCAGGGGGTCGCGTGCTGCCCCGCCGCCGCGTCGGCCCGCCAGCGGGCGACATTGCGGTTATGCTCGTCCAGCGTGCGGGCGAACACATGCCGCCCGGTGCCGTCGGCGACGAAATACAGATCCTCGGTCGCGGCCGGATGCAGTACCGCGTGCAGGCTGGCGATGCCCGGCGCGCAGATCGGTCCGGGCGGCAGGCCGTGGATGCGGTAGGTGTTGAACGGATCGTCGCGGTCTAGTTCGGCGCGGCCCAGCCTGTGGTCCAGCGTGCCGGCGCCGGCGGAGACGGCGTAGATCACGGTTGGGTCCGATTGCAGTTTCATGCCGCGCGCCAGCCGGTTCAGGAACACCGCGGCGACCTGCGGGCGTTCATCGGCCAACGCGGTCTCGCGTTCGACGATGCTGGCCAGAATAAGCGCCTCGCGCGCCGAAGCGAGCGGAAGGCCGGGCGCGCGGACGGCCCATTCCTGCTCCAGTGTCCGCGCCATCGCCGCCTTCGCGCGAGCCAGGACCGCGCCGGGCGGCGTGCCGAGCTCAAACTGATAGCTCTGCGGCAGCACGCTGCCCTCTTCAACGATTTGCGCCGCACCTGACAAAGCCTCGGTATGCGCGACGATCGCCTGGATCTGCCTGGCGGTCAGTCCTTCCGGAAGGGTCAGGGTATGCTGCACCGGGCGCGCCGTGCGCAGCACCGTCAGCACCTCCCGCAGCGAGGCATGGGCCGCGAACGCGAATTCGCCGGCGCGCAACGCTCCTTCGCCGCGGGTCAGCCGCGCGGCGACCTGGAAGTTGCGCCGCCCGGCGATGATTTCCTCCGTCAGCAGCCGGTCGGCGACCGGATCGAGCCCGCCGCGCGGCACCACCACGTTGCGTGGCGCGTCCAGCGGCCCGGGCATATGGAACGTCCGCTGGGCGTACAGCGCCAGCGCGCCGAGGCTGAGGCCGAGCAGCACGCAAACCATCGCCAGCCGGCGCAATATCTTGCCCAGCCCGGCGAACAGCCCCGCTGGCGGCTGGTCAGACGGCGCGGAACAGGATGCTGGCGTTGGTGCCGCCAAAGCCGAAGCTGTTCGACAGCGCCACGCGGATCGGCCGCGTCTGCGCCTGTTTCGCCACCCGGTCGATCACGCTGGTCCGGCTTGGCTGGTTCAGATTGAGCGTCGGCGGCGCCACGCCGTCGCGCACCGCCAGGATCGAGAACACCGCCTCGGCAGCTCCGGCGGCACCCAGCAGGTGGCCGGTCGCGGATTTGGTGGACGACATCGCCAGCCCGCTTGCGTCGTCGCCGAACAGCCGTTCGACCGCTTCCAGCTCCAGATCATCGCCAAGCGGGGTGGAGGTGCCGTGCGCGTTCACATACTGGATGTCGCCGGTGTTGATGCCGCCGTTGCGCATCGCCGCCTTCATGGCGCGGAACGCACCGTCATGGCCCTCGGCGGGCGCGGTGATGTGGAACGCGTCGCCGGACATCCCGTAGCCGGTCACCTCGGCATAGATCTTCGCACCGCGTTTCCTGGCGTGCTCGTATTCCTCTAGCACCAATATGCCGGCACCTTCGCCCATCACGAAGCCGTCGCGATCCTTGTCCCAGGGACGCGAGCCTTCGGTCGGGCGGTCGTTGAAGCCGGTCGACAGCGCCCGCGCCGCGGCGAAGCCGGCGATGCCAAGTTCGCACACCGCGGCTTCGGCGCCGCCGGCGATCATCACATCGGCGTCGCCCCACAGGATCAGCCGCGACGCGTCGCCGATGGCATGCACCCCGGAGGCGCAGGCGGTGACGACGGAATGGTTCGGACCCTTGAAGCCGTATTTGATCGAGACATGGCCCGACGCCAGGTTGATCAGCGCCGCGGGGATGAAGAACGGCGACAGCCGCCGCGCCTTGCCCAGATGCAACTGCATCGCGGCATCGGCGATCGTCTGCAGGCCGCCAATGCCCGAGCCGATCATCACGCCGGTCGCGCAGCGGTCTTCCTCGGTCGTTGGCACCCAGCCGGAATCTTCCACCGCCTCGCTGGCGGCGACCATCGCCAGATGGATGAACCGGTCCATCTTCTTCTGGTCTTTGATCGGGATCCATTCAGAAAGGTCGAGCCCGCCCGTCACGCGGGTGCCCTGCGGCACCTGTCCGGCGATCCGGCAGGCCAGGTCCTTGGTGTCGAAGGCCTGGATGGAGGTGATGCCGGAATCGCCTTCGATCAGGCGTTTCCACACATGCTCCACACCGATCCCGAGCGGACTGGCGATTCCCATTCCAGTGACCACGACACGCCGGTCTTCAGAACGCCGCATTGCCGGCGACCCCGCCGCGCCGAACCGCTCAGGCGGCCTTCTGCTTCTCGATATAGTCGATCGCGTCCTTCACGGTGGCGATCTTCTCGGCGGCATCCTCGGGGATCTCGACGCTGAAGGCTTCCTCGAAAGCCATCACGAGTTCAACGGTGTCGAGGCTGTCGGCGCCCAGATCGTCGATGAAGGATGCCTCGGCGGTTACCTTGGACTCTTCGACGCCGAGGTGCTCCACCACGATCTTCTTAACCCTATCGGCGATCTCGCTCATTGAAACGGCAACTCCTGCATGGGGTCCTGGGTGCTCGGACCATGATATCCACCCGGTTCGTCCCTGGCCGGACCCCGGTTTGCGGGGCGGCAGGGTCTCCGTGTTAGGGGGCTAGGCTTTTTCCCGCCGACCGGATCGATGGCCGACCTGATAGATCGTCAGAATCCACGCCGGATGAAGCTGTGGCGCGATTAGCATGGTTCCGTCATCAGCGCCAACAGGGCGACACATCTTCCACCGGCGACGGCAGCAGAGCAACCGGTGCCCGGTGTTTCGCACCGGTGTTTCATAGCCCCGCTTTCATAGCCCCGCTTTTATAGCATCGCCATGCCGCCGTTCACGTGCAGCGTGGCGCCGGTTACCCAGCCGGCCTCGTCGGCCGCCAGATAGACCACCGCGGCGGCGATGTCGGCCGGCTGGCCGAGCCGGCCCAGCGGGATCTGCTCGGCGAGCCGGGTGCGCTGCGCCGCCGGCAGCGCGTCGGTCATCTTCGTCTCGATGAAGCCGGGGGCGACGACGTTCACCGTCACCCCGCGCGAGCCGGCCTCCTGCGCCAGCGCCTTGGTCATGCCGACCAGTCCGGCTTTCGCCGCCGCATAATTGGCCTGCCCGGCATTGCCGGTGGCGCCGACAATGGAGGAGATGCCGATGATGCGCCCGGCGCGCCGGCGCAGCATGCCGCGCAGCGCGGCGCGGGCCAGGCGGAACGGCGCCGTCAGGTCGACATCCAGCACCGCCTGCCAATCCTCGTCCTTCATCCGCAGCGCCAGCCGGTCGAGGGTGAAGCCGGCGTTATTGACCAGGATGTGCAGCGGCCCGGCCGCCGCCTCGGCGGCGGCCACCAGAACGTCCGGCGCGGCCGGATCTTTCAGGTCCGCCGGGCAGACATGCGTCCGCCCGCCCAGCTCGGCGGCCAGAAGCTCGAGCGCGTCCACGCGCGTGCCGGAGAGCACGACGATCGCGCCCTGCGCATGCAGCGCGCGCGCGATGCCGGCGCCGATGCCGCCCGAGGCGCCGGTAACCAGGGCCGTCTTGCCGTCCAGCCGGAACATGGTTTGTTTCCCCAATACGGTTATTTTTATGGGTTATATCGCCTTGAGCGTCGCTCTCGCTAGAGCGCCTTCAACAGGATCTCGATCTCGGCGGGCGTTCCCGCCGACAATCCGGCCGCGTCCGGCGCGATCCGTTTGATCAACCCGGTCAGCACCTTGCCCGCCCCCAGTTCCCAAAAGCGGTCGACGCCGATCGCGCCCATCGCCAGCACGCTCTCGCGCCAGCGCACCGTGGCGGTCACCTGACGGATCAGCCCGTCGCGGATCACCGCGGGGTCGGTCGCCTTGGCCGCGGACACATTGGCGATCAGCGGCACCAGCGGCGCGCGCGGCGGGGTCTTCTCGAACGCCTCGGCCATCGCCTCCGCTGCCGGCGCCATCAGCGCGCAATGGAACGGTGCCGACACCGGCAGCAGCATCGCCCGGCGCACGCCGCGCGCTTTCGCCTCCTCGATCGCCCGCTCGACCGCCAGGCGATGGCCGGAGATCACCACCTGCCCGCCGCCGTTGTCGTTGGCCGGCTCCACCACCTCGCGGATGCCGTTGGGGCGATCGGCGGTCACGCTGTCGGGCACCAGGGATGCGGCCTCGCAGATCGCGATCGCCTGCTCCATCTCCACGCCCAGCAGGGCGGCCATCGCGCCCTCGCCGGCGGGAACCGCCTTCTGCATGGCCTGGCCGCGCCGCCGCAGCAGCCGTGCCGCATCGGCGACCGAAAAGCTGCCGGCGGCGGCCAGGGCGCTGTACTCGCCTAGCGAATGGCCGGCCACCAGAATGGCCTTCTGCGCCAGCGTGAACCCCCCCTCGGATTCCAGCACGCGCAGAACCGCCAGCGACATCGCCATAAGCGCCGGCTGGGTGTTCTCGGTCAGGGTCAGTTCTTCGGCCGGACCCTCGAACATCAGTTTGGAGAGTTTTTGCTGCAGCACTTCGTCCAC
>JAYTXR010000098.1:0-19886 GCA_043742865.1 Acetobacteraceae bacterium
GCCAGCCTGCCGTCCAGCCCGTCGATCGCGCCGGCGACAACCAGCGCCGTGGCGGCCAGGCCGAAGCGCCCCTCCAGACCGAAGCGCATGGAGGTGAGGCCGGCGCATAGTCCCAGCATGGTCAGGATGTTCGGCAGCATCCGGTTGAAGGACAGGCCGCGGAAGCGTGGGCGGGTGCGCGGCCGCAGCCCGCGCAGCCGGCGCATCGGCGAGCCCCGCCCCAGGGTTGGTTCGGGATGATCCGGCGCGGGCGGATTGATCTGGGTGACATTCATCACAGCTGCGCCACCACGGTTTCTCCGCCGATCATGATCTGCCCGACGGCGACCAGCGGCTCCACCCCCGCCGGCAGATAGAGATCGGTGCGGCTGCCGAAGCGGATGATGCCGAAGCGGTCGCCGGCCCGGACCGCATCGCCCTGGCGCACATCACAGACGATGCGCCGGGCGATCAGACCGGCGATCTGCACCACCGCCATCTCCCGCCCATCCGGCAGGCGGATGGCCAGCGCGTTGTGCTCGTTTTCGTCGGATGCCTTATCCAGGCTGGCGTTGAGGAATTTACCGTGGCGATAGGCGATGCGGGTGATCGTGCCGTCTGCCGGCACCCGGTTCACATGCACGTCCAGCACCGACAGGAAGATGGCGATCCGCGGCAGCGGCGCCGTGCCAAGCCCGAGCTCCGCCGGTGGGACCGCCGGCCCCACCCCAACGACGCGCCCGTCAGCGCCGGCCAGCACCAGGCCGGGACGGGGCGGCGGCACGCGTTCGGGGTCGCGGAAGAAATACAGGCAAAACAGCGTGAAGCCGAGGCCCAGCCAGGCCAGCCAGGCGCCGAAGGCCAGGCCGAGCAGCAGCGCGGCCACGCCGCCCAGAAGGAACGGGCGGCCGGCTGGATGCGGCGGTGCTAGCACCATGCGGAAGGTTTCGGCGATGGCCATAAGGAATGTCCGGGTGCTGGGCAGGCGGGTCCCTGCGTCAGCGGGTTATGGGGGGATCATCTTTTTCCCGCAAGATTTGGGGCAAGATTTGGCGCAAGATTTGGCGCAAGATTTGGCTCAAGATTTGGCCGGGCCGAATCCGCCGGCGGCAGCACCAGGACCTGCCCCGGATAGATCTTCGCGGGGTCCTTCAGCGTCGCGCGGTTGGCGGCGTAGATGACCGTGTAGCGCGCGCCCTCGCCGTAGCGGCCACGGGCCAGCAGCCAAAGATTGTTGCCGGGGTGCACGACGATGCTCCCCTCGGCCCGTTCCGTCGCCGTCAGATTGTCCCGCTGGAACGGGTAGTCGGCCCGCTCGGCGACCTGCCCGTCTGTGCCGAGCCGGTCCAGCCGCAGCCGGTGTGCCCCGGGCGTGACCGGGCTCGATGGGATCAGGGTCCAGACGCCGCCCGAGTCGGCAACGGCCTCCCCGGCCACCCGGTCGTCGATCTGCACCCGCACCCGCGCGCCGGGCGGAGCACTGCCGGCGAAGCGCAGCTGCCCCTGATCGTCGTATTCCACGGCGTCGAGACCCAGGATGCCTCGGGCCTTGTCGGTTCCGTTCTGCAGCACGCGCGGCGCGCCGGCGGCGTCCGACAGCACCGCCACGGCCGTGCCGGAAGCCGCACCGGACGCCAGCCGCGCGGAGGGCACTCGTTCCGGCACCACCAGCAGCACCGATCCGGCACCGGCGATTTCGGACCCGTCCGCCATGAGCACCCCGAGCGTCAGCTCCTGGGCGCCGGATTCGAGCGGTTGGGTGGGCAGAAACACCCATTCGCCGCGATCGTCGGCGCGGGCGCGGCCGATTTCGCGGCCGGACTGGCGAATGACCACCTCCGCGCCCGGCGCGGCGCGTCCGGCGATCACGGTGTCGCCGGCGGGATTGACGCGCACGACATCGAACGACGGCGCGATCCGAACCGGGCTCGGAATGCCGGCCTGGTCCGATGTCCTGGCAGTTTGCAAAGGTTTGGCGGGATCGACTTCCAATGGACCCCATAGGCCCAACCCAACCACCCCCAATACGGCGGCGAGGCCCAGCCCGATCCAGATCGCGGGACGCAATCCATTCGACCGTTTGGGGTGGGCGGGAAGGTCGACCATGCCGGAAACCCTAGACCTGGGCGGTCACTTGAGCAAACAAGGTCCGGGTAAACCCTTTTGCGCACCCCTAACTGAGTATGGGGTTCTAAGGGCTGGCCCTTAGCGGGGTTCAGGGGCAGAGCCCCTGACCTTGTTTTATTCAAGCCATTGCCCCGACGGTCGCTGGCGGACCCGGGAAAGTTGCGTTAGCGAGGGTCCATATCCACCGTCTCAGGGAGTTCCGGATGCGAGACGCCGATCCGCCGCCTGCTTTGCGCCCGGTTAAAATCTGGGACCTGCCGACCCGGGTATTCCACTGGTCGATCGTTCTGCTGGTGCTGGCAAGCTGGTTCACCGACCAGATAGGCTGGACGCGGCTGCATTTCCTGTCCGGCTACGCGATGGTGGGCATGCTGATCTTTCGGCTTATCTGGGGGTTTTTGGGGTCGGAAACCTCGCGTTTTGTCTCCTTCGTGAAATCCCCCGCCGGGGCCTTGCGTCATCTGCGGCAACTGCTGGTCCGTGAACCGGATTTGGAGGTGGGACACAACGTCGCCGGTAGTTGGATGGTGATGCTGTTGCTGGTTCTGCTGCTGGTCCAGGTAGCGACGGGGCTGTGCGCCAATGACGACGTTACGGCGGAAGGGCCCCTGGCCAAATATGTTGGCAAGGCATGGAGCGACCGGCTGGGCACGATCCATTCGATCAATTTCACCCTGATCGAACTGGCCGTGCTGGTGCATGTCGGCGCCATTCTGGCTTATTGGCTGTTGAAGCGTCACAACCTGACAAGGACGATGATCACCGGCGTCAAGCTGCTGCCGACGTCGATCCGTGCGCCGCTTATGGCAAGCAAGCTGCGCGCCGCCGTGGTAATCGCCAGCGCCGCGGTTCTGGCGACGCTGGTTGCGACGATGTTGTGATTGACGAAAATGCCGCTACTTGGCGCGATAATCCTTGTGGCAGGCGGTGCAGGTATCGCCGGTCGCCTTCCACTGCGCGGCAAAACCGTCCGCATCGCCGGCCTTGGCCAGCACCGATAGTTTTTCGGCGGCTTCAACAAAATTGGCGTCGGCTTTCTCGAATCCCGCGCGGTCCGACCAGATCGTTGGCAGCGCCTTGGTGGGAGCACCGGTATCGGAGCCCGCCGGGAACTGGAGCGGGAACACCTTGGCCCATTTCACCATCGCGTCGGCCCGTGCGGCGAGAGGTTTCACGTCGACCTTGGCGTCAATCGCGGTTTTCAATCCGCCGAACGTCGCGCCGATCAGGCTTTGTCCGGCTTGCCGAATGAGGATGATATTGGCGGTTTGGGCGGTTTGGGCGATAGCAGGCAGCGAGGCCACCGTGCCGGCGGTCAGCAACGCGGCAAGGCCGTAATAAATCACGCGCTTATCCATAGACAAATCTCCCCTTGTTTTCGTTCAGCCAACCCCGCGCTACGATAACCGAGCGACGATCGGCGTCCAGGGCCTTTTTTCGTCCCAACCGATGTTGGCCGTCGCTGTTGCGATACCTTGGAGGCTATTTTATGTCTGGCATCAAATCCGTCGCCGTGTTCTGCGGGTCCCGCATGGGGTTCGACCCCGATTTCGCCGAGGCGATGCGTGGGCTCGGCCGGGGGCTGGCGCAGGCGGGGATACGGCTGGTCTATGGCGGTGGCCGGATCGGGCTGATGGGGATCCTGGCCGACGCGGCGGTGGCGGCCGGCGGGCAGGTTGCTGGCGTGATCCCGGAGTTCCTGCAGCTGCTTGAGGTCGCGCATCCGGGCCTGACCGAGCTGACGGTCACCGACACCATGCACAGCCGCAAGATGCGGATGGCCGAACTGGCGGACGCGTTCGTCGCCATGCCCGGCGGCCTCGGCACCCTGGACGAGACCATCGAGATCATCACCTGGCGGCAATTGAAGCTGCACGACAAGCCGATCCTGATCTGCGACATCAACGGATCCGCGCGCCCGCTGCTGGCCGCGCTCGATTCGGCGATCGCTATGGGCTTCGCCCGGCCCGATACCCGGAACCTGTATGAGCCGGTCGAGGGGGTTGCCGGGGTGCTGGCGCGGCTGACCGCGCTGCCGGCGACCCAGGGCGGAACCTCGGCGCTGGTTTGATTCCGGTTCGCGGGTGGTGCCTCGCTTGCCGGATGGCGCAAGCGGGGCTATATGCCGCGGCTCGGTCGGAGTGTAGCTCAGCCTGGTAGAGTACTGTGTTCGGAACGCAGGGGCCGGAGGTTCGAATCCTCTCACTCCGACCAACGATATCGCTACAGCGTCGGCCGCAGATTGCGGGTGCCGGATGCGCGCTCGAAATGATGACCGACCCTTAGCACTGTGGCGTCGTTCCAGGCCGCGCCCAGGATCTCCAAACCCAATGGCAGGCCACCGCCATGCTTGCCGTTGCCGCCTTTGCGCTGCTGGGTGAAGCCGCCGCAGACCACCATCGACGGCAGACCCGCCACGTTCGCCACCGTGGTGATGAATGGCTGCGAAAAACCCTCGTCCGGCCGCTGATCCGCCAGCATCGGCGCCGCACCGGCGGTGGCCGGGGTCACCAGCACGTCAAAGCGGCTGAATATTTCGGCCGTCTGTGCGATCAGCTCGGTCCGGCGGCGCTGGGCGGCCAGGTAATCGGCCGCGCGCAGCAGCCCGCCGGCCAGCACGCGGACCCGGAACACGCGGGAATAATCCCCCAGACGGGTCTTCAGGTTCGCCTCGTGCTGGGCGTAGGCCTCGGCGGAGATAATCACCCTGCCGACCGCGTTGTAGTCATGCACCGAGGGCAGCGCGACGTCCTCCAGCTTGCAGCCCAGATCCTTCAACACCGCGATCGCGTTGGCCATCATCTTCGCCATCTCCGGGCTCGCCGGCACGTCGCGCTCGAAGAAGCCGCGCAGCACACCGACGCGCAGCCCCTTCACCGGGGCGGCGATGGCGCGGGCGTAACCGATGGCCGGCCGGGCGACCGAGGCCGGATCGGCCGGGTCATGGCCGGCGATCGCATCCAGCAATATCGCGCAATCCTCGGCGGTCCAGGCCATCGGGCCGGCGGTGTCAAGGCTGGGGGCCAACGGGATGACGCCGCGGCGCGACACCAGGCCGGGGGTGGGTTTCAAGCCGGCGATGCCGCAATAGGCGGAAGGCAGGCGGATGGAGCCGCCAGTGTCCGAACCCAGCGACCCCAGGCACAGCCCGGCGGCAACCGCCGCACCGGAGCCGGAGCTGGACCCTCCGGTGAAGCGTCCGGTATCCCAGGGGTTGCAGGCCGGCGGCCAGGGCAGGTCGAAGGCCGGGCCACCGATGGCGAATTCATGCGTCGCCAGCTTGCCCAGCATCGGCGCGCCGGCCGCACTCAGTCGGCGGATGGTTTCGGCCGTGGTGGACGGTATGTTATCGGCCAGAATCCGCGAATGCGCGGTGGTGCGGATGCCGGCGGTCTCGTAAATATCCTTGTAGGCCAGCGGGATGCCCAGCAGCGGCCCGGTCTTGCCCGCCTTGATGGCGCGTTCGGCGGCGCGCGCGCCGGCCAGCGCCTGGGTCTCAGTGACGGTCAGGAACGCATGCAATTGCGGGTTCAACGCCTCGATGCGCACCAGCAGCGCACGCACCAGCTCCAGCGGAGAAATCTTTTTACGCGCGATCAGCCTTCCCGCCTCGGCGATGGTCAGGAACGGCGGGATCGCCGCGGTCTGGCTGTCCGCCTGCCGCTGGGTCATCGGATGGATTTGCCGGTCTTAGGCTTTGCCGAAGCCGGTTTGGCCAAAGCCGGTTTTGACCGGGCCGCCGGACCCGAACCCGAGCCTGGAGGGGGCAAGCGAAAGGCGAAGGCGAAATCGTCGGCCGGGACCGCCCGGCGCGGGATCGTCGCGGCGATGGCGGAAACCTGCCGCCAGGCCAGCACCAGATCGGCCATCTGGCCGGCATTCAGCGACATGCCGGTGCGCGAGATCAGCAATTCCATTTCCGCCGGCGTGACGCTGGGCAAAGCCTGGGGAGGGCGGGCGTTCATGGGCAATCCTTGCAAAGCCGGTTCGCTGCCCCGGCGCTGACGGAACCCTATCGGCGCATCCTCTCTGCTTCAACCCATTAAAGCACCACGCCGATCGGCGTCAGGCCATTAAAGCTGCCCGCCGATCGGCGTCAGGATTGCGCGTCCGGCGACAACACGATGCAGCCCGATTTGTGGCTGAGCTTGCCGCAGGCCTGCACCGCCGCATCGCGCGACAGCCCGACCATGCGGGCGCGATACAGCGTGCCCCTCGGCTGATGCACGCTGAAAACGGCGGCATGCGCGCTGGCCAGCGGATCGCGTGCCTGATCCCTGGCGGACCCCAAAGCGGCATGGGCGAGGCTCTCGCTGCCGAAAGCCCCCACCTGGATTGCCCAGTTCCCACCCGCCGGACTGCCCCGGCGCATCGGTACCGGCTCAGCGGCCTGGGCCGATGCGATCAGGCGGAACCGCGAACGCGCCGGCGATGGCGGCACATACATGGCAACCTGCTCGATCTCGGGGACAGGCGGCACCACCATCGCCACCTGCTCAACCCGCTCCGGTGCCGCCGGCGCGCGCGGCGGTTCGGCCAATTGAGCGACCTGCACCGGCCCAGGGGTCGGCGCGGGCACGCCGCCCGGACTTTCGCCCCGACGGCTTGCGCCCGGATCGATCCGGTAGGCGAAGCTGCTGGCGCTGACTGGCGGCGCGCCGTTCCGGCCGTAGCGGGTGCCCGCCGGAATAGAGGTCGGCAGCTCATTCATCGCGTATTGCTCGGCCGGCGAGCGCCGGTTGGGGGAGGCATCGGCCAGCCGCGGGCCGATCGCGGCGACGTATTTGCGCGTCTCGTCCGGCAGCGTGCGGTTGTTGCTCAGGTAGTCGTCGAGACGGGTCGGTCCGGCGTTATAGGCGGCCAGAAAGCCCGGCGAGCCATAGATGTCGTACATCTCCCGCAGATAGGCGGTGCCGGCCAGAATATTCTCGTGCGGATCGTACGGATCCGATCCCAGATTGTAGCGCTCGCGCAGTTCGTCATAGGTGTTGGGCATCACCTGCATCAACCCCATCGCGCCGGCGCCGGAGGTCACCAGGCGGCCGCCATGATACAGCGACCCGCCCGATTCCTGACGCATCACTTCCCGGATCCAGCGATCGGGGACGTCGAAGCGCTTGGAGGCTTCCCTTATATACGGTCCCCAGGGATCCCCTGGCGGCCCAGGCGGGCGGTAATCGCCATGCGCCCTGGCGGCGTATTGCGCCGCTTCATCGGTGGCACTGACCCTCGGGCCAGTGCCGCAGGCCGATAACAGGCCCAACGCAGCCAGGCATCCGAGCGTTCGCCACCAGACGGATGTGGCGGCGGGGGAGCGGGGAAGAAGCGTCATCCGCAGGTGGCCTCCGTCGAAGCGTGGCCGGAACCGGCCAGATAAAAAACCCTGTACCACGCCGGCCGAGAGGCCGTCGCTCAGGTGGGGAATCAGCAATCGCCCCTAACCCATTATCCGATACCGTTGTTCTGGGCAATATGTTATCGCTGACCGAGTCGGAGATACGATTTTTGCGGAGCGACCTGATGCCGACTCGCCACACCGACCGGAAGGAGGGGCTTTTGCGCCTGGGTCTTCAGATGACCTGCCGCCCGATCCGAGCCGGGCTGCTTGCTGGCGCGGTCGCGTTCAGCGCCGATATCTGGCTCAGCGCCTGCGCGCCCGCCATGCCCCCACCCCGCGCCCAGGCGGCGAACTCGGCCGGCACGATCCTGGCGATGCGTCCTTTGGCAATGCGTCCGATCGAACCCGCCGGGTCCGGCGCCGATGCGCTTGAAGGCCTGGCCTTGGCGGCGTCCGGCCCGGCCGCAGGCGAGCCCGGTTCCGGCCAGAATTTGGGCCCCAAGATGGATTTTATTGTCCGCGTGGCGGAAGGCGGGACGATCGCCGTCGTGCAGACCAACGAGCTTGGTTTCCGGGTCGGGGATGGCGTCGTGATCGTGCACAGCGATCGCACGCGGCTGTCCCGGCCCGGCGCCTGATCGGGGCAGGCTGGCCACAACCCCAAGCCGACCCCGCAAACTGCGCCAGTGCGGCGCAAAGCGGCCTTCCCTCCACCGACCGAAAAGGAAATCCGGATGAACTACTCTCGCATCTTGGCTCTCGCCGTCGCCCTGGCGCTGCCGGCAACGTTCGCCTTCGGCCCTGCCGGAGCGCAGGCGCCGGCCACCGCCACCGCTCCCGGCAAGGCGCCGGCCGCCGCTGCCATGCCGGCGAAGGTTGCGCTGGTCGATATCAACACCGCCTCGGAGGCGGAACTGACCGCGGTGCCGCAGATCGGGCCGGCGCGGGCCAAGGCCATCATCGCCGGGCGGCCGTATCGGGGGAAGGACGATCTGGTATCCAAGAAGATCGTTTCGCAGGGCGTCTACGACAAGATCCGCGACAAGATCATCGCCAAACAATAGCCCACCGGAACAGGGGGAGCGCCGCTCCCTCTGTCCCCTCCAACGGGACTACATGCCGCCGGGATATACCGGTCCGCCGCCGCCTTCCGGGGTCACCCAGTTGATGTTCTGGGTCGGGTCCTTGATGTCGCAGGTCTTGCAGTGCACGCAGTTCTGCGCGTTGATCTGCAGCTTCGGCGCGCCCTCCTCGGCACCGATGATTTCATAGACGCCGGCCGGGCAGTAGCGCGTCTCCGGGCTGCGGTAGCGCTGCCAGTTCACCTCAATCGCCACCGCCGGATCGAGCAACGTCAGATGCACCGGCTGGTTCTCCTCGTGATTGGTGTTGCTGATGAACACCGAGGAGTTGCGATCGAAGGTAAGCACGCCGTCCGGCTTCGGATAGGCGATCTGCAGGGCCGACGCGGCATCGGTCAGCGACTCGTTGTCGGGGTGCTTCTGGTGCAGGGTCCAGGGCGCCTTGCCGCGAAACACGTAGGTATCCACAGCCGCGTTGACCAGCCCGCCCCAGCGGCCGAACTTGGCGAAACCCGGGCGGATGTTGCGCACCGCGGATAGCTCCTCCCATACCCAGCTGTTGCGGATCAAATCGCCATATCCTGTCGGCTCGGCGGCGCGGCCATCGGCCAAAGCCGCCGCCACCGCTTCGGCGGCGAGCATGCCGGATTTCATCGCGGTGTGACTGCCCTTGATTTTTGCCACGTTCAGGAACCCCGCCGCACAACCGATCAGCGCGCCGCCGGGAAAGGTCAGTCGGGGGATCGATTGCAGGCCGCCCTCGTTTAACGCGCGCGCGCCATATGAGACGCGCCGGCCGCCGGCGAAATGCTTGCGCATGTCCGGATGGGCCTTGAAGCGCTGCATCTCCTCGAACGGCGACAGCCAGGGATTGCGGTAATCCAGGCCGATCACATAGCCGTACGAAACCAGATTGTTACCGAAATGATAGACGAACGCGCCGCCATAGGTGGCACTGTCCAGCGGCCAGCCCATCGCATGCTCGATCAGTCCCGGCTGGTGGTTTTCGGCCGGGATCTCCCAGATTTCCTTGATGCCGATGGCATAGGTCTGCGGATCGACGCCCTCGCGCAAATTGTAGCGCTGCATCAGATGTTTCGCCAGCGACCCGCGGCAGCCCTCGGCGAACAGCGTGTAGGTGGCGCGCAATTCCATGCCGCGGGCGAAATTATCGGTCGGCTTGCCGTCGCGGCCCACCCCCATGTCGCCGGTGGCGATGCCAACCACGCGCCCGTCCTCCTCCAGCACTTCGGCGGCGGCGAAGCCCGGATAGATCTCCACGCCCAGTTCTTCGGCCTGCGTCGCCAGCCAGCGGCAGACATTTCCAAGTGAAACTATGTAGTTGCCATGGTTGTGCATCTGCGGCGGCGTCGGCAGGCGGATGGAACGGGTTTCGGTCATGAACAGGAACTTGTCTTCCCCCGCCGGCGTCTCCAGCGGCGCGCCGCGGGCCGCCCAGTCGGGGATCAGCTCGTTCAGCGCGCGCGGCTCCAGCACCGCGCCCGATAGAATATGTGCCCCCACCTCGGCGCCCTTTTCCACCACGCACACGCTGGCCTCGGGTGCCAGCTGTTTCAGCCGGATGGCGGCAGCGAGGCCGGAGGGGCCGGCGCCGACCACCACGACGTCGAATTCCATCGCCTCGCGTGGAGCTTGCTGGGCGGATTGGTCGTCGGCCATGTTCGGTCCCTTCGCAGCGTGCGCGTCCTCCTTAGGATATAATGGCGCTGTTGCGCAAAATTCACCTGGGCGCCAGAAATTCAGCATGGAACCACCCTTCAGGGACATATCGGTCAGGGAGTGGGGCAGCACCGATCTGCTGGCCGCCCTGCGGCTGCAAATCGACCTCGGGGCCGACGAGGCGCTGGAGGACGCGCCGGTGAACCGTTTGCGCATGCCGGCGCCGATGGTGGTGCCGATCGCAGCACCCCCCGTTCAACTCGCCGCCGCTCGGCCACCTCCCGCCGCGCCGGCGCTGACCCAGGCCGCCCAGGCGGCTTTCCGCGCGGCGCAGGCCGCCGCGGCGGCCGGCGATCTGGCTGCGTTGCGCCGCGCAGTTGACGAATTTGACGGCTGTGCGCTGCGCGAAACCGCCACATCCCTGGTTTTCGCCGAGGGCGATCCCGGCTCCGGGCTATTGCTGATCGGCGACGCGCCGGGGGCGGACGAGGACCGGGCCGGCCGGCCGTTCGCCGGCGCGCCGGGCGCCTATCTGGACCGCATGCTGGCCAGCATCGGGCTGTCGCGCGGCCAGACCTTGCTGACCCCGCTGATCCCGTGGCGCCCGCCCGGCGACCGACCGCCGAGCCCGGCCGAACTGGCCGCCTGCCTGCCGTTCCTGTGGCGGCTGATCGGGTTGACCCGGCCGCGCTGCATCGTGCTGTTCAGCGCCCTGGCGGCGCGCGCGCTGCTGCCGCCGGTCCAGCGCCGCCGGCCGCGCGGGACCTGGGTGCAGCTGGAGGTTCCAAGGCTGGCCGAGCCGATCCCCACGCTCGCCAGCGCCAGCATCGCCGCGGTCATGCAGACCCCGGCGCAGCGGCGGGAGGCATGGGCCGATCTGCGCCGGCTGAGCCGGATATTGCATCCCGAGCCGCCACCGTGATGCGGGCGTAATGGCGGGCATCTGCCATGCGAATCGGCCTAACCGGTTGAACTTGCGGCGGTCGGCCTCGCGCCATGAGATGGGTCTCATGGATGTGGGTTGCAGCGGCGATCGGTTAAGGCTAGTCACCGTCTCCTATGCGAGGGATCGGACATACGCTCTCCCGCCTTCCCGCCGCCCGGGCATTTCTCGCCGGGGCAGCATTGCTTGCCGGGGCCATGGTCTCAGCCGCGCACGCACAAATTCTTGGCTCGGGAAATGGCGACGAATCCGCGATGGCATTCCCACGCAACGCCACGCGTGGCGGCGGCGATGGAATGCTGCCGCACCCGCTGGCGCCGAGCGAGGCCATCCGCGTCCGCCGGGTATTCGCGCTGCAGGAGCGCGGCAGCGTGTCCGAGGCCATCCGCGAGACCGAATTGCTGACCGACACCACGCTGTTGGGCCCTATCCTTGCCCAACGCTATCGGGGCCGGTTCTATCGCAGTTCGGTGCCGGAGCTGGCCGATTGGATGGCCCGGTTCTCCGATCAGCCGGACGCGCCCGCGATCCGCGAATTTCTGCTCCGCCGCCAGCCGAACAGCGCCGGTTCCCTGCCGGAGCCGGCGGCGTTCCCCTTGCTCAGCGAAGGCCTGCCCGATCCGGTGCCGGAAGACACCGATCCACAGGACCGGCATCTGTCCCGCAATTCCGCGCTGGACCGCTCGGTGAACGAGCGGGCGCGGGAGGGTAATGCCGCCGCCGCGCTGCGCCTGATCGCGGGCACCCCAGGCCTGTCGCCGGCCTACGCGATGCAGCTGCGCGCCGAGGTGGCACAGACCCTGTTCAGCCAGAACCGCGATGAGGAGGCGCTGGGTGTCGCCATCGCCGCCATACGCCACGGCCATGCCGATGAACAGGTAGCGCTGGCGGGCTATGTGGCGGGTCTGGCCGCGTGGCGGCTCGATCGGCCGGATGTGGCGCGGACTTACTTCGAGCGCGCCGCCGGCGCGCCGATCGCCACCGCCGCGCAGCGCGCGGCCGCGGCGTTCTGGACCGCGCGGGCGCATGTCCGCACCGGCGATCCTGCCGGTTTCAGTCCCTGGATGCATCGGGCGGCACAGGAAAAGCGCACCTTCCATGGCCTGCTGGCGCGCAGCACGCTCGGCCTGCCATACGGCTTCTCACGCTCGCGCGACGTGCTGGGCGAGGCCGATGTAGCCGCCATCGCCGCCCTGGCGCCGGGCAGGCGGGCCTTCGCGCTGTTGCAGGTCGGCCAGCCCGACCGCGCCGAGGCGGAATTGCGCGGCCTGTGGCCGTCGATTCACGCCAGTCCGGGCATGCAGCGATCCCTGCTGCTGGTCGCCAAGGCCGCCGGCCTGACCGATCTGACCGCCCAGCTGGCCGCCCTGGTTCAGGTCGCCGATGGCCAGCCGCGCGATGAGCTGCGTTTTCCAGTACCGAGGTTGAAGCCCCGCGGCGGGTTTCTGGTGGATCCGGCCATCGTCTACGCGTTGACGCGGCTGGAATCGAATTTCGACACCACGGCCATCTCCCCGGTTGGCGCGCGCGGATTGATGCAGATCATGCCGGTGACGGCGAAATACATGGCCGGCGGCGCACCGCTCGGCAGCCTGCATGAGCCCGCGCTCAATCTGGAGCTGGGCCAGCGCTATGTCGCCTATCTGGCGGGGCAGGAGGGGATCGGCGGCGATCTGATCCGCATTCTCGCCAGCTACAATTCCGGACCCGGCAGTTTTTTGCGATGGGGGCCGGCGATCCGCCATGGCGGCGATCCGCTGCTGTTCATCGAGGCCATCCCCAATACCGAAACCCGCCGCTTCGTGCAGCATGCTTTGGTCTATACCTGGATCTATGCGGCCCGGCTGGAGCTGCCCGCGCCCAGCCTGGCCGAGCTCGCGGCCGGCAGTTTTCCGCGCTTTGTCGCCGCCGGGCGAGAGGCCCAGCGAGGCGCCCCACTCCCGAACGCCCAGCTCCCGAACGCCACATCGCCGAATGCCACGCTCGTAAGACTGCATTGATCCAGGAGCCGGCCATGCCAGGCATTGACGAAAGCCGTCGGTTTATTCCGGTCCATATCGCCGTGCTGACGGTCTCCGATACGCGCACACTTGAAACCGATACGTCCGGCGCGATCCTGGCCGAACGCATCGTCCAGGCCGGACATATCGTTGCGATCCGTACGATCGAGACGGACGATGCCGGGCGGATCGAGATGTGTCTACGGAAATGGATCGCGGATAAAACCATCGACGTGGTGATCACCACCGGCGGCACCGGCGTCACCGGCCGCGATGTCACCCCGGAAGCTTTCGATCGTGTGCTGGACAAGCGGATCGAGGGATTTGGCGAATTGTTCCGCATGCTCAGCTATCAGAAGATCGGCACATCCACGATCCAGTCCCGCGCCATCGGCGGCGTTGCCGGCGGCACCTACCTGTTCGCGCTGCCGGGCAGCTCGGGCGCGGTCAGGGACGGCTGGGACGATATTCTGGTGCATCAGCTGGATAATCGTTTCCGCCCCTGCAATCTGGTCGAACTGATGCCCCGGCTACAGGAGCACCTGACCAAGCCGCCGCAATAACGGAGATAAAACCGGTTTCCTATGGAAGGTTTTCTTTCCGCCACTGCCGATAATCTGCCGCTGTATCGATATCGTTGAGCCGGCGAAGCATCGCCACCCGGCGGCTACCGAAATTGGTCAGCGTATCGGCCAGCGCATCGGCGCTGGACCAGCGCACGCGGCGAAACGGCCGGGTGGGGCGCCGCGGGCCCATCGCCACCAGCCAATAGCCGCCATCCTGCGCCGGGCCGAAGGCGGCGTCCGCGCAGCCGAGGGCGCGGAACGCGGCCCGCAGATCGGCGGTGCACAGCTCGGGAATGTCGCACCCGACCAGGGCCACCCGGCCACGGGGGAAACGGCAGAACGCGTGCAGCATGCGCCGACCTAAATCACTCTGGCCCATACCACCGGGGCCCTGGCCAATCCGCCCGACCCCGGCGGGCAGGCGCATCCGGGCGCGATCCGGGGTCAGCGCGATGACTGTGCGGAACCGCCTCTGGCGGGCGAGGCCGCGCAGCAGGTTTCGCAGGGTTGCCGCGTGGAACCGCAGCGCCGCCCGGTCGCCGATACCACGGGCCAGACGGCGTTTAACCGTGCCGAGCCGAGGCGCGCGGGCAAAGACGATCACCACATCCTTCATCCATAAAACCCGCGGATCAGCCGGGGCGGCAGGCCGAGGCGATACAGCGCCAGGCAACCCAGATTGCGCGCCGACCGGCGCAGCCAGCCGTCCCGCTCCCATTTTTCCGCCGAGGTGACCGCCGGCACCGCCAGCCCCACCAGACGCCGCCGGCCCAGCCGGCCGATCAGATCGACATCCTCCATCAGCGGTAACGCCCGGACCCCACCGATCCTTTCCAGCAGATCGCGATGGATCAGCAATCCCTGATCGCCATAGGGCAGCGCAAAAACCCGGCAGCGCCAGGCCACCAGCCGCTCCAACCGGCGCGCACGGGGGTCATCGCTGGCCAAGGCAAAGCCGAAATACGCCGCCCGCTCCGCCGTGCCGGCGATATGCGCGGCCACCGCCTCGCGCCACCGCTCGCCAAGCCTTGTGTCGGCGTGCAGCAGCAACAACCAGTCCTGCCGCGCCGCGGCAATGCCGGCGGCCAGTTGCGCGCCGCGCCCGCGCGGTGCCGCGATCACCCGCGCGCCGGCGGCCGCCGCGATGCGCACGCTTGCATCGGCACTGCCGCCATCGGCCACCACGATTTCCGCCACCGGCTCGCCTGCCAGTGAGGCAAGCGTCGCCGGCAGAAATCCGGCCGCGTTCAGCACCGGGAGCACAACCGAGATGTGAACGGCTGACAGATTTTGTTCCTATTTTGTTCTTGACGGCCGAGGTTTGGCCCGTCATTCTGACCGCTGAACGGAAAGGGAACAGATCATGCGCGTACACACCGATCCTGACAATCATCCCGGCTCCGGGCATCGCCCCACGGACGGATACGCGGAACTGCGCCGTTCCGAACCGGACACCGACGCCCTGGCCGCCCTCGCGCAAGCCGGGTCAGCCGATCCGGCGCCGGTGGAACGTCATCGCTCGCTGGCCCGACGCGGCCGCGGCGCCACCACCAACCCCCCCGTGCGCTTCGACAGCCTGGCCGGCATGCCGTTCGACGATGGCTGGGGGGCGCTCGGCGATCTCAGCGAGATCGAAGCCCTGCCCGCCCTGGCCACGACCCTGACCCGCGACGCCAGCCGTTCGGCGATCAGTTGGAACACGTCGCCCGATATCGGCTTCGACCGATCGATCAACCCGTATCGCGGCTGCGAGCATGGCTGCGTCTATTGCTTCGCCCGCCCGACGCACGCCTATCTCGGCTATTCACCCGGGCTCGATTTTGAAACCAAATTGATCTTCAAGCCGGAAATCGCCGAATTGCTGGAGAAGGAACTGCGAAAACCGGGCTATGCGGTGCGCAGCATGGCGCTGGGAACCAACACCGATCCCTATCAGCCGGTGGAACGGACATTGAAGCTCACCCGCTCGATCCTGGAAGTGCTGGACCGGTTCAATCATCCGGTCGGGATCGTCACCAAATCGGCCGGCGTGCTGCGCGACCTCGACATCCTGTCCTCGATGGCGCGGCGCAACCTGGCCAGGGTCTATCTGTCGGTGACAACGCTGGACCCCGCACTTGCCCGCAAGATGGAGCCGCGCGCCGCCACGCCGGCCCGCCGTCTGGCGGCGATCAGCGAACTGGCCCGCGCCGGCGTGCCGGCGGGCGTGCTGACCGCGCCGATGATCCCCGGGCTGAACGATTCCGAGCTTGAGAAGATCCTCGAAGCCGCCTCGCGCGCCGGCGCCAGCCATGCCGGCTATGTGCTGCTGCGGCTGCCGCATGAACTGCGCCAGATGTTCGAGGACTGGCTGATCACGCATTTCCCCGATCGCGCCAAACACGTGCTGAACCTGATCCGCGACACCCGTGCCGGCGAGCTGAACGATGCGCGCTTCCATCACCGCTTTTCCGGCCAGGGGGTCTACGCCGAACTGCTGCTGAAGCGGTTCGTCCGCGCCACCCGCAAATGGGGCCTGGACGAAGCCCGCGAAGGCCTGGACTGCGCAAAATTCGCCGTCCCGAACGATAGCAAAAAAGGCTTCGCCGAATCGCAGCTATCGCTGTTCTGAAGCGTCACCGCCGGTTTGCATGGCTGAGGCGCCAGACATAGGCGATGATTTCGGCCACCGCCTGGAAATGCTCGGCCGGAATATCCTGGTCCAGTTCCACCCGGTACAAAGCCCGCGCCAGCGGCGGATTGGCCACCAGCGGTATGCCATGCGCCTGTGCCGCCTCGCGGATCCGGGCCGCCATGGAATCCACCCCTTTGGCCAGCACCCGCGGAGCCGCGTTCCGGGTCCGGTCATAGGCAAGCGCCACCGCGTAATGCGTGGGGTTCGTGACCACCACCGTTGCCTGCGGCACCGCCGCCAGCATCCGCCGCCGCGCCCGCTGCATCCGTATCTGGCGTATCCGTGCCTTTATCTTCGGATCGCCATCCGATTCCTTGGCCTCGTCGCGGATGTCCACCTTGCTCATGCGCAATCCGCGCAAATGGCGAAATCGCACCCAGAACAGATCCGCCCCCGCGATCACCGCCTGCACCGCCAACCCCGCCAGCAGGACCCGACCAACACCCCGCCCGATCTCCCGCAGCAGCCCCGCTTCGTCTAGCAGCGGCGCACTCGCCAGCTTGCGCAGATCCCCGGACAGCACAAACCAGATCGCCGCCCCGATGGCGCCGATCTTGGCGATCGATTTGACCGCCTCCACCAGGCTGTCCAGCCCCGCCAGCCGGCGCAACCCCGCCAGCGGATTGAGCCGGCTCGCATCGGGCACCAGCGCTGTCAGGTTCAGCAGGAACCCGGTTTGCAGCAGCACGCTGCCCGTGCCCGCCAGCAACACCCCCAGCGCCAGCGGCGCCGCCGCGGCCAGCGCCGCCAGGGCGGCCTGACGCAGCACCAAACCGCCGCCGTCGGAAACGTCCAGCGTATGCGTGCGGCCCAGAAACACCCGCAACACCGCCCCCAGCCGGCCCAGTGAGTCCGGCGCGGTCAGGATCAGGATCCCCCACCCCGCCGCCAGCCCGGCGAACGCCGCCACCTCGCGGGAGACCGGAACCCGGCCTTCCTCGCGCGCCAGAAGCTGGCGACGCGGGGTCGCAGCTTCCGTCCGATCTTCCTGGTCCGACCCGCCGGCCACCGCTGGCTACCTATAAGGGTCCGGGCAACCCGGCATAGACATCGCGCACCGCCGCCTGCCAGGAACCCAACAGCATCGAGATCAGCGCCGCGGCCATCGCCAGCCCGCCCAGGATCTGCGCCGGAAGGGCGACGAAATAGACCTGCAGCCGCGGCACCAGCCGGGCCACCACCCCGAGCGAGACCTGCCAAACCACGGAGGCCAGCACGAACGGTGCCGCCAGCCGCAACGCCAGCGTGAAGCCCTGCGCCGCCGCGCCCAGTGCCGTCTCCGCCAGATCGCCCGCCGGCACCAGCGCCCCCGGTGCCACCAGATTGTAGCTGCCGCCAAGCGCTGCCAGCACCGACGCATATAGCCCCGACGCCAGCACCACCACCGGCGCCGCCAGCGCCAGCATCCGCCCCAGCGCCGTGGCCTGCACGCCGAGCACCGGATCGGTCTGCAGCACGCTCGACAGCCCGAGCATGTACGATATCAACTGCCCCGCGATCGGCAGCGCCAGCACCACCATCCGCGCCAGCCAGCCGAGCCACAGCCCGGTCGCCACCTCCGCCAGCACCATCCCCGCCATCGCCATCCAATCCTCCGGCGCGATCCCCACCATCGGCGCGATGCCCGGCAGCAGCAGCAAACTGACGCATAGCGCCAGCCCCGCACGCACCATCATCGGCAGTTCCGCCTCGCCCAGCCCCGGCAGCAGCATCATCGCCGAGCCCACCCGCCCCAGCACCAGCACGAACGCGAAGGCCAGCCCCGGCAGAGATTGCAGAAACGCCCGCGTCGCCGGATCCTCAACCCCCATCACGACCCGCCAGCCACCACCAGCCGGTCAAACAGCACATGAGTGAAAGCGGTCAGGGTCGACAGCATGTACGGCCCCAGCAGAACCATCGTCACCGCCAGCGCCAACGCCTTCGGCACGAAAGCCAGCGTCGCCTCGTTGATCTGGGTAATCGCCTGCACCAACGACACCAGCAATCCAACCACCAACGCCACCGCCAAAGGCGGCCCGCCCAACCGCAGGCTCACCCACATAGCCTCCCGCATCAACACCGCCAGATCGCCTTCGGTCACGGGGGGTTGGTCGAAGAAAGCAAGGCGAGGGGCTCCGCCCCCTCGACCCCCGCCAGAGGCTTGCCTCTGGACTCGCTTTGGTTTTCTTGGGAAAGGGCGGGCGAGGTGCTGTTGCTACCGCCACGATTGCCCGCCCTTTTCCAAGAAAATAAATTGGGGTTTCCAAAGGGCGAGCCCTTTGGCGGGGTCCAGGGGCGGAGCCCCTGGCCTTGCTTTCTCCGTTCACCCCCCGAGACCGCCGGCATCAGATCGGCATGCGCATAATGTCCTGGTAGGCCTGCACCACGCGGTCGCGGATCGCGGTGGCCGATTGCAGCGCCAGCTCGGCTTTGGATACCGCCGTTACCACATCGGTCAGGTTGCCGTTGCCTGCAATCGCCTCCATCGACTTCGCCTCGGCCGCATGACCGGTATCGACCACGCCCTGGATCGCGCGTTGCAGGACCGCGCCGAAGCCGCCGGACTCCGATCCCTGCGCGCCGCTATCCACCCGTCCATAGGCCTCCGTCGCCGCCGAGGGGCGCACCGTGAGGGTCGGAATACCGCCCGGCACGGTCAGCGGCAGCGTGCTCATCGCAGCATCTCGATCGTCCGCGTCAGCATGCTGCGCGTCACCTGCATCACCGACAGATTGGCGCTGTAGGAACGCTGCGCCTCGCGCATATCCATCACCTCGGTGAAACTATTGACGTTCGGCAGCTTGACGAAGCCGGCATCGTCCGCCGCCGGGTTCGAGGGATCGAAGCGCAACGGCATATCCGCCTTGTCCTGGCCGATCTCCTTGACCCGCACCGTGTTCTGTCCGAGGGCGCGATCCAGCTTGTTCTCGAACGTGATCGTCTTGCGCCGATACGGATCGGCCCCCTTGGTGGATCCGGTACTGTCCTGATTGGCGAGATTTTCCGCGATCACCCGCAGCCGCGAGGTCTGCACGTCCATCCCACGGGCTGAAATCGCCAGCGCGCTAGTCAAATCCATGCCAGCCTCCCAGATGAAACTATCATTGCGCACGCCCGAGCGCAGTACGAAACATACCAAGATATTTTTTGTACAAATTGGTCACCAGCTGCTGCGCCGCATCGGTATCCGCGACCTTGGTCAACTGCTCGTCCAGCGCCACCGCATTGCCGTCGGGCGCCCGCTCGGTCGGTTTCTGGATGGCGTCCCGGCCCGCCGCGCTGGCACCGACACTGCCGATATGGCCGGCATTGGTGCGCGCCAGACCATCACCATGCGTCTTCGCCAGGATCGCGGCGAACGGAACCAAATCATGCGCCTGCCAGTGCGGCGTGTTTGCATTGGCGATATTTTGCGCCAGCACCTGCTGGCGCCGATCGGCCCAGGCCAGACGTTTTTCCGCCAGATCGAACAACGCGATCGCCATTGGGTCAGTCCATCCTTCCCATGTCCATAT
>JAYTXR010000099.1:0-14293 GCA_043742865.1 Acetobacteraceae bacterium
CATGGTGGCCGCCCGATAGCAGCCAGGCGGAAGCCACGTTGACCGCCAATCCCAGGCAGGCGATCGGGATCGCCTCGGCGAAGCTGATCGGAACTGGCGCGAACAACCTCGTCACGGATTGATAGCCGATGAGGATGGCGATCATCGCGAGAATGATGGCACTTGTGAAACCAGCGAGATCGCCAAGCTTCCCTATCCCGAAGGTGTAGCGCGCATCTTCGGAATGCTTGCGCGCATAGGTGTAAGCTAGCGCGGCCAGCAGCAAGGCGCCCGCGTGCGTTGACATATGCAATCCGTCAGCGACCAGGGCGATCGATCCGAAAAGATACCCGCCCACTATCTCCAACGCCATCATCGCCCCGCAAAGCCAGATAACGGCCCAGGTGCGCCGCTCGGACCTGGCGTGAGTCTCTCCAAGGAAGACGTGGCTATGCGGTCCAGGTGCCGTCTGCGTTCCAACCATCGGCTGCCTCCTATTTCAGATAAGTGCGGACAACAGCGAGCAGCTGCTCGGCGGCATCTTCGTCGAGCGCACCTGGATGCTTCTCCGGGTCGACGAGGTGGGTGCGGACGTGATCCTCGACGACCTTTGCCATCAGGCCGGACATCGCGGCGCGGGTGCTGGCGAGCAGGTGCATGACCTTCTCGCAGCCAGCCTCGCTAAGGAGTGCGCGCTCTATGGCTTCGACCTGGCCCCGGATGCGGCGAACCCGGGCCAGCAGCTTGTCTTTCTCGCGGACGGTATGTGTCATGTCTAGAATTTACGGTAGGGGGTGACCCTATACAAGCCAAATCGTTGGTGTTCGCGGCGGGCGGCGGCGATACCCTCCTCGACGGGCGGAAATCCCCGGCTGCCTTGCCGTACCCGCCGACGCCCCCACAACCTGGAGGACAACCTCCAGGACGGCGGCCTTGAGGCCGTAGAACAGGGCGTCCACGGCGCCGATGATGTGACCCAATTCGGCATAGACATAGCGGGAGAAGCGCCGTCGTGTGGCGTGCATAAGTAGTTTCCGGGGCTTCCCGTGCTTCGCGAAACGCATGTATTGATTGGAGGTTGATCGGCTTCACGAAAGTTGGGCAGTCGGTTCCGGAACCGATCGAGGCTGCGCGAACACGCAGCCCGTGAAGACGAAGATCGTCCCTCGAGTGCCGCGACCCGCCAACGGATCGGAGCAACCCCAAAATGAACAGCCTGATGTCCCGATGCATCCCCCTGGTCCCGCCCGCGGGTCTATCACGGTCACGTCCGATGCTGACAACCCCGGACGACGACTTTTTCATTGCCATGACCTGTTTCACATGGCGACCGGGATGATGACCGAGCTCGCCTATGACGGCATCGCCTGCCCACCCCCGAGCCCAGTTTGCCGAGACCTGAAGGATACGAACATGAACCGCACCGCATTCCGGCTTTCCCTCTTGGCCGCGGCACTTGCCGCCTTGGTGGCGACGGCCAAGGCGCAGGCTCCAGATCCTCGCCATTCGGACATCCCCTCCGCGGCGGTGCCGATGGCAGCGCCACTCGCGGCCACGCCGCCCATGCCGCCCATGTCGGGTGCCGCAGATCAGGCGGGAAGCGCGATGGGCGGCGATATGGGCCGGATGATGGAGACGATGCGCCCGATCATGGCTGAACGTGGCGGTATGGGAATGCCCTTCGAGCATGTCGAGGGCCGTATTGCCTACCTAAAGGCCGAGTTGAAGATCACCGACGCCCAGTCAGCGCCTTGGAACGCGTTCGCTGACACGATGCGGGCAGACGCGTCATCGATGAAAGCGATGCACGAGGGGATGGGCAGGGCACCTATGCCGACCACGATGCCCGACCGCATGACGGCGCGGCGCAAAATGATGTCGGAACGCATGGCGATGATGGACCGTTCGGAGGTGAGCATGAAGGCGCTCTACGCCGCGCTGTCGACCGGGCAGCGGACGATCTTCGACCAGTTGATGTCGGGTCCGATGGGGATGATGTGAGCCATGGAACACGCGGGCGGGCCTGATCCCGGCGTGCCACCTGCGCCTCCCTGGTGGAAGACGGTCAGCGGTGACGCCTATGTGCGGTATGCGGCGCGCGTGCCAGGCTGGTTCCCTCGCACACGCAGCAGGTTTGCCCAGGGCGGCCCCGCCTGATGGCGGCAGGCACAGCTTGGCTTCCCGCGCTGCGGCGATATTTCTGCGTTATCGTCGCCGGTAACCTGGCGTGGGAGTTTGCGCAGCTGCCGCTCTACACGCTGTGGAAAACTGACTCGATCCATGAGATCACCTTTGCCGTGCTCCATTGCACCGGTGGCGACGTGCTGATCGCCGGGGCGACGTTGTCCGGGGGTCTGCTCCTGTTCGGGACGGCCGAATGGCCGCGCAGGCGTTTTCTGGCGGTTGCGGCGGCGACATTGAGTTTCGGCATCGGGGCCACGGCCTACAGCGAGCATCTGAACACCGCCCGTGGCGCCTGGACCTATTCGAATTTGATGCCGGTAATGCCCGGCACAGGCATCGGGCTTGCCCCGTTGGCGCAGTGGATCGTCATCCCGGCTCTGGCTTTTGCCACCGTGCGATCGGTTATCCGGCATAAGGACTTGACCTTTCCACCCTAGGAAGCACCACGTAGCCGTTCTATCCAGCTGACCTGACGCTGGGAGACAGAGGGCATCATGAGCGACCAACACTCCGGCCAGCATAACGACAGCCGCAGCTGCTGCGGGTGCGCCAGCACGGGCGGTTCCGCCGGGAATGCCACGTCCATGGCAACGGATCCGGTGTGCGGGATGAAGGTCGATCCCGCCACCTCAAAACACCGCCTCGACTATCAGGGGAAGACCTTTCGCTTCTGTTCGGCTGGCTGCCAAAGTAAATTTGCGGCTGACCCCGAAGCCTATCTTTTGCCAAAGGCAGCCGACCCCGTGAAGGCCGATGCCATCTACACGTGCCCGATGCACCCCCAGATCCGCCAGGTCGGTCCCGGAGCCTGTCCCATCTGCGGCATGGCATTGGAACCGCTGGAGATCACGGCCGACGCGGCGCCCAATCACGAGTTGGCGGACATGTCCCGGCGGTTCTGGATTGGTCTCGTGCTCACCCTTCCGGTGTTGGTCTTGGAGATGGGCGGCCACATACCGGCCTTGGGCCTGCACGATCTCGTTCCTCCACAGATCTCCATCTGGATCCAGTTCGTCCTTTCGACCCCGGTCGTCCTGTGGGCGGGGTGGCCGTTCTTTCAGCGCGGCTGGGCCTCGGTACTCTCAGGCCACCTCAACATGTTCACCCTTATCGCGCTGGGAACGGGTGCGGCCTACCTCTATAGCCTTGCCGCGACATTCGCCCCCGACCTGTTCCCGGCCGGGTTCCGGATGATGGGCGGCACAGTCGCTGTCTATTATGAGGCGGCTGCGGTCATCACAGTCCTCGTCCTGCTTGGCCAAGTCCTGGAATTGAGGGCGCGGGACCAGACAGGGGGTGCCATCCGGGCACTTCTCAACCTTGCCCCGAAGACCGCGCGGCGCCTGCGCGACGGTGATGAGGACGAGGAGGTTGCCCTGGACCGGGTCCAGGTCGGCGACAGGCTGCGCATCCGGCCCGGCGACGGCGTCCCGGTCGACGGCACGGTGACGGATGGCCGGAGTGCGGTCGACGAGTCCATGGTCACGGGGGAGTCAATGCCGTCACCGAAATCCGCGGGCGACAAGGTTATCGGCGGCACGGTGAACGGCACCGGCTCGCTTGTGATGCGCGCTGACACCATCGGAGCGGGCGGCATGCTGTCCCGCATCGTTGCCATGGTCGCCGACGCCCAGCGTAGCCGGGCACCCATCCAAAAACTAGCCGACACGGTCGCGGGGTATTTCGTCCCGGCGGTGCTCGCGATCTCCGTCGTTTCCTTCATCGCCTGGGCCATCTGGGGTCCGGCACCAGCTCTCGCCTTCGCCCTGATCGCCGCGGTGTCGGTCGTCATCATCGCGTGCCCATGCGCGCTTGGCCTGGCCACGCCAATGTCGATCATGGTTGCGGTTGGCAAGGGCGCCGGGGTGGGCGTGCTCATCAAGTCGGCCGAGTCCCTGGAACGCATGGAGAAGGTCGACACGCTGGTGGTGGACAAGACGGGCACGCTGACCGAGGGCAAGCCCCGCGTCACCGCCGTCATTCCCGCGCCGGGATGGACGGAGAACGACCTGCTCAGGCTCGCCGCCAGCCTGGAGCGATCGAGCGAGCACCCATTGGCGGCCGCCATCGTTGCCGCCGCCAAGGAAAAGAACGTCGCCGTCGAGGAGCCTACCGATTTCACGTCGGTGACCGGGAAAGGCGTCTCGGGCAAGGTAGGCGGACATTCGGTGGCTCTTGGCAATGCCAGGCTCATGACCGACCAGGGTATCGACCTTGCAGACTTCGTGGGGAAAGCGGACGAACTCCGCAGTTCCGGTGCCACGGCATTGTTCGTGGGCGTCGACGGGAAGCCAGGGGGGGTGATCGCGATCGCCGACCCAATCAAGGCGAGCACCCGGGCGGCGCTGGATAGCCTGAGGGCTGACGGCATCCATGTCGTGATGCTGACGGGCGACAATCGGACCACGGCCGAGGCCGTTGCCCGCCAACTCGGGATAGACGATATCGAAGCGGATGTGTTGCCCGAGGACAAGAACCGCATCGTCCGAAAGCTTCGGGCGGATGGAAAGATCGTGGCCATGGCCGGGGACGGAGTGAACGACGCTCCGGCTCTGGCAGAGGCCGACGTGGGGATCGCCATGGGAACCGGAACCGAGGTTGCGATCCAGAGTGCCGGAGTGACCCTGGTCAAGGGCGACCTCGCCGGGATAGCCCGCGCCCGCATTTTGAGCCGGATGACGATGCGCAATATCCGGCAGAACCTGGTGTTCGCGTTCGCTTATAACGCAATCGGCATTCCCGTAGCCGCGGGTGCCCTCTATCCGACCTTCGGAATCCTGCTCAGTCCCGTAGTGGCCGCACTGGCAATGTCGCTCAGCTCGGTATCTGTTATCACGAACGCATTGCGCCTGCGGGCCGCTCACCTGTGACTCCCAGCCGACAAATCCGGGTAGCTTGGCCCTAACGCCTTCGGAGAACCGTCATGTCAGGCTCAATCCTGCACATCCCACGTTCGATGCGATTCGTTCTGTTCGTCCCCCTGCTAAGCCTCCTGCTCTCGGGCTGCGGCTTCAACAACATCCCGACATATCAAGAGGCGGCCAAAGCCAAATGGTCGGACGTTCTGAACCAGTATCAGCGTCGGTCCGATCTCATTCCGAACCTGGTCGAAACCGTGAAGGGATACGCGAAACAGGAAAGCGGTGTTCTGGAAGCGGTAACGAACGCCCGCGCCCAGGCCACGTCCGTCAAAGTCGACGCCAGCACGATCACAGATCCCGAGACGTTCAAGAAATTCCAGGATGCCCAGGCGCAGCTTTCCGGCTCGCTCGGGCGTCTGATCGCTATTTCCGAAAACTACCCGGACCTCAAGTCCAACCTGAACTTCCTCGCCTTGCAGTCGCAGCTTGAGGGGACGGAAAACCGGATCGCGGTCGCGCGCCGCGATTACATCGAGGCCGTGCGCGTCTACAACACGGAACTGAGAACATTCCCAGGTCGGATATGGGCTTCCCTGTTCTATTCGGGCAGCAAGCCGATGGAAGAGTTCACGGTCGCCGACAGCGTGAAGACGCCACCCCAAGTCAAGTTCTGAGTGACCGAATGATGATCCGTTGTGCGGTATTCGCCGCTATTGCCTGGATCGGCCTTTCCTGTGTCGGTGTGGCGCAGACGCTTACGTTTCCCGCGCTTACGGGTCGCGTGGTCGATCAGGCTGGTCTGCTTTCGGCCCCGGATCAGGCACAGCTGACATCGGCGCTGGCGGACCTGGAGGCGAAAACCAGGGATCAGCTTGTTGTCGTGACCCTGAAGTCCCTGCAAGGCACGACGATCGAGGATTATGGGTATCAGCTCGGACGGAAATGGCTGATTGGCCAAAAGGACAAAAACTCGGGGGCGCTGCTGATTATTGCACCCGCGGAACACAAGGCCCGAATTGAGGTTGGCTACGGCCTGGAAGGCACGCTGACCGATGCCGCAACGAAACGGATCATCGAAACCTCCATTCTGCCAGCTTTCAGAACCGGGGACTTTCCCGGCGGCATCAAGGCAGGTACCGGGCAGATAATTCAACTGCTCATCGCCGACGCAGGAATCGTGCCAGGTCCAGCTGAAGGTAGTCCGGCTGCCACTCAGCAGAACGCTGGCACTCCGGTTGGGCTGATTGTCGTCCTGGGCGTGTTCGGCGTGGGAATGCTGGTGTTCTGTGCGGTCAGGGGTGGGGCGGCCTGCCGGGCCATGACGCAGATTCTGTTCATGATGATGCTTTCGGGCCGGGGAGGTTCCTCTCGCGGCAAGTCTTCCCCGTATTCCGGAGGGGGCGGATCGTTTGGTGGCGGCGGAAGTTCGGGTAGCTGGTGAGGAATCCGGAATGATCGACGAGTCCGACAAGGCGCGTGTCTCGACCGCAATCCGCAAAGCGGAGTCACTCACGGCCGGGGAAATCTTCTGTGTCATCGCCCACCAATCAAGCGACTACCGTCTGGTCCCGGTTGCCTGGGCGGCAGCTCTGGCGTTGTTCATGCCACTGCCTTTCCTCTATCTGACGAACGGGTCGGGGCCAGTGATCTACCTCTTCCAAATCCTCTCATTCATCATCGGTGCCATCGCCCTGTCGCACCCTGGAATCCGGTTTTATATCGTGCCGCGAAGAGCCAGGCACGACCGGGCGCATTCGGAAGCAATGCGGCAATTCTTCATGCAGGGCATCGACAGGACCGAGAACCGAACGGGCGTGCTCATCTTCGCCTCGGAGGCCGAACGATACGTTGAGGTCGTTGCCGATGCCGGGATCAATGACAAGGTCGCGGCAGGCGTCTGGGACGAGGCCGTCGCCGCGTTGGTCACAGCTATCAAGGCAGGGCGACCCGCGGATGGGTTCGTAGCCGCCGTCGAACAATGTGGCAGCGTACTTGCCGCTCATTTTCCGCCTGGCGCGTTAAAACGCGACGAGTTGCCCGACAAGCTGCTGGTTATCTGATGAGGCTCAGATTTCGCTTGACCCTACCACAATGGGAGCCTGTATTCTTAGTGAGTAAGTTTCCGCGGAGTTCCGACTCTTGATGACATGGGCTGGGACAGCAATCGGGAACGTGGCTGCGGGTATGGTTTTGCTCGTGGTTTTTCTGTTGTCCGGTGTCAGTCCGGCCTCCGCCCACGGCGCCGATCACATCTCCGGACCCCGGGTGCATTTTCTTGTCGACGCGACATCCGTGGTTGCCAGCTCGAACCTGCCCACCCCGGCAAGTCAATGCGACAGTCTTGTGTGCTGTAGCCTCGGGCAATGCCCGATGTGCGGCGCCACCGTGACGGACCCAGCCGTCCTGGCCGTCTCGCTCATTCCTGAGATGGAGACATATGTCCGCCAGGCCAGCGCGGCCGTCACTGACGCACGGGGATCACCGGCCCTTCCGCCTCCCAGACAAGACGCCTGACACCCGGACTCCGTCTTCTGCGGGGTTCAGGCTGAAGCCATTCGCGCGCTGGCGCATCCCAGGATGTGTCCGCTCAGGCATTCCCGTTTGCGGACTTCGAGTAAATCATGCGTATCCAAAATCTATCCGGTGGCGGCGCGATTGCGTCCGTTATGCTGTTGATGGCCGTTCAGCCTATACCCGCCTGGTCTCAGCCGTTGCACGCTTTTGTAGAAGCCGCGGCATCACGAAATCCTGAGATCTCCACGCTACAGGGCCGCCGCGATGCAATCGGCGCGCGCCAGCAAGCGGCGGATGCGTTCACCCCTGGCGCGCCGACCCTCAGCGGCAGCTACGTAACTGACCAACCCATTCGGAACCGCAACCAGCGCGAGGCCCAGATTGGGTTCAGCACACCCATTTGGCTGCCCGGCGAGGGAACCGCGAGCCGCGGCATGGCCGATGCCGAACTCACTCGCAGCCAGGCCCGGGCCAACGCCCAGATGCTGAGGATTGCGGGCCAGGTCAGAGACGCCCTGGCCGATCTTGCTCTCGCCCGGGCCGAAGTCAGCGTTTCCGAGAGGCGGCTTCGAGAGACGCGCTCTTTGGAGGCGGATGTCAGTCGCAGGACGCAATCGCGCGAGGCGTCGGAGGCCGATCTCCTGCTGGCGCGTGCCGAGCGCATATCCGCGGACGGCGACCTGCGGGGACAACGCTCGGGCCTGGAACAGAGCAAACTGGAATTCCAATCGCTGACCGGATTGTTGCCACCCCCCGCGATCGCGACGGAATCCCTGCTACCCGAACTGGGCACCGTTCATCCCAGACTCGATGATGCGAAGGGAGCGATCGCGGTCGCCCGGGCGAACAAGAGGCTTGCGGAAATACAAAACCGGGACAGCCCCGAGGTCGGTGTCGTCGTCCGGCGGAACCGCGATATCAACGGGAATGTTTATGACAACAGTATCGGCGTCGAGTTGCGTATTCCCTTTGCGACGGAGGCCCGCAACACCCCGAAGCGCATGGCCGCACAGGCGGACCTGCTGGAGGCGTCGGCGGGATACGCAGCCACCGAACGTGAAATCGTCACGGAGCAGCAGAAAGCTCGGGTGGGTTACGACAATGCACTCGCAAACAGGGATCTCGCCCGTGAAAGGGCAGTGACGCTGGCAAGGCAGAGCGCATTGGTCGGGCGCAGCTACCAGGGAGGCCAGCTCTCTCTCCTCGACAACCTTCGTGCCAGATCGCTGGCGTTCGACGCCGAGGCGGCAAAAGCCCGCGCGGATATCGGGGTGCAAAGGGCAATCGGTAGACTTAACCAGGCTTTCGGAATCGTGCCATGACCCTTTTCTGGTTAGCTCGCAAAACCGTTGTTCCTCTCTGCTTCTTAGTGCTGGTACCGGTGCTTGCGTTGGGCCACGCAGGCCATGACGATAGTCTGGAGCCGCCCTCGACGGCGAGCACTCCCAGGACCTCGGCAAGCTCTGACGATCTGGAAATTGTCGCCGTCGCGGGTCCGCATACCCTGACCATCTACCTGGACAGGTTCGCCACAAACGATTTCGTGTCCGGTGCCACCCTGGAAGTGGGCGAGACGGGTGGTGACGCGGTCAGGGCGGACGAGCAGCCGGACGGAACCTACCTGCTGCGCGCTCCGTGGCTAGACGTCCCGGGGAAGCATGACCTGACGTTCACTGTGACGGCAGGCGATCTGACCGACCTGCTGGCCTCGACGATCGAGCTTCCCGAAGCTGCTCATCCGACGGTCGGGACATTGGGTTTTCCTGTACGCCAGTTCCTTGGGGAACGCCGGATACCACTCACGACCGTACTGGCCTTCCTGCTCGGGGCGGTAACGGTGGTCGCCGTCCAGGCACGTGGTCGATGGCGCGCGATATCAGGCACGGCTGCCGTCCTGATCGGTGTCGTCATTGGCGGTGTCGCGTTCGCCCACGGAGGAGCCGACGACGGGAACGGGCCGGTTTCGCCCTCGGTGGCGGGGGACGCGCCTCGCCGCCTTCCGGACGGCGCGGTTTTCATGCCCAAGGATGCCCAGCACCTGCTTGCGGTCCGGACGGTGATTGGCTCCGAAACCAAGGCGTCGCGCACGGTTCAGGTCATCGGTCAGGTGATCGCGGACCCGAACGCCTCCGGCCGCGTGCAGCCGAGCCAGGCCGGGCGGATCGAAACGGGGGAAAAGGGCCTCGCCCACGTGGGTCAGCTTGTGAGTGCCGGAGATATCCTCGCCATCCTCGCCCCAGCCATCACTGCTGTGGAACGCGGCACGGTCGGCTCGCAGGTCGCCGACGTGGACCAGCAGGTGCGGCTGGCCGAGCAAAAGGCGGCTCGCCTGTCCGGATTGTCGGGCAGCGTGCCGGGCAAGGACATCGATGAAGCACGGACGGAACTGGCGGGAGCCCGCGCCCGGCGTGCCGCAATCTCACCCACGCTGGCCGGAAGGGAGATCCTTCGCGCACCCGTGAGTGGCGTGGTTTCGATCGCCAACGCCGTTGCCGGGCAATATGTCGAAGGCAAGGACATCCTCTTTGAAATCGTCGACCCGTCGCGGCTCTGGATCGATGCCACCGCGTTCGATCCGTCGCTGGCGGCCGGGATCAAAGGCGGTTCCGCGGTGACAACGGATGGCACGCCGTTGCGGGTGGAACTCGTCGGTCTCGGGCTGACGTTGCGCCAGGGCGCGGTGCCGCTGCAATTCCGAATCCTTTCCCCTCCATCAGGACTTTCCGTGGGTGCGCCTGTCACGGTGATCGCGGATGTCCCGGCGGACGCCACTGGCATTGCTCTTCCACGGTCATCCATCACCCGCAGGCCGAACGGCGGTTCCGCGGTGTGGGATCATGTCTCGGCCGAACGCTTTGTCCCGCGGCCGGTCCGGATGCAGTGGCTGGATGGAGCCAACGTGCTGGTGCTGGCTGGGCTGAAGCCCGGAAGCCGCATCGTCACCCAGGGTGCCGACCTGCTCAATCAGGTGCGGTGATGGGATCCCTGTTCAACGCACTCGTCACGGCAAGCCTCAGGAACCGACTTTTCGTGCTTGTCGGCGCGGTGATTCTGATCGGCTACGGCGGATACTCGGTGACGAAGCTCCCGGTGGACGTCTTTCCCGACCTGAACCGACCCACCGTGACCCTCATGACCGAGGCCGAGGGGATGGCGCCCGAGGAGGTCGAGCAACTCGTGACCTACCCTCTGGAGACGGCGATGAACGGCATGCCCGGCGTGACCCGGGTCCGTTCGGTCTCCGGCGTCGGCCTGTCCATCGTCTACGTCGAGTTCGACTGGGGCACCGATATTTTCCTCAACCGCCAACAAATCGCCGAGAGGCTGGCCACGGTGCGCGAGCAGATGCCATCCGGGGTCGCTCCCCAAATGGGACCAATCACCTCCATCATGGGCGAGATCATGCTGGTCGCCATGTCATCGGAGCCGCCCATGGCGAACGCCGTGGCGGCCAGTCCGATGGAATTGAGGGAACTCGCGGATTTCACGGTACGGCCGCGCCTCCTCTCCATTCCCGGCATCGCGCAGGTCATTCCCATTGGCGGCGAGGTCCGGCAGTTCGAGGTGACACCCGACATCGCGATGATGACACGGCTCGATGTTTCCCTGGACGAGGTGGAGCGGACAGTCAGGCAGTTCGGCACGAACACGGGCGGAGGGTTCGTCGACCAGAACCGCGCGGAATACGTGATCCGCAACATCGGCCGGACGACCCGGCTGGAGGATCTTCGGAGCCTCGTGGTCACCGTGCGGTCCGGGCAGCCGATCCTGCTCAGTCAGGTGGCCGCCTTGAACTACGCCGCGAAATTCAAGCGGGGGGACGCGGGCGCCAACGGCAAGCCTGCCGTAATCCTCTCCGTGCAGAAGCAGCCCGGCGCGGATACTGTTGCGCTGACGCGCCAGGTGGAGGGTGCGCTTCACGAGCTCAGACGGACGTTGCCACCCGGCGTCAAGGCGGACACCGTGCTGTTCCGGCAGGCGAACTTCATCGAGTCCTCGATCGGAAACGTGAAGGATGCCTTGCGCGACGCCGTCATCGTCGTCGCCGTTGTGCTGTTCGCGTTCCTGCTGAACTTGCGTACGACGGCGATTTCACTGACCGCGATCCCGATATCGATCCTGATCACCGTCCTGGTGTTTCGGGTCTTCGGACTATCGATCAACACAATGACGCTGGGCGGCCTGGCCATCGCGATCGGCGAACTTGTCGATGACGCGGTGGTTGGCGTGGAGAACGTCTATCGGCGTCTCAAGGAAAACCGTGAGGCGGATCGTCCGCGTCCAATTCTGGAGGTGGTCGCGGCGGCAAGCCAGGAAGTTCGTTCCGGCATTATTTACGCCACGTTGATCATTATCCTCGTCTTCATCCCCCTGTTCGCTCTGGCAGGCATAGAAGGGCGGCTCTTCGCACCGCTCGGCATCGCCTACATCGTATCCATTCTGGGCAGCCTGATCACGTCGATCACCGTGACCCCTGTCCTCTGCTACTACCTCATTCCAAGCATTAGACATCTTTCGGAAAAGGATAGCCCGCTGGTTCGCTGGCTCAAGAGAGGAGATGCGCGTCTGCTCCAGTGGTCGTTCGGCCACGGCAGATTTCTGGTCATAGTCACAGCCGTGGGGGTGGCGGTCGCGGGGATCGCCGCCACCAGGCTGCCCCGTGCGTTTCTGCCGCCATTCAACGAAGGCACGCTTACGCTTGGGATGACCTTTACACCCGGCATCAGCCTGGCCGAGTCCAATCGCCTGGGAGCGGTCGCCGAGCGGCTGATCATGCAGGTTCCCGAGGTCAAGACGGTCGGCCGCCGTACAGGGCGTGCCGAACTGGACGAGCACGCGGAAGGAGTCCACTCGAGTGAAATGGATGTGGACCTCCGTTCTTCCAGTCGACCCAAGGAAGTGGTGCTGGCCGACATCCGGCGCCGCTTGGCCATCCTCCCGGCCGCGTTCAATATCGGCCAGCCAATCGGGCACAGATTGGAACATCTCCTTTCCGGCGTGAATGCCGCCATCGCGATCAAGATATTCGGCGACGATGTCGATAGCCTCAGGGGCCTCGCTGACCAATTGCGGGCGCGTCTGTCCCTCGTGCCGGGACTGGTCGACCTTATCGTCGAACGGCAAGTACGGGTACCCCAATTGCAGGTTCGGATGGACTATCAACGGGCCGCGCTCTTCGGCGTGACGCCTGCCGCGGTGACCGATGCGCTGGAAAAGCTCGCGAACGGCAAGGTCGTCAGCCAGGTTGTCGACGGTCAGAAGCGGTTCGATGTTACCCTCCGACTGGCTGACGCGGAACGCACGACGGACGCGCTGTCGCACCTGCTCGTCGAGACCCCAAAGGGCCGTGTCCCGCTCAGCAATTTTGCCGAAGTCACCGACGACGACGGTCCTAACCAGATCCTCCGCGAGAACGGCACGCGGCGCATCGTGGTACAGGCGAACACGGACGGATCCGACGAAGGTCGCGTCATCTCAGCCATTCGTGCCGAGATTGCCCGTGCCGACTTGCCACAGGGCTATTTCATTCAGTTGGAGGGGACATTCCAGGCGCAGGAGGAGTCGGCACGCCGCATCGCCGGACTGTCCCTGGTGTCACTGGGGATGGTGTTCACAGTTCTCTATAGCCGCTACCGCTCGGCGGTCCTGGCTGCGATCATTATGGGAAACGTGCCGCTCGCGTTGATCGGCAGCGTGGCCGCGCTCTGGCTTTCCGGCCAACCCCTATCCGTCGCCAGCATGATCGGATTCATTACGCTGACCGGAATTTCTGCTCGAAACGGCATCCTCAAGGTCAGCCACTACATCAATCTCGTCCTGCACGAAGGTGAGACGTTTGGTCCCGAAATGGTCATACGCGGCAGTCTCGAGCGGCTGACCCCGGTCCTGATGACTGCTTTCGCGGCGGGTTTCGCGCTGCTGCCGCTGATGGTCGGAGCCGACGCGCCAGGCAAGGAGATCCTGCATCCCGTGGCGATCGTCATCTTCGGCGGACTGGTCAGTGCGACGCTGCTGGACACGCTGCTCACGCCTGTCCTGTTCCTCAAGCTCGGTCGCAAACCGCTTGAGAGACTGGTGGCTGAGCAGGAGGGATCGCTGCGCCCCTCCGAAGCCTTCTGAACCCTCATGGAAAACCTCATGTTCAAGATCACGTTGATGGCGGCAGTGCTGGCGGTCCCGACCCTGGCCGCCTTCGCACATGGCGCCCCGCCCGCACCCTCGCACGGCGGCCTGGTCGCCGAAGGCTCCGGCGAGGATTGGGTGGAGCTCGTCATCAGCGGCGACCAGCTCACGGTCTACGTCATGGACGAGGCCAAGAACCCAGTGCCCAGCACGAAGCTGAGTGGCAAGGCGACCGTCCTCACAGGCGGTAAATCGCAGACAGTTCAGATGATGCCCGGCGAGGCAAACAGCCTCAAGGGCAAACTCGACCCGGCCGCCACCGGAAAGGTGACGACCGTTCTCGCGCTTGCCGTCAACGGCAAGTCGACCCAGGCGCGCTTCTCGTCTGTTCAGCAGTAACTCTCAAATAAGGATGAACTCCATGCGCAACTTCAAATCCCTCTACGCTGCCGCGTTCGCCGTTCTTGCCTTCCCCGCCCTCGCCCAACAGCCTGCACCGGGAATGATGGAACCCAGACCGGGCATGTCGATGCCCAAGATGCCAATGCCCGAGATGCCGATGGCTACTCCCGACGCCAATGCCAGTCCCTCGACGAAGGCGTTCAAGGCTGCCGATGACAAGATGATGATGG
>JAYTXR010000100.1:0-15312 GCA_043742865.1 Acetobacteraceae bacterium
CCGACCGCGGCATTCCCCTGGCGGGCGAAGGCCGAGCGGCCGGAGGTATAGAAAGGATGGCCGGTCTGATCGACCTGCACCATCACCTCGACCCCGGCGGCATAGGTGAAACCCGCGGTCAGCGCCACCGCGTCCCGCCCGGTGACGCGCTGCGTCACGGTCAGCACCACATCGCCGCGCCCAGGGGTCGCGGGGTTGGAATTCTGCGCCCGGGTGAACGCATAGCAGATTTTCTGGCCGCTTTCCTGATGGATGGCCGCGATCCAATCCTCGAACTTGCCGAGTTGGCGGGGGGTCGCGGACAGCGTCGGGGCCGGCTTGCCTGGCTGGGCATGCTTCGTCTGCGCCAGCGCCCCCGGGGGGGCGGCCAACAGGGTGCCAACCAGGATCGGGGCGAACAATAACGGCATGAACAGGGAAAGGACGCGCATGGGCAGTCAAATACGTGGCGTGGCGCGGCGCGGCAAGCGCGGGAACATCGGGGCTCCGTCCCATTCCCTGATACCGGCCGGAATTTGGCGCCCTTCAGCCTGCCGGACTAAGCTTGCCGCATGCCCGACACCACGGACCACCACCTCGCCACCCAGTACGAAACCTATCCCTATCCAAAGCGAGATCCCGCCGACGAGGCCAAACGCCTGATCGTCGGCAGCCCCGGTCATCTGCGGGAGATCGACCATTGGATTTTTGGCGCCACAAGGCCGGCGTCCCTTCCGTTGCGCGCCCTGATCGCCGGGGGCGGCACCGGGGATGCGACCGTGATGCTGGCCCAGCAGATGGCGCGGACGGACCGGCCCGGCAGCGTCACCTGGCTGGACCGCTCCGCCGCGGCGCTGACGATCGCCCAAGGACGGGCCGGCGTTCGCAAGCTCGGCAACATCGTCTGGGAGCAACGCTCCCTGCTCGATCTGCCGGATTCCGGGCTGGAACCGTTCGATTACATCGATTGCTGCGGCGTGCTGCACCATCTGCCCGATCCGGCCGCGGGGCTGGCCGCACTGATGTCGGTGCTGGCGCCGGGCGGCGGTCTGGGGCTGATGGTCTATGCGCCGCATGGTCGGACCGGCATCTACATGGTTCAGGACGCGCTGCGCCTGCTGGCGCCGGCGGAGCAGAACCCGGCGGCGCGGCTGGATGTCGCCAAGCGGGTGCTGCGCCATCTGCCGGAGACCGCCTGGCTGCGCCAGAACCGCTTCGTCGACGACCACGTCAACGGCGGCGATGCCGGGTTGTATGATTTGCTGCTGAACCCGCGCGACGTGGCGTTCTCGGTCCCGGCGCTGCACGGGATGCTGGGGCAGGCGGGGCTGGAGGTTGCCTGCTGGATGGAACCGATGCGCTACGATCCAACTCCCCTGCTGGCCGATCCGCGGCTGCGCGCCCGGGCGGGGGCGCTGGACAAGCTGGCCCAGGCATCGCTGGCGGAGGCGCTGGCCGGCAATATGAGCGTGCACATCGTCTATTGCGTTCGCGCCGGGCAAGCCCCGGTCCGGGCCGATCCGTTCGCCCCAGGGGCGGTGCCGATCGCGCGGGAGATGCCGGCCGAGGAACTGGCCCGGCATATCCAGCCGGATGGCACGATGACCATGGTATTTGACGGGTTGCGCGTGCCCCTGGCATTGCCGGCGCTGGCTCCGGCTATCCTGCGCCGGATCGACGGCACGCGCAGCGTGGGCGAGATCGCCGGCGCGCTGGCGGCGGATGGCGGCGTATCGCCGGACGCTTTCGATCGTGGCTGGCGCGCTACCTTCGCCCCGTTGGAGCAGGTCAATCGGTTATTGCTGGCACCGCCTAGAGCAGGATAGCTTTAGACAGACAAAGCTATCCTGCTCTAGCTCTTTGTTTTGACGAGCAATTTTATCGCGCGGTTGAAGCAACCTCAGGCGAAATTGCTTTAAGTCAAGGCCAGGTCTCTCTCTCCACTGGCATTCCAACGGCCCAAGCGGGCAGCCGGAACCTTAGCGAGCTACACCCTGGACCCGCAAAAGGACTGTCGCCCTTTTGAAACCCCATCCTCAGGAAATATCGCTACCGGCCCATCCGTTTCAGAAAATTCAGTTGCCAGCGCATCTCCTCGGTGGCCAGCGGAAACGCCCCGCCGGCGCCGGCGGGCAGAATCGCAGACGGCGCCAGATGCGCCAGCATCGCCTGCAACGGGCCGGCGGCGCGCATGCTGAACCCCGCCTCCCAGACCAGGCTGATCAATCCCTTGGCGCTGCGCAGCGAGCCGGCTCGGTCGACCACCGACATCGGCACATCGGCGGCGGCCGCCAGCATCGCCGCCGCAAGCCGGGCCTCGCCCCGCTGCACCACCGCAATGACCGCATCCTCCGTCAGTTGTCCATTCGCCCGCATCGAATAGGCCTCGTCCATTGCCTGCACCGCCGTCAGGTTGGTCGGGATCAGCAGGCCTTGGATTTGCTGCTCCGCCTGGGTCCCGGCGAGCCGGTCCTCCAGCCGATGGCGCAGCTCCGCGGCCAGCGAGGGGTCCATGTCCGGACGGTTGGCCAGCGTCTCCAGCAGATGGGTCGCGACGATCTTCCCCAGCGCGCGGACGGCGCGGGGCGGCAGCACCGGGCGATGCACCAGCGGCGAATGCCAGTCGATATGCGCCGGCGCGATGGCAATCAGCGCATCGAGGGTCGCCTCGCGGATCGCGGCTGAGGGGTTGGACAGCAGCGCGCGGATCGCCGCGCTATCGGCGGTGGCGGTGATCGCATCGGAAATGACCTCGCTCAGATTGGGCCGCTGGGCCACCGAAACCGCAACGGTGACGGAGGGTGGAAAGGCCAGCAGGTTCAGCAGATCCCCCGATGTCAGGATCGGCGACAGCCGGATGACGGGATCGCTGATCGCCACCAACGCGTCCCGTGCCAGATGCAAAACCAGTGCGTGCGGCGCGTCCACCATCTGCTTGACCACATCGGCGATCGCCACGCGCACCCGCGACGCCGGATCCTCGGCCAGGACAGCCAGGGTGCCCGGGTCCCGGTCATCCAGCCTTGCAAGTTTGCCCGCGAGCAGCGCGCGAACCCGTTCGTCGGCGTCCAGCGCCAGGCTTTGGTTCACATCCGCCGGCGCTGCCAGGTTCATCGCGACCGCGGCGCGCACCGTGACCGGTCCCTCGCGGGCCAGGGCACGCAAAATCTCCGGGTCGGTGCCGGCCCCCGCGGCCAGCCGCACGCAGAGCGCTTCCTCGGTTTCCTCGGTTCGTTCCACGCGGTCAGGGGCTTTCGTCGCGCGCGACGAGCCAATGACCGCGGCCGGAGCGTTTGACCTCGTACATGGCGGCATCGGCGCGGCGCATCAGCGCATCGATATCCTCACCGCCGCCGGCGCGGCGCGTGGCGATCCCGATCGACAGCGTCAACGCGGGTCCGTCGAGGCCGGCGATTTCCATCAATTTGCGCGGCCCGTCGATCCGCAGCGCCTCGGCCCGCTCCGCTGCGGTCATGTGGTCGGCGCCGTTCAACCAGATGGCGAACTCATCGCCGCCGAGCCTTGCCACCAGATCGGTCGGGCGGCACGCATCGCGCAGCACGCCGGCCACCGCACAGAGCGCCCGGTCGCCGGCCTCGTGCCCCAACCGGTCGTTCAACGGCTTGAACTTATCGATATCGGTGAACAGCAGCGTGCCCGGTAATTCCTCGCGTTCCAGCCGGTCGATATGTCGGGCCAGTTCCTCCAGGAAGGCGCGGCGGTTCATCAGCCCGGTCAGCGCGTCGGTTCGGGCCAGCCGCGCCATTTCCCGCTGGATCGCCTCATGCTCCAGCACCACGCGCACGATCGCGGCGGCCGAGGCGGCCAGGCCATGGTCCTCGCTGTCCCAGGCCCGCGCGCCGGGGATGCGCCAAAGCACCAGCCCGGCATGTTCGCCGAACCGGGTCTGACACAGGCACGCCAGCACCTGCCTGCCGTCAGGGGCTGCCGCCCGGGCCGGCGCGTCGGTATCAGCGCGCAGCAGCCGCGCGGCGGTAGCGATCACCGCCTCCGCCCCGTCGCCGGCGCGATGCAGCAGTATCGGACCTGCGCCGCCGCCGAGGATATCGACCACCGATGCCCCCTCCGCCCCCAGCGCGCTCGCCAATCCATCCAATACCGCCTGCATCATGCGCGGCGCCAGCACCTCCTGGCGCATGCACCAGAGGATATGATCGACCACCTCGCCCCGGCGCAGCGCCGCCGCGACCTGCGCATCCTGGCCGTCCTGCTCTGTGACATCGATCCCGACGCCGCGGGCGCCGACAATCCGGCCTTCCGGATCCAGCAACGGCGCCGCCGCGACCGACAGACACGCGACGGCGCCATCCGACCGCCGCAGCCAGGCGCGGCGCCCGCGCACAGCCACGGTGGGGCGGAACGGGCTGAAGCCGGTCAATCCCCGGGGATCCGCCAACAGCAGATCGGCCGGCTGACCGAGCAGCATCGCCGCCGGCCATCCCAGGGCCGGATCGGGCGTGACGAAGACAAAGCGCCCCCACTCGTCGGTCTCGAAGGCGAAATCGGCGGCCATGCAGACCAGGTCGTGCCAGCGCTGACGGCTGTCCAGCAGCGCACCGCGCAACGGGTCGCCGGCGCGCTCCGCCGCAAGGTTCAGTCCCTGGATCGCGGCGGTGAAATCGGTCATCGGCGATGGCTCACTCTATGCTGAGACGCATAGGAGCCGGTGGGACGTAAACACGCGGTTATCACCGCAGAATTATTCCGCGCAATGCTGGCTTCGCCGTCTCCGGGCCGCAAGCAGGCAACGCGTTGACATGGCAGGGACCGATGCGCATGGTCCGCCGCCGCTGAGGAAAAACAGGAGACCGCGATGAGCCAACAGGTGCTGGAAAAGACCATCGAGGAGCTCTGGGATGCGCGGGACTCAATCTCCTCCGCGACCAAGGGCGCTCCGCGCGACGCCGTGAATGCGGCCCTCGATCGGCTGGAAGCCGGCACCGCGCGCGTTGCCGCGCCGAGCGCTTCCGGCTGGCAGGTGCATCAATGGCTTAAAAAGGCGGTCCTGCTGTCTTTCCGGCTGAACGACAGCGTGCCGATGGAGGGTGACGGCGGCGCGCCGGTGTTCGACAAGGTGGCAATGAAGTTCGCCGGCTGGGGCGCCAACCGCTTCAAGGAGGCCGGCTTCCGCGCCGTGCCGGGAGCGATCGTGCGCCGCTCCGCCTACATCGCGCCCGGCGCGGTGCTGATGCCGTGCTTTGTCAATGTCGGCGGCTATGTCGGGCGAAACACCATGATCGACACCTGGTCCACCGTCGGCAGCTGCGCGCAGATCGGCGACAATTGCCATATCAGCGGCGGCGTCGGTATCGGCGGCGTGCTGGAGCCGTTGCAGGCCAATCCGGTGGTGATCGAGGATGACTGCTTTATCGGCGCCCGATCGGAAGTGGCCGAGGGCGTGATCGTCGAGCGCGGCTCGGTGCTGTCGATGGGCGTGTTCATCGGCGCCTCCACCAAGATCGTCGACCGCAACACCGGCGAAATCCATATCGGCCGGGTGCCGGCCTATTCGGTGGTGATCCCCGGATCGCTGGCGGGCCGCAACCTGCCGGACGGCTCGCCTGGCCCGTCCACCTATTGCGCCGTGATCGTCAAGACCGTCGATGCCGGCACCAGGGCGAAAACCTCCATCAACGAGCTGCTGCGCGATTGAGCGAGTTTCTGACCGATCCGTTAGGTCTGGCGCAGGACCTGATCCGCTGCGCCTCGGTCACCCCGGCCGATGCCGGAGCGATGGATGTGCTGACGGGCGCGCTGGAAAAGCTCGGCTTTGCCGTCACCCGGCTGCGCTATGGCGAAATCGAGAATATTTTCGCGCGCATCGGCACCGGCGCACCGCATTTCTGCTTTGCCGGGCATACCGACGTAGTGCCGGTTGGCGACGCCAACTGGAGCGCGCCGCCGTTTTCCGGCGAAATCCGCCATAATGTGCTGTACGGCCGCGGCGCCTGCGACATGAAAGGCGCCATCGCCGCGTTCGTCGCCGCCGCCGCGCGACAGCTTCGCACCTCTCCCGGCCAGGGCTCGATCAGCCTGCTGATCACCGGCGACGAGGAAGGGCCGGCCACCGACGGCACCGTGAAGGTGCTGGAATGGATGGAGCGGCATGGGCATATTCCCGATTTTTGCCTGGTCGGCGAACCCACCTGCCCGGTCAAACTCGGCGACACGATCAAGATCGGCCGGCGCGGCAGCCTGAACGCCAAAATCGCCGTGCATGGCACCCAGGGCCACGTCGCCTATCCGCACCGCGCCGACAACCCGGTCCATCGGCTGATCCGCGGCCTCGCCGCTCTGACCGCAGCACCTCTGGATGCCGGCACCGACTGGTTCGAGCCGAGTTGCCTGCAAATCACCAGCATCGATGTCGGCAATCCCGCGACGAACATCATCCCGGCCAGCGCGCGCGCGGGCCTGAATATCCGCTTCAACGACCGTCATTCCGGTGCGTCGCTGACCGCCTGGCTGCGCGCGACCCTCGGCCAGCACGCCGAACGCTTCGACCTCGATGTCGCCATCAGCGGCGAGGCTTTCCTTACCGCGCCCGGCCCGATGGTCACCACCCTGAAATCCGCGATCGCGCGGGCCTCCGGCGTGGAGCCGAAGCTGGATACCGGCGGCGGCACATCGGATGCGCGCTTCATCGCACGCTATTGTCCGGTCGCGGAATTCGGCCTGATCGGCGCCACCATGCATCAGATAGACGAGCGTGTGCCGGTCGACGAGCTGCGCGCGCTGGCCGGCATCTACGAGGCGGTGCTGGCCGATATCCTGGCATGACGGATCGGCGCGCCCCATCAGGCGCCACTCCTAACCCCGCATTGGGCGAGGCGCTGCGGATCCTGACCGGCATCCTGCGCCTGGCGCGCGGCCGCGCCGAGGGTTTCGGCCATTTCCCCGACAGCCCCCAGGGGTTCCTGACCAGCCTGGCACCGCTGCTGGCATTTCCGCTCGCGGGCTCGGTGCTGATGCTGGCCGGCGGCGAGGGTGGTGCCGCGGTCGCCGATCTGCTCGCCACGGTCTGCGCCGTGCTGGCGCCGGCGGTGCTGACACATGCGCTGGCGCGGCTATGGGGGCGGGAGGCGCCGTGGTTGCGCTTCATCATCGCCTTCAACTGGTGCCAATGGATCATCCCGGTGGCGGCGACGGCGGTGTTGGCGCTGGCCGGGATCGCCATTCAACTCGGCCTGACCACCAGCACGGCGGCGATCCTCGCCATGGGGCTGCTCGGCGGCTACGGGATGTGGCTGCATTTCTTCCTCGCCCGTCGCGGCCTGGGGATTTCACCCGGTCGCGCGGCAATGCTGGTGATCGTAGTCAATCTCGGGACCGTTCTGCTGGTGATCGTGCCTCGGCTGCTGTTCATGGCCGCAAGATGAGCCAGCCAGCGAACGCGTCGGGCCATCTTCGGGCCGGCTTGTTGGCGGCGTTCGAGCTGGCCCGGGGCCGGCGCGACGGCATGGAGGCGATGCCGGCGGATCCGCGGGCGGCGGCTCTGAGCTTCTGGGCCTTGCCGGTCTGCCTGCCGGCATTTTTTGCACTCCGGCTGGCAGCCACGAATGCGCCTGGTACGGCCGATCCGGCGGTACACGCCATGCTGGGCGCGATGCTGCTGTTCGTCATCGGCTGGACCGGCTTCGCGCTGCTGTCGCACCGCATCGCCGCGGTGCTCGACCGATCTTCCCTGTGGCCGCGCTACATCGTCGCGTGGAACTGGTGCAACGCCGTCCAGTACGGGCTATTTCTTGCTGCCGCCGTGCCAGGCCTGCTCGGCCTACCCGGGTGGGTCGATCAGACGCTCGGCCTGATCGCGCTGTTCTGGGCGCTGTGGCTGGAATGGTATGTGGCCCGGCTGGCGCTCCAAATCGGCGTCCTGCCGGCAATCTTGCTGGTGGTCGTGGACGTCGTAATCGGGCTGCTGCTGGCCGGCTGATCGAGTCCGCTTACCGCGTCGGGCGCGGCGGCGTCTGCGTATAGTCGTAAAATCCGCGATGGGTCTTGCGGCCGAGCCAGCCGGCCTCGACATATTTCACTAGCAGCGGGCAGGGGCGGTATTTGCTGTCCGACAGGCCTTCGTAGAGAACCTGCATGATCGACAGGCAGGTATCCAGCCCGATGAAATCGGCCAGTTCCAGCGGCCCCATCGGATGGTTCGCGCCGAGCTTCATCGAGGTGTCGATGGCGACCACCGAACCGACCCCCTCATACAGGGCATAGACCGCCTCGTTGATCATCGGCACCAGGATCCGGTTGACGATGAAGGCCGGGAAATCCTCCGACACGGCGGTGATCTTGGACAGCCGGGCGGCCAGCGCCTGCACCGCCTGGAAGGTCGGCTCGTCGGTGGCGATGCCGCGGATGATTTCCACCAGCTTCATCACCGGAACCGGGTTCATGAAGTGCATGCCGATGAATTTCGCCGGCCGGTCGGTGTTCGCGGCGAGCCGGGTGATGGAGATCGAGGAGGTGTTGGACGCCAGCAGGCAGGATGGCTTCAGATGCGGCAGCAATGCCTTGAAGACGACGTTCTTGACATCCTCCTTCTCGGTGGCAGCTTCGATGACCAGATCGCAATCGCCGAACGCCGCGTAGTCGGTCGTTGTGGTCAGCCGCGACAGCGCGTCGAACTTGTCCTCCACGCTGATGCTGCCGCGGTTGACCTGGCGGTCCATGTTGCGGCCCATCACCGCCATCGCCGTTTCCAGCGCCTCGGTCTTCAAATCGGCCAGCACTACTGCCAGCCCGGCCAGCGCGCAGACATGGGCGATGCCGTTACCCATCTGTCCGGCACCGATCACGCCGACGCTGCCGATTTTCGGAACCGCCAGATCCTGCGCTCCCGCTGTGGCTTTCAGAGCGACATTGACGTTCATTCAGACTTTCTCCAGCTCGGCCGCGAGTTCAGGCAGGGCAACGAACAGATCCGCGACCAGGCCGTAATCGGCGACCTGGAAGATCGGCGCCTCCTCGTCCTTGTTGATCGCGACGATCACCTTGCTGTCCTTCATGCCGGCCAGATGCTGAATGGCGCCGGAGATGCCGATCGCGACATACAGCTCGGGGGCGACGATCTTGCCGGTCTGGCCGACCTGATAGTCGTTTGGCACGAAGCCGGCATCGACCGCGGCGCGCGAGGCGCCGACGGCGGCGCCCAGCTTGTCGGCGATCGGGTCCAGCAGCTTGAAGTTATCGCCGCTCTGCATGCCGCGCCCGCCGGAGACCACCACGCGCGCCGCGGTCAGTTCCGGACGCTCGCTTTTGGACAGTTCGGAGGACACGAACCGAGAGTTTTGCGGCAGATCGACGCTGGGCGCGGCCTCGATGGTCGCGGAGCCGCCCTCGGCCGGGCATGGATCGAAACTCGCGGCGCGCACCGTGATGACCTTGATCCGGTCGGCCGACCGCACTGTGGCCAGCGCGTTGCCGGCATAGAACGGGCGCACGAAGGTGTCGGCGTCGATCACCTCGGCGATGTCGCTGATCGGCTGGCTGTCGAGGAACGCGGCCACGCGCGGCATCACGTTCTTGCCGGATGCGGTGGCCGGAGCCAGCAGATGTGTGTATCCGGGGGCGAGTGCCAGGATCAGCGCGGCCAATTTTTCCGCCAACGGGTTGGCGTAGTCGTCGCTGTCGGCGACCAGCACCTTGGACACGCCAGGCAATTTCGCCGCCGCGGCGGCGGCGGCGGCGATATCCTTGCCGATGACCAGCACGTGAATGTCACCGAGTTTGCTGGCGGCGGCCACCGCGCTGCGCGATGGCTGCTTGATGCCGTGGGCATCGTGGTCGAGGAGAACGAGCGACGTCATGGTCAGATCACCTTCGCTTCGGTGCGCAGTTTATGGACAAGTTCGGCCACCGAGGCGACCTTCTGGCCGGCCTGGCGCTTGGCCGGCTCGGTTACCTTCAGCACGGTCAGCCGTGGGGTGGGGTCGACGCCGAGATCGGCCGGTTTGACGATGTCGATCGGCTTTTTCCGCGCCTTCATGATGTTCGGCAGCGAGGCATAGCGCGGCTCATTCAGCCGCAGATCGGTGGTGACCACGGCCGGCAGGCTCAGCGCCACGGTTTCCAGGCCGCCATCGACTTCACGGGTCACGGTAATGCCGCCGTCTTCCACGGTCACCTTGCTGGCGAACGTGCCCTGCGGCCAGCCCAGCAGGGCCGCCAGCATCTGCCCGGTGGCGCTCATGTCGTCGTCGATCGCCTGTTTGCCCAAGATGATCAGCTGCGGCTGCTCTTTGTCGGCGATCGCTTTCAGCAATTTGGCCACCGCGATCGGCTCGACCGCGACATCGGTCTCGACCAGAATGCCACGGTCCGCACCCATCGCCAGCGCGGTGCGGATGGTCTCCGAGCAGGCCGGCAGACCGACGGAGATGGCGACGATCTCGGTCGCCACGCCTTTTTCCTTCAGCCGGACGGCTTCCTCTATCGCGATCTCGTCGAACGGGTTCATCGACATCTTCACCCCGGAGATTTCCACCCCGGTGCCGTCCGCTTTCACCCGGACCTTCACGTTGTAGTCAATCACCCGCTTGACGGGGACGAGGATTTTCATGGGGTCTGCCGCTTCCTGGAAACCGTTGCCGCGATCGGATACTGTGAGGCCGGGCCGCGGAACCGCACCGCAAAACCCCAGCCTTCGCACCTGCGATATAACGACCCGGACCTTAGGCAGGCCGGCAATGCGCTGTCAAACCTCGGCAACCGCGGAATGGGGCCAAACACGCGAAGCGGTCCCCATTCAGCTCCGCAGCAGGCTCATGAGCCCGACGAACAGCAGCAACGCGGTAGCCTGCAGGATCACCCGCCAGCGCATCAGGGCATTGGACCGGGCGGGGTTGCCGCCGCTACGCACCATGCCGACCATGCCGGCGACCAGGACGCCGAGCGTGCCGAGCATGGCCAGGACCATCAGGACAATGAGAACGGATTTCATCAGACTTAGATAGGGTGTCGGATAGCAAAGTAAACCGCCTCGGTTCTGCCATGAGGCAGCTTTAGGGCATGATCTGCCGGATCCGGATCGCCCGAATAACGGATTCAGAATCGCCGGAGCCTGACCGATGAAGCGCCTGCTGACCCTATTTCTGCTGCTATTGGCCGGCCTCGCCGGGCTGTCGCTGGGGGTGCGCGCCCAGCCGCCCGCCACCGCCTCGGCTTTCGCCCCCGCCCCCTTTCCAGCGCCCGTTCCGGCGCCTGTGCCGGGGGTCAATCCGGCCGACGCCCAGCGCGTGATCGACATGCTGAACGACCCGAAGAAGCGGGCCGATTTCACCGCGACCCTGGAGGCGATCGCCAGATCCGTACCCCCAGTGCCAACGCCGGGGGCAACACCGGTCGCCGCGGAGCTCGCCTTGCCGCTGGTTCCCGACAGCCTGGGTGCGCAGCTGCTGGTCAGCGGATCCGACCTGCTCGGCGAGGTTTCAAACCGCATGCGTGCCTCGCTCGACGATCTACGGTCGATTCCGCCGATTGCCGGCTGGCTGGTGATGATGGCAACCGATCCGCTCGGGCGGAAGCTGCTGGCGGACACCGGCTGGCGCCTGGCGGTGACCTTTGCTGCCGGACTGGCGGCGGAATGGACCGCCTGGTGGCTATTGCGCCGATCGAGTGCCTTGCTGGGCATGGGCATCCGGTGGCGGCCACGCGCCCGCGCGGGAAGCAAAACGCCGGATGAAACCGTCGATGCAATGGCCGCGGTAGCCACCGATGGCCGCGAGATCCCGGACGCGGAAATTCAGGACGCGGAAATTCAGGACGCCGACATGACGGATGCTGGATTATCGGAAAATGGCGTGTCGGAAGACGGACAGGCGCGTGCCGAGATCGGCGCGGTCGAACCGCCGGAGCGGCGCCGCTCCGCGCTGCTGGCGCGCATGCGATTGCTGCCCGGTATGCTTCTGCGGCTGCTGCTCGCGCTGGTGCCGGTCGTCTGCTTCGTGCTGACCGCGCATCTTGTCGTCAGCACCGGCCTCGGCGAGGTTTATATGACCCGGCTTACGCTGCTGGCGATGATCGACGCCTATGCCGTTTGGCGCATTATCCTGTGCTGCGCCGGAGCCGTGCTGTCGCCCGACGCGCCCCGGTGGCGCCTGTTGCCGATGGCCACCGACACCGCGATCAGCGGTGTGCGCTGGATCGGTGCGCTCAGCTTCGTCTGCGTCTTTGGCTATGCCATCGCAGAGGCCGGGCTGCTGCTCGGCATGTCCAAGGCTACGCATGACGCGCTGCTCAAGGCCGATGGGTTGATCGTCATGGTGCTGGCGATCGTCATTGTGCTGCGCAACCGCGCTGCGGTCGCGGGAATGATCCGTGCCCGTCCAGGCCATCGCGGCCCCATGGTGGGATGGCGCAAGCGGCTGGCAGCGTTTTGGCATATCCTCGCTGTGTTTTATCTGGTGGGCCTCTGGCTGGTTTGGGCGGTCGATGTTCCCGATGGCTTCCGCCGGCTGCTGAATTTCTTTGTCGTCACCATTCTGGTGATCATGGCGGCACGGTTGACGCGCACGCTGCTGCTCGGATTGCTGGAGCGACAAATCGAACGTCGGGCGGCCGATCCGCGCTATCCTGGCATGACCGCCCGGATTGGACTGTATCACCCGCTGCTGAGCCTGCTGGTGCATGTGGTCGTGTCCGTGGCGGCGCTGATCGCCCTGATGCAGCTCTGGGGCCTCGGCCCGATTCAATGGCTTGCCACCAACCTTCTGGCCCAACGGATGATGTCGGCATTGACCGTCATCGCCGTTGCCACGGCCGTCGCGATCGGGATCTGGGAACTGGCCACCGCCGGCATCGCGCAGCATCTGTCGCGTTTGCAGCGCGACGCGCAGACCGCGCGGTCCGCGCGCCTGCGCACGCTGTTGCCGATGCTGCGCACGGGGCTGCTGATCAGCATCCTGGTGGTGATCGGCATGATCGTGCTGAGCGAGATCGGCGTGAATATCGCCCCGCTGCTGGCCGGCGCCGGTGTTCTCGGCATCGCCATCGGCTTTGGCTCGCAGAAGCTGGTGCAGGACGTCATCACCGGGCTGTTCCTGCTGCTGGAGAACACCATGCAGGTCGGCGACGTGGTGCTGCTTGGCGGCCTGACCGGCGTGGTCGAGCATCTGTCCATCCGCACCATCCGGCTGCGCGCCGAGGACGGCTCGGTGCACGTGATCCCGTTCAGCGCGGTTACCACGGTCACCAACATGACCCGCGATTTCGCCCATGCGGTGATCGAGGCGGAGATCGCCTACAAGGAGAATTACGACCGGGTAGTCGAGGTGCTGCGCGCGATCGTGACGCAGATGCGCAGCGAGCCGCGCTGGCAGAACGAGATCCGCGACGATCTGGAGGTAATGGGCCTGCAGCGCTTCGCCGAAAGCGCCGTGATCATCAAATGCCGCATCCGCTGCGGCCCGTTCGGGCGCTGGATGGTGCTGCGGGAATTCAACCGGCGCATGAAGATGCGCTTCGACGAGGAAGGGATCGAGATTCCCTTCCCGCACCAGAAGCTTATTCTGGACGACCGGAGCACGCAGCACCCGCTGGTGCTGGCCGCCGCGCGGGGCGTGGCTTGCGGGGCGGTTACGGGCGGCTCAAACTCCGCCGGCGAGCCGCGGTAGCCGGGCCATCAAGACCCGGCGCCTGCCGCCAGAGGAATTTTTGTCCCGATGCCGCCTGCACCGCAAAATAGATTCGCTAGCCTGACCCCGCTGCTCGCGCCGCGCTCGATTGCCATCATCGGCGCATCCGGCGACCCGATGCGCATCGGCGGCCGGCCGATCGCGTTCATGAAGGACCAGGGTTTTCAGGGCGCGATCTACCCGGTCAATCCGACGCGGACGGAGGTTCAGGGCCTGAAAGCCTATGCCTCGATCGCTGATTTGCCGGAAACCCCCGATGTCGCCATCGTCGCGGTGGCGGCGGACATTGCCGTTCAGGCGATCTCCGACCTCGCCAAACTCGGCGTCAAGGGCGTGGTGATGTTCACCGCCGGCTTCGCCGAGGTGGACGAAGCCGGCGAGGCGGCCCAGGCCGGCATGATCGCCGTGGCCCGTGCCGCCGGCATGCGCATCCTGGGGCCGAACTGTCTGGGCGTGTTCGACGCCCGGCACGGCTATTACGCTACGTTCTCGTCATCGTTCGACAGCGGCTGGCCGGTGCCGGGGCGGATCGGCATCGCCAGCCAGTCCGGTGCCTATGGCACGCATCTGTTCACCCTGGCGCGCAACCGCGGCATCGGCGCCTCGACCTGTGTGATGACCGGCAACGAGGCGGATGTCACGGTCGGGGAATGCATCGGCTGGCTGGCGGAAAGCCCCGAGGTCGATGTGATCGCGGTCTATGCCGAGGGCATCCGCGAGGCGCCTGGCCTGATCGCCGCGCTGACCGCGGCGCGCGCCGCGAAGAAGCCGATCGTGATGCAGAAGGTCGGGCGCAGCGAATTGGGCGGCAAGGCGGCGAAATCGCACACCGCCTCGATCGCCGGCGACGATGCGGTGACCGCGGCGGTGATGGCCGAATTCGGCGTGTTCCGGGCCCGCAACTCCGAGGAGATGCTGGACATCGCCCATACCGCGACGCGGAAGATCTACCCGGTGCGCAACAGCCTGGGCGTCATTACCGTGTCCGGCGGTGCCGGTGTGCTGATCAGCGACGTGGCCGAGACCCTGGGTCTGGCGATGCCGGAAATGCCGTTGGAGTCGCAAGCGAAATTGCGCGCCCTGATCCCATTTTGCGCCCCCCGCAACCCGGTGGATGCCACCGCGCAGGTGACCAACGACGTGACCCTGGTGCGCAGTTTCACCGAGGCGATGGTGCGCGATGGCGGCTATGCCTCGGTGCTCGGGTTCTTCAGCATGACCGCGTCCTCGCGCCGCTGGCAGTCGATCCGCGAGCAGTTGAACCCGGTGCGGGAGGCCTATCCCGACCGGCTATATGTGCTGTCGGTGATCATCCCGCCGGCCGGTCGCGACGAGCTCGAGGCCGATGGCTGGGTGGTGCACGAGGACCCGACCCGGGCGGTGGTGGCGATCGATGCGATGGGGAAATTCGGCGCCGCGTTCAACGCCCCCGCCGGTGCGCCGCCGCCCGCGGTGCCGGCGGTGAAGCTTCCTGCCGCGACCCCGGCCGAGGCCGAGGCCAAGCGGCTGCTGGGCCAGGCCGGCATCGCCTCCGCCCCCGAGGCCGCCTGCGCCACCGCCGAGGCGGCGGTCGAGGCGGCGCAAAAATTCGGCTTTCCGGTGGTGCTGAAAATCCTCTCGCCGGACATCGTGCATAAATCCGAAATCGGCGGCGTGCTGCTGGATGTCACCGATGCGG
>JAYTXR010000101.1:0-13826 GCA_043742865.1 Acetobacteraceae bacterium
CGGCCCGGGCGCAGCAAAGCGGGGTCCAGCACATCCGGCCGGTTGGTGGCGGCGATCAGGATGACGCCTTCGTTGGACTCGAAGCCGTCCATCTCCACCAGCATTTGGTTCAGCGTCTGCTCGCGCTCATCGTTGCCGCCGCCGAGGCCGGCTCCGCGATGACGGCCCACGGCGTCGATCTCGTCGATGAAGATGATGCAGGGGGCGTTCTTCTTGCCCTGCTCGAACATGTCGCGGACGCGCGAGGCGCCGACGCCGACGAACATCTCCACAAAATCCGAGCCCGAGATGGTGAAGAATGGCACATTCGCCTCACCGGCGATGGCGCGCGCCAGCAGCGTCTTGCCGGTGCCGGGGGGGCCGACCAGCAGCACGCCCTTCGGGATCTTGCCGCCAAGGCGCTGGAATTTCTGCGGGTCCTTCAGGAACTCGACGATCTCCTGCAGCTCGGCCTTGGCCTCGTCGATGCCGGCGACGTCGTCAAACGTTACCCGGCCCTGCTTTTCAGTCAGAAGCCGGGCGCGGGACTTGCCGAAGCCCATGGCCCGTCCGCCGCCCGACTGCATCTGGCGCATGAAGAACACCCAGACGCCGATCAGCAGCAGCATCGGGAACCAGGACAGCAGAATATGCAGCAACGGGTTCATACCGTCTTCGTCGGGCTTCGCGATCACCCGCACGCCCTTGTCGGTTAGACGCTGCACCAGCGAGGGATCTTCCGGGGTGTAGGTTTGAAAGCTGCGGCCATCGGTCAGAGCACCGGAAACAGTGCGGCCCTGGATGACCACGTCGCGCACATGCCCGGTATTCACCTCGGAGATGAAGTCGGAATAGGCGACCTGGGTGGATGGCGGGTGCGAGGCGCCCGGCTGGAACAGGTTGAACAGCACCACCAGCAGCAGCGCGATGATGACCCAAAGGGCTAAATTACGACCGAAATTGCTCATTTGTGCTGGCTCATTCCTAACTCCAGGATCGGTCCCTGGGGACTAGCGCTACTCAGATAGGCCAATAATCAGATAGGGAGCCTTATCCCCCCGTGCATCCCCCGGCAAGCACGCTGCCCGGCGAACACACTGAACGGCAAACACGGACGGCGCCGCCGGCCGGGGTGGCGCGAACCGAACCTCGATCGCAGCAGGCATCGCTTCAGCATAATAACCCAGATGCGGCACGGCTACCAGCTTTTCGCCGATCCGCAGCGCCGGCAACGTGCGCAGCACCGCCGAGGGTAGCGCCGAGCGATGGCGGAAATCAGCCGCGGCATCGCCAAGTTTGCCGAGAACGCTGGCCGCAGGTGCGGCTCCCGCGGCCCAGCCGATCGCTCCGATCCGAAACCGGCCGTCCCAGACCGCCCCCGGGATGGCCGCCACCGGCGGTGCGATGGCCGCCTCCTCGCGCAGCATCACCAGCGAGCCACGGCTCTCGATCAGCCGCACGCCGCCCAGCGTCGCCGGCCGGGGGGTGCCGGCCAGGGCGGCCAGGGCGGCGCCATCGGCCGGGTAGCGGGCGCCGGCGATCGCGCGCACCAGCGCGGCCAGCACTTGCGGCGCGATCTTGCCGCGGGGCAGCACGGCGAAACCTTCCGCGTACAGGCCGACGCTGCCGGCCAGGATGGCGGCGGATCGGGTCTCGCCAAGCGCGCGCGCGCGGCCATGCGACGCGGCGGCGGCGGCCAACGCCAGGGTGGCCGAGCCGGTTCCGTCCCGGTCGGCCCGCAGGCCGCGCAGGCGCGGGCGCAAGGCGCGGATGTCCCGGTTCGACGGGTCCTCGATCCACCCCATGCCGGCCGCCCGCAGATGCGCCCGCAGCCGCGACGGCGGCAGGCTCAGCAGCGGGCGCAGCAGCCGCAGCTCATGGGTCTCGATCAGCGCCGCCATCGCCGCCAGCCCGGCCGCGCCGCTGCCACCGAGTCGGCGGATCAGCAGCGTCTCCGCCTGATCGGCCAAATGATGCCCCAGCAGCAGATGGACGATGCCGGCGGCGAGGCAGGCCCGGGTCAGTATCTGGTAGCGCGCGAGCCGGGCCCGCTCGGCCAGCCCGGGTCCGGGTTGCAGATCGGTCACCTGCAACACAATGGCCTCGCAGCCGATCGCACGGAGACGGTCGGCGGTCGAGGCCGCCTCGGCGGCGGATCCCGCGCGCAATCCATGATCGACGATCAGCGCCAGGATCGAACCGCCCTGGGCGCGCGCCCAGCAATCTGCGAGCAGCGCCAGGGCCAGCGAATCGCCGCCGCCGGATACCGCCACGGCCAGACGCGGCGCCGGCTCGAACGGTCCGAGATCGGCCAGCAGCGCGGCGAATTCCCCCGCCTCGATCGGGCCCGCGTCGATTAGGCTCAGCTCATTTGCAGCCGGCACGCTGATGCGCCGACGCGATCGCGTCCTTCAGATCGGGCCGGGTGGCCGGGAATTCGACCCGCAGCTGGACCAGCGTATCGCAGGCGGACCGCCGCTCGCCGATCGCGTTCAGCGCGTTCGCCAGGCCCAGCAGCGCATCCGGCGCCCGCGCTCCCTTGCGGTTGCGTTTATAGGCGTCGTCATAGGCGATGGCGGATTGGGAGAATTCCTTGCGTCCCGACAGTGCCTGCGCCAGCAGCAACTGCGCGTCGTAGGCCCGCGGCGAGGTCTTGTTGTTGTTCAGCACCTCGCGCGCCGCCGCCTCGGCGGCGACGTAATCACGCCGTGCCAGCGCGGCGGAGCCTTCCTGCAAGGCGATTTCCGGCGTGCGCCGACCCGCCGGCGCGGGCGCGGCGGGCACCGGGTTTGGCGCGAGCGGCACCGGTGGCCGCGCCACCGCCGCCGCGCCGCCGCCCCCGGGCTCAAGCGATTGCACCCGAAAATTCAAATCGCCGAGCTGCTTGTTCAGCTCGTCGCCCTGGCGTTGCGTCTGGTTGGATAATTCATCGATCCGCCCGCGCAACCGGCGCATCTGCTCCTCCAGCCCCTCCACTCGTGACAGCAACTGGCCGGTGATCTCGCTGTTGCCGCCGGAATCGGGCGATCCGCGGGACGGAGCAACCCCCAGGGAGGATCCGCCCCGAGCCGACTGGTCACGCAGCACCTGCATGTCGCGCTTCAACTCCAGCAACTGGTGCTGCAAATCAATCGCCTCGCGGCTGTCCATTTGCGCCATCGCGGGGCCAGCCAGCCCCCCGCAGCAGATCGCCAGCAGCAATGCCGCCGATCGGACGCGGGATGGTCTCAGCACTTAAACCCGTCGCTCACGACCCGACGCTTTGCGGACCGCTGACCACGACCGTGGTGGCGTTGCGGTTCTGCGTCCAGGCCTGCTCGTCCGAACCCAACGCCACCGGCTTCTCCTTGCCGTTGGAGATCGTGGCGATCCGGCTGGTGGACACGCCCTTGGCCACCAGCATGTCGCGCGCGGCCTTGGCGCGGCGCTGGCCGAGGCCGAGATTGTATTCCTGGGTGCCGCGATCGTCAGTGTTGCCCTCGACGCGGACCGTGACCTGCGGATATTTGCCCAGCCAACCGGATTGGGCGGCCAGGGTCGAGCGCGCGGAGTCGTCCAGCGCGGAGCTGTCATAGGCGTAGAACACCCGGTCGCCGGCCGAGGCAACCAAATCTTCCTGGCTGCCCGCCGCCGGTCCCGAGCGGGTGGCGGAGGCCCCATCCCCCTTGCTGGAGGCGCTGTCATCTGACGAGGCGCAGGCAGCGAGCAGCGCGAGGGCCGCGAAGGCGCCGATGATCCTGATATTCATGTTGTTTGTCCCGTTGGTAATGCCTGGGTGAACCGTGTGCCGAGAATTAAAGCGCCGCTTCCGATCCGGTCAAGTTCCAAAACCGCTTCACGCTGCCAGCGGCGACCAGGCAGGTTCGGAGGCATCGGTCGGAGTCGGCACCGGGCGCTCGTTGAAGCCGGTGATGTCGACCGAAACCAGCCGGGAGGAAAAACCGCCGCCGCGCGAGTCGCGCGCCGGAGTTTCGCGCCAGAACATCAGCACCCGGCCATTCGGCGCGAAGGTGGGTCCTTCCACGGCGTAGCCTTCCGACAGGATCCGCTCGGCGCTGCCGTCGGGGTGCATCACGCCAATGCCCCAGTTGCCGCCGCCCAGCCGGGTGTAGGCGATCAGATCGCCACGCGGCGACCAAACCGGCGTGGCATAGCGGCCCTTGCCGAAACTGATGCGCTTCACGCCAGACCCATCGGCACCCATCACGTAAAGTTGCTGATCGCCGCCGCGGTCGGAGTTGAACACGATCTGCGACCCATCCGGACTGTAGCAGGGGCTGACATCGATCGCGGTGCTATCGGTCAGCCGCCGGCCCCGGCCGCCGCCGAGCCCGGCGGTGACGATATCGGACCCGCCGCCATTATTGGTCACCGCCATGATCACGCTGTTGCCGTCGGGGGCGAAGCGGGGCGCATAGGTCATGCCGTCAAAATCCCCGAGCACCTGCTGGCGGCCGCTGCCGAGGTCGAACAGATAGACCCGCGGGCGGTTATTGGCGAAGCTCATGAACACGATCTGATCGCGCGTCGGATGAAAGCGCGGGGTCAGCGCCAGCCACGACCCGTCGGTCAAGATCCGGTTGTTCTCGCTGTCCTGGTCCATGATCGCCAGCCGCTTGATCCGCCGGTCGCGGGGGCCGGTGCCGGCGATATAGACGATGCGGGTGTCGAAATAGCCCTTCTCGCCCAACAGACGCTCATAGATCACGTCGCTGATGATATGCGCGATGCGGCGCCAGTTGCCCAGCGTGGCGGTGTAGGCGGTGCCCTGGATCTGGGTCTGCGGCAGCACGTCCCACAGCCGGAATTCCACCCGCACCGAGCCGCCGCCCTGGCTGTCGGCCTTGCCCGACACCAGCGCCTGGGCGCCGAGCGCGCGCCAGTTCTGGAAATTCGGCACATCGCCCACACCCTGGCTGGCATTGAGGAACGCCGCCCGATCGAGCGGGCGGAACAGCCCGCTGCGGGCGAGGTCGTTGCTGATCACGCCGGCCATGTCGCGGCCGAGCTGCCCGGCCTCCCCGGCGCCGGCGAAATCGGGAATGGCGATCGGGATCGGATCGGTCCGCGCGCGGTTCACGTCGATCACCGCGCTGGGGCCGGCGCCGGCCTGGCTTGCCGCCTGGCTTGCCGCCTGGCTCCCTTGGGCCCGCGCCACGCGCGGCGCGGCCAGCAGCAGGGCGGTCCCGGACAGCCCGGCGGCGATCAATCCGCGGCGGTTGAATGGCGGGACGGAAAGGTTCGGCGTTTCGGTCATCATCGGGTTCCCAAATAAGTGCAAGGCTTCGGGGCGAGGAAAAAGGCTGACTTCAAGGACTGAAGCGGAAAGTGAGCGTTGTCGTCTGGCCCAGCAGGGTCTTCGGAAGCGGCAGATTGGCGCATTGTGGATCCAGCACCGCGCGTCTAGCCCTTTCCGCGAACGCCCGGAAGCGCGGATCGTTCATCCTGGCAATATCGTCGCCGGTAATTTCGGCTTTCCGGCTCACCCCATCGGGGCCGACGGTCACCGATAGCAGCACGCGAAACTTGTCGGCGCCGAGCGCCCCGGAATCGTAGGTCCAGCAGCGGCGCACGGAATCGCCGATCGCCCCGCGCTGATCGCCGGTCAGCTGCGATGTGGCGTCGCCCTGTGGATTGCCGCCGCCTTTCGGCGCGCCGCCTTGGGATGGGTTGTAGCGGTTCTTCGGCGGCTCGGTCTGGCGTTGCAGCGCGCGCAGCTTTTCCAGCGTGTTCTGCAGCTCACGGCTTTCCGGCACCGGATTTTTGGTGGCGTTGGGCTGGGACGTGGTGCTGGGCGGCGGTGGGGTTGGGGGTGGCGGAGTGGGGGACGGCGGCACCGGCAACGGCGGCTGGGGCGGGGGGGGCACCGGTTTTTGCGGCGGGGGCGGGGGCGTCGGGGACGGTTCCGGCGCTTCCACCGGCGGCGGCGGCGGCGGCGGGGCCGGGGGAGGTGGCGGGGGTGGCGGCGGAGCTTCCTCCGGCGCCTGTTTCGGCGGTTCGGGCGACGGCGGCTTCGGCGTCGGCTGCGCCAAATCGGCCGGGCCGGCGACCTGGCCCGGCGCCGGCGCCTGCATGGAGCTGGTGGCCGAGCCCTCGAACATCATCGAAATCTCGGTCTCCGGCGGCGGCGGCTCGGCGACGCGCGCCGGCAGGCCGACCAGCAATACCAGCAGCACCAGCAGATGCAGCCCAAACGAGGCGAGCGCGCCGCGGCGCAGAAGCGGGCTCATGAACGCCGAAGCCTGTTCCCGCTTAGCCGGGGCGCCGGGCCGGCGCCGTCGGCTTGGCCGGAGACACGGGTGCGGCCGGTCTGGCCGCGCCAGCGGGCGTCTGAAGCGCAGGCGATGGGCCGGGGGCCGGCTGCTCGGCCAGTAGCGCCACTTTGGTAAAACCGCCCTCGGTGATGGTGCCCATCACCTGCAGAATGGTGCCGTAGGACACGCTTTTGTCGCCGCGCACGAAGATGCGCCGCTCGGCATTGTTCTTGGCGATGGCCTGCAATTTGGTCACCAGATCCGTCAGCTCCAGAACCTGGTCCTGCAAGAAAATCTTGCCCTCGGCATTGACCGAGACGGTCAACGGCTCGGCGTCGGAGTTCACCGGCTTGGCGCTGACTTTCGGCAAATCCACCGGCACGCCGGAGGTCAGCAGCGGCGCCGTCACCATGAAGATGATTAGCAGCACCAGCATCACGTCGACCATCGGCGTGACGTTGATCTCGGCCAGCGGACGGTAGCGCGCCCGCCCCCTGCCCTGTCCCCCCCTGTCCTGGCCCAGCGGCGAAGCAGCCATGGTTCAGACCCTCTTTTCAATCATCTTCAGGTGCGCTCTTCGCTTTGCCTGGACAGGATCGCGGAAAACTCCGCGCCGAAACCTTCCAGACGGGACGCATAGCGGCCGAGATCGCTGCTGATCTTGTTGTAGGCGATCACCGCCGGAATGGCGGCGACCAGGCCGATCGCGGTGGCGAACAGCGCCTCCGCGATGCCCGGCGCCACCACCGCGAGGTTGGTGTTATGCATCGCCGCGATCGCCGAAAAACTATGCATGATGCCCCAGACGGTGCCGAACAGCCCGACGAACGGCGCGGTGGAGCCGACCGAGGCCAAAAACACCATCCAGCGTTCCAGCCGGTCCATCTCGCGCTGGATGGTCACGATAACGGCCCGGTCCACCCGGCCGGACACGCCCGAGCGGGTCGGGTCGGTCGCCGGCTTGCGCTGACTGCGCCGCCATTCGCTCATCGCCGCGCCGAACACCGCCGCCATCGGGTGCGCCGGCTTCAGCCCCTCGGTGTCATACAGCACGTCCAGCGAGCCTCCGGACCAGAACCGGTCCTCGAAGCCATCGGCCGCATTATTGGCGCGGCGCAGCGAGGTTAATTTTTCAAACACGATGGCCCAGACCCACACGCTGGCCGCAAGCAGGCCGAGCATGACGATCTTGACGACGATATCGGCCTCCAAGAACAGGCCCCACAGCGACAGATCGCCCGCCGCCGCTCCCAGATTTGCTGCATCCACTGCCCGGTCCACGCACGCTCTCCTTGTTCAGTCTTTCGCCATCATCGCCCGCAACCCGTCGCGCCACAGCGGCGGCAGCCGCGCCGGGCGGGTATCGCCCACCCCGACACAGGCCAGACGCACGATCAGCACCGCCCGGATGGTTCCATCCAGTCCCCGCAGTTCTGGCCCCCGCACTTCTTGCCGCAGATCGACCGAGGCACCGCCCACCCGCAGCGGCGTGGTGATCACCACCAGTTGCTCGTCGAGGCGGGCCGGGAGCGCATAGTCCAGTTCGGCGCGCCGCACCACGAGCATGCGGTTGAATGCCTCGACCAGCAGGGCATGGGGGATTCCCGCCTGCCGCAGGGCTTCGGTGCGGGCCCGCTCGGCAAATCGCAGATAATTGGCGTGATAGACGATCCCGCCGGCGTCGGTGTCCTCGTAATAGACTCGTAAGCTGTGGCGATGCGACCCGTTCATGGGTCTTCCCGCAACAAATCCAGCTGGCCTGGCAGATGCGATGGCGGCAGCAGCCCCAGATGGCGCCAGCCTGGCTCGCCCAGCATCCGCCCGCGGCTGGTCCGCAGGATCAGGCCTTCCTGGATCAGATAGGGCTCGATCACGTCTTCCAGCGTGTCGCGCGCCTCGGCCAGCGCCGCGGCCAGCGTCTCCACCCCCACCGGTCCGCCGGCATGGTGCTCGGCGATGCGCAGCAGATAGCGCCGGTCCATCGCATCGAGGCCGATCCGGTCCACCTCCAGCCGGCTGAGGGCGGCGTCGGCCACCTCACGATCGACCGGGTCGTTGCCCTCCACCGCGGCGATGTCGCGGACCCGTCGCAGCAGCCGGCCGGCGATGCGCGGGGTGCCGCGCGAGCGTTTGGCGATCTCGGTGGCGCCGTCCCGGGTCAGCCGGAAGCCGAGTTTCTCGGCGCCGCGCGCCACAATCAATTCCAGCTCGGCCGGGGTGTAGAAAATAAGCCGCAGCGGAATGCCGAAGCGGTCGCGCAGCGGCGTTGCCAGCAGACCGGCCCGCGTGGTGGCGCCCACCAGGGTGAACGGGCTGAGATCGATGCGCACCGAGCGGGCGGCGGGGCCTTCGCCGATGATCAGGTCCAGCTGGAAATCCTCCATCGCGGGATACAGCACCTCCTCGATGACCGGCTGCAGCCGGTGGATTTCGTCGATGAACAGCACGTCCTTGGGCTGAAGATTGGTCAGGATCGCGGCCAGGTCGCCGGCGCGCTGGATGACCGGACCCGAGGTTGCCCGAAACCCGACGCCGAGTTCGCGCGCCACGATCTGCGCCAGCGTGGTCTTCCCCAGTCCCGGCGGGCCATGCAGCAACACATGGTCCATCGCCTCGCCACGGCCTTTGGCGGCCTGGATGAAGGTCCGCAGATTTTCCCGGCTGGCCTTCTGGCCGACGAATTCGGCCAGCGTCTGCGGCCGCAGGCTGGCTTCCGGCGCGTCCCCCTCGCCGCGTACGGGGGAAACCGCGCGGTCCTCGTCGCTCCCGGCCGGGGTCATCGGGCCAGCTCCTTAAGGCTGTCACGGATCACCGCATCCAGCCCGGCATCCTCGCCGAGGCGCTCGATCACCCGCGCGACCGCGGGCAGCGCCTCGTGGCGGCGGTAGCCGAGATTGACCAGCGCCGACAGCCCGTCCTCGGCCACCCCTTTCGGCAGACGCGACGCGATCGCGGGGGAAAAGCCCGAGCCGACCGGCATGGCGCCGGCCTTGTCGCGCAGTTCTGACAGGATGCGCACCGCCAGCTTGGGACCCACGCCCGGCGCGCGGGTCAGGCTGGCGCGGTCGGAGGCGGCGATGGCGGTAACCAGCTCGCGCGCCGACAGCGCCGACAGGATGCCCAACGCCACCTTGGCGCCGACCCCCTGCACCGTCGTCAGCAGCCGGAACCAGTCACGCTCGATGGAGTCGACAAAGCCGTACAGTAAAATGGCGTCCTCGCGCACATGGGTCTCGATCAGCAGCATTGCCGTCGCCGGCGCCGGCGGCAGGGCGGACAGCGTGCGGCTGGAGGCCTGCACCACATAGCCGACGCCGCCGACATCGATCAGGCAGAAGCCGTCGGCGATCTGGTCGATTTTTCCGGTCAGCTTGCCGATCATGCCATCCGTGTCCCCGCCGCCCAGGTGCTGCGGCTGGCGCGGTGATGGGCGTGGCAGATCGCCACCGCCAGCGCGTCCGCCGCATCCGCGCGTTTCAGCGTCGCTCCGGGCAACAGCCGGCGGACCATCATCTGCACCTGCTCCTTGGCCGCCGACCCGGTGCCGACCACCGATAATTTCACCGTCTTGGCGCCATATTCCAGCACCGGGATGCCGATCAGCGCCGGGGCCAGCAGCGCCACGGCGCGGGCATAGCCGAGTTTCAGGGTGGCCGCACCGTTGCGGTTCACATAGGTCTCCTCCACCGCCGCCTCGTCCGGCCGGTATTCGGCCATCAGCAGGGTCAGCGCGTCATGCAGGAATTTCAGCCGCAGCGGCACGCTATGGGTGTTGTCGGTGGCGATCACGCCGTCGCCGATATGGCGCAGCCGATTGCCATCCGCCTCGATCATCCCCCAGCCGGTAAAGCGCAGGCCGGGATCGATCCCCAACAGCCGGACCGGAGGCAGCTGGGCCATGAACGATGCAAACTCCAAATTATCCGGCGGTCAGCCTAGACGACGCCGCCGAGTCGGGGACACCCGCTTTTGCGCCAGGAACGGCCGCGCCTTTGCCTACTTGACCGTTTGAACCACCTCAAAACCCTCAAACTCCGGGTGGCCAAGATAGAGCGGCACACTACCGGTATTGCCGGCGTTGCGGTGAGCGGCACGGAAGGCCTCGGATTTGGTCCAGCCCTCGAATGCGGCGTAATCGGACCAGATCGTGTGACTGGCAAACAGCACATGGTCGTCGCGCTGCGGGCCGCGCAGCAGATGGAACTCCACGAATCCCGGAACCTCGCGCAGATGCGTGTCGCGGCTGGTCCAAACCAGCTCGAACGCGGCCTCCGACCCGAGCGCTACCTTGAAGCGGTTCATGGCGATATACATGCTGCGTCCAATCCTGTGCCGGGGAGCCCAGTTAACAGGGAGGCCCCCGCGACTGGCAAGCCACAAGGTGACCCACGCCGATGACCCAGACCGAGATCGCGCCCCTGCACCCCAGCCAGCTCACCTGGACCGCCGCCGATCTGCCGGCGGGGGCGGGGGTGCTGGCGGTCGACGATGCCGCCATCCTGGAAATTCTGGCTCTGGGGGAGGAATTGCGGCAAAACCCGCTGCCGACCCTGGCCCTTCGCCCCGAGCCTTTCGAGCTGCCCAACTGCCGCGCGCTGATGTGGGAGGCGACCGGGCTGCTGCATGACGGGCCGGGCTTCGTCATCCTGGACCGCCTGCCGCTGCCCCAGCTGGGACGCGAGATTGCGGTGCAAATCTACTGGCTGCTGTCCTGCATGCTGGCCCGTCCGGTGGCGCAGAAATGGGACGGCACGATGATCTACGACGTGACCGACAAAGGCCGCCCGCCCGGCAACGGGGTGCGCCCGGATGTCACCAACGCGCCGCAGAATTTTCATTCCGACAACAGCTATAATCGCTGCCCGCCGGATTATGTGGCCCTGTTCTGCCTGCAGACGGCGATGGAGGGCGGCGTCAATGGCGTGGTCAGCCTGCGCGCCGCGCACGAGACGATGCGCCGGTTGCATCCGGAACTTCTGGCCCGGCTGCACGAGAACTTCCTGTTCGACCGCCAGCGCGAACACGCGCCCGACGACGACAAGGTGCTGGCGCATCCGCTGTTCGAACGCCACGGCGACCGGCTGATCGGCCGGCTGTCGTATTTCCAGGTAGTCAACGGCTACAAACTGGCCGGCCTTGAGATGGACCCGGCAGGCCGCGCGGCGCTGGACGCGTTCGAGGCGATTATGAACGACGACCGCCTGCGGCATGATTTTGTGTTCGAACCCGGCCAGATCCAGATCGTCAACAACACCGCTCTGGGCCACCGGCGCACCGGGTTCCGCGACTGGCCGGAACCTGCGCGCAAACGCCATCTGATCCGGCTCTGGCTGCGCGATGGCGGGCGGGCGTTTTATCATGGGTAGCCCCGTCACCTGACCGAACAGGCCCAGCAAATTGCCGAGCGCGGCATCGGCGTTCAGGTCAGCGGCGACGGCAACCACGTCACTGTCCATGCCGGCGCGGCCGAACTTGTTCTCGACCTGCGCCACAAGCTGAAAGCGCCGCCGGAAACCGAGCGCGAATTACTGCTGACCGAGCTTCGCGCCACCACCCTGGTCGGCCGCGACGGCGACCTCGCCCAGCTTGAGGCATGGCTCAACACCCCGCGCTTCATCGCCGCGCGAGGCCTCATTGGCCGGGCCGGCACCGGCAAGACCCGGCTCGCGATCGAATTCTGCGAGCGCGCGGCAGCCGCCGGCTGGACCGCCGGCTTCGCCCGTCGGGACGAGCTGCGGCGGTTCTTCGACGCCAAAAACCTCACTTCCTGGCGCTGGAACAAACCCATCCTCGTCGTTGTCGATTACGCCGCCGCCTCTGCGGCGATTTTGCGCGAGTGGCTGGGCGTGCTGGCGAGCCGCCGCCGTCAGGCTAACGAACCCTCCCTCCGCCTGCTGCTGCTGGAACGCTATGCCGAGCCCGGCTTGGGCTGGTGGGACCAAGTCTTTAAACCCGCCAGGCTGTCCGGGCGCGGACCTGACTATTTGCTGGACCCAGTCGAGCCCGTCCCTCTCAGTCCGCTGACATCCACCGCCGACCGGCGCGCTTTGCTCGCCCAGGTCATGGCCGAGGCCGCCCGGCTCAAATCCGTCAGCCCCGCCCCGCACCCCCCGGCCCAAGGCGCCAATCCCGAGTTTGACCGGCGCATCGCCGACGATCGCATAGACAACGAACCGCTATTTCTCGCCATGGCCGGCATCGTCGCCGTGGACACTGGCGCGCCCGCCGCGCTGGCATTCGGCGCCAATGAACTGGCCCACCAGATGGCAACTTCTGAGCAGTCCCGACTCGAACGCCTCGCCATTGCCCACGGGATCGCACCGACCCTGTTCACCCACCTCGCCGCCTGCGTCACGCTGCAGAACGGCTGCACCCAAGATGCTGCCGAGGCGATTATCCGGGAAGAACGGGTGGCGATGGACTACCAACCAACCATTCCGCCCGAGCAGATCGCCAACCACCTGCGCGCCGCGCTGCCCTCCCCCACCGGCGACGGCATCGACGCCATCCGCCCGGACCTGATCGGCGAAGCTTTTTTGCTACGCGAACTCGGCCGCGAAAATCGCACGGCGGTCCAGCAGGCAAAGATCGTCCAACGCGGTTTCGCCCGCGCCCGCATGGACGTGGTCCGCACGGTGCTGCGCACGGCACAGGACCATTGCGCCGGAGCCCAGGACCACCCGAGCCTGCTTTGGCTGGACTGTTTGATCGCGGGGATCGACGACCCCTTTGCATTGATGTCCGTCGCCGACGAATTGCCGCAACAATCCGTGGGATTACGGGAACGGGCCTCCCTTATTCAGATTGATATAGTTATAAAACTGCGCAAAACATCGCCCGGCGCCATGGAGTTGGTGCTGCTTCTCGCCGGCAATCTCAACAATCTCGCCGTTCGCCTCAGCGACCTAGGCCAGTTCGAGGCGGCGCTCAACGCAGCGCGCGAGGCCGCGGAACTCTACCGCGACCTCGCCGCCCAGCGACCCGATGCCTTCCGACCCGATCTCGCAATGTCGCTGAACACTCTCGCGAACTGCCTCCGCGACCTCGGCCAGCGCGAGGCGGCGCTCGGCGCCGCCCGCGAGGCCGCCGAGCTCTACCGCTACCTCGCCGCCCAGCGACCCGATGCCTTCCAACCCAATCTCGCAGGCTCGCTGAATACTCTGGCGAACTGCCTCAGCGGCCTCGGCCAGCGAGAGGCGGCGCTTGACGCCGCACGCGCGGCCGCCGAACTCTACCGCTTACTCGCCGCCCAGCGACCTGAGGCCTTTCGACCCGATCTCGCAGGGTCACTGAACAATCTGGCGAATCGTCTCAGCGTCCTCGGCCAACATGAGGCGGCTCTCGACGCGGGGCGGACGGCCGCCGAGCTCTACCGCGACCTCACCGCCCAGCGATCCGATGCCTTCCGACCCGATCTCGCAAGGTCGCTGAACAATCTGGCGAGCTTCCTCAGCGACCTTGGCCAGCGCGAGGCGGCGCTCGACGCCGCGCGCGCGGCCGCCGAACTCTACCGCGACCTCGCCGCCCAGCGACCCGACGCCTTCCGACCCGATCTCGCAAGATCGCTCTGGGTGCTGGCCGATTGCCTCGATG
>JAYTXR010000102.1:0-8122 GCA_043742865.1 Acetobacteraceae bacterium
GCTCAGGGCCGAAATCGACAATCCAAGAATCACGTGACCGCCGTGTGGCGTCGATTCCGTTCCAGTAAGGCCGCAACACGTCTGAATTGGACAAACCATTCGGATTGATTGGCGCAACGAGCCAGTCGCGGGCAACGCCGCCGGCGACCTCAAATGGCCCCGTTTTTTGTATTCCGTTGAACGCGGTCCCGGCGTTTTCGGGAATTGGCCGCGCAGTGGTTAGGTCCGCCTGCCCCGCCGTCAGATCAGGGAAGATGGCTGCGACCGCCCGCCCTTCCAGCATCGGAGCGTCAGTCCCCTTGGGGCTGAACGCCAGCAGTGAGACCCGTACAGCCGCGCCATCCAAGGTCCAAGGTTCGTCAGCCCAAGCGTCGAAGATGGCGGCATCCTCTGCAATACGATCCAGCACGCGCCGATTGGCGCCGCCACGAATGCTATTGGTTGCAACCAATCCCGCACGCTTTGTCTGTCCCGCGACTATCTGCCCGCGCGCTTTCTCGAACCAGTAGCAGACCAGATCAGCACCGCCTGGCACCTTGCCGTCGTAGGCAGCCCGTAACCGATGCACATACTCCGAACCCAGATTGCCCATCATCGCCTTGTCGCCCAGGAATGGCGGATTGCCGACAATCGCGTCCGCCTTCGGCCACACTGCCGCCTTGCCATCCGGCGCCAACACCGCATCCCGGCATTCGATCGTATCCAATGTGCGCAAAATTGGATCGGCCGGCGCGGGCAGACCATGCCGGCGTGCCCATTGAATATGCCCGATCCATACCGACACGCGCGCCAATTCGGCGGCATAGGGATTGATCTCGATGCCCAGCACCACTTCCGGCCCCACCTGCGGAAACTCGCGCGGCAGACCCAAAGCCTCGGCTTCCACCGACGCCTGCAACTCGATGTCCTTCAACGCCAGCAAGGACAAATACAGAAAATTGCTGGACCCGCAGGCAGGGTCCAGCACGCGGAAGGCGCGCACGCGGTCCAGAAAACCGCGATAGGCGGTTTCGGCCTCGGACCGCGCCGCGCGCCGGGCACGGCTGGCGGGCCGGGAAGCGGCTTCCCGCAGCAAGGCCGCTTCGATGCCGGATTTAACGCCGGCCCATTCCGCTAGTAGCGGCCGGCGGACCACCGGATCGATCAGCCGTTCAATCTTTTCCCGATCGGTGTAATGCGCGCCAAGCTGGCTGCGCTTGTCCGGGTCCAGCCCGCGTTCGAACAATGTGCCCATGATGGACGGATCGATATCCGCCCAATCCAGTGCCGCCGCCCGCTGCAAGGCCGCCAAATCCTCGCTGTCCAGCGGCAGAGCCGCGTCGCTGTCGAACAGGCCGCCGTTGAACCAGGCGATCGGGGTGAAATCCACCTCTCCGCCGCGCTGCGCCATCGCCCGGAACAGCCGGCTGGCGTATTCGGCAAATCGGGTTGGCGCCTTGCGGGCGGCGCCCAGCATCCGCTCAAACAACCCCGCCGGCAGCAGGCCCACATCGTCGGCGAACAGGCAGAACACCAGCCGGTTGACGAAATGCGCCACCGCCTGCGGATCGTTGCCGCGCGCCCGCAACCGCCTGGCCAGTTCGGCGAACTCGGCCGCCGCCTCCGCGGTTAGCAGCGCACGTGTCTTGCCGGGACGCAGCGCATCCGGATTGCTGAAAACCTGCTTAAGGATTTGGCGTTTGGCGGGGTCCGCCAGTTCGGGCAGCAGGATATCCATCCGCGCCGATATCGTGTTGTTCCAGTTCGTACGGATCACCACCCGCTCTATGTCGGACGTGACCAGCAAAGGCGGATTGCCCAGCGCCCCGGCATATAGAAGCAATTGCCGGTGCGCGGCTTCCAGATCCTTGTGCTTGCCCTTGTACTCCCAGGCAAACCTCTCGGCACGCCAAACATCGGCCCACCCGTCGCCGCCCGTCGCCTTTACCGCGCCCTTTTCGAACGCGTATCGGGCACCGGTCGGGTCGGTATTGGGCGTGGGCTCGTCCAGCACGCCGCATAGATCGATAAAATGTTCCTGGCAGGCCGCCCGCTCCTGGCGGGTGTTCGGTTGCCATTTGGCGATAAAGGATTCTGGTGTCATGCCGTAACGCTACCCTAGCGCACGCCGGTTCGGCGATAGCGGCTACTCAGGGGATTGTGTCGTCGGTGTCCGCGATGCCACGTGTCATCCGGCATCGCCATGCAGCGCAACCACGTTGCCCGCCCGCGCCGGCAGGGCACAGAACGCAGACCAATCGTCCATCAGCCGCCGCCGCTTCTCGAACAGATCCCCGCGCCGGTACGCCGCTTCCACCTTGTCCCCCAGCACATGCGCTAACGCCGCCTCCGCCACCTCTCGGGGGTAATTCGTCGTTTCCGCTGTCCAATCGCGGAACGTGGAACGGAAGCCGTGCACGGTCAGGTTAGCCCGCTTCATGCGCCGCAAGGTCATCCCCATCGCCATGTTGCTCAGGGGCTTCTTGTCCCGCCCGCCGGGGAAGATCATCGCGGCCGGGTTTGCGTCCTTCCGTAGTTCGCCCATTGCCGCCAGCACCGCCAGCGCCGGCTCCGGCAAGGGGACGCGGTGTTCCCGCTTGGCCTTCATCCGTTCGGCGGGCACGGTCCAAATCTTTGCCGCCAGATCAACCTCCGTCCAGGTCGCGCCCAATACCTCCCCGGTCCGTGCGGCGGTCAGGATGGCGTATTCCAAGGCGCGGGCACCGTTGCCAGCCTGTTGCCGTAGGGCTGCCAGAAAGCCCCCTACGTCCTTCCAGGGCAATGCCGCGTGGTGTTCCACCGCCGCTACCCTGCCGCGCGCCGGCAGGGTTTGGGACAGATGGCCTTTCCACCGGGCTGGGTTCTCTCCGGCTCGCAGCGCAACCGTTTTGGCATAATCCAGCACCGCCTCGATCCGTCCCCTAACCCGGCCCGCCGTTTCCGGCTTGGCGGTCCAGATCGGTTCCAGGGCCGCCAGGACATGCGCGGTTGCCACGTCCGCAACCGGCAGATCGCCCATGTGCGGATAGGCGTAGGCTTCGAGGGTGTTCCCCCACTGGCTTGCGTGCTTGGGGTTCTTCCAGCTTGCCGCATGGGCTGCCAGGTATCGCTCCGCCACGGTCTTGAACGTCACCCGCCGTATTGCCGCTTCCTGCGCCTCCGCCTTGGCCGCCGCCGCGTCCGCTTCGCGCTGGGCGAGGGGATCGACGCCAGACCTCACCAGCTTGAACAGCGCCGCCGCCTTGTCCCGCGCCTCGGCCAGCGTCACGCATTCATTGCCAGCACCGGCCCGGCCTAGCCCCATCTCCCGCATCTTCGCGCCGGGCATCGTGTAGCGAAACAGCCAGAATCGGGCACTAGGGGACCGGACGAACAGATAGAGCCCGTTCCCGTCCCCATACCGGCCCGGTTTGGCGTTCTTCACCACCGCCGCCGTTAAGGCATTCGACTTTTGCGCCATGGCCTGTCCCCCGCCGCATTAGGGGCAAAAGGATGCGTCCCCTAGATCGTCCCCTAGTAATAATCGCGGTTTGATCCGGACGCAAGCGAACAGTAATGACCGGGCGCTGGGGATAGATAGGCCTAAATAACTGTTTTAACGTTGGTTTCTGCGGGGTCAGCGGACGGAGATGGCTATGGCTGAACGAGGCCTTGGCGGAGGGAGTGGGATTCGAACCCACGGTACGCTTTCACGCACACACGCTTTCCAAGCGTGCGCCTTAAGCCGCTCGGCCATCCCTCCGCGGTTCAGTTCTTGCCCGGCGGCGCAAACTAGCAGCGACTGCCATTAGGGCAAGGGCTGATAGACCAGGGAGAACGGATGAATCAAAAGAAGATTACTGGGCGTGGCCCCACCAAAGGTTCGTCGTTCCATCCCCAAACCAAGTAAGGGGTTCTAAGGGCTGGCCCTTAGCGGGGTTCAGGGGCAGAGCCCCTGAACTTTTTCCTCCCCTCGATTGCCATGGGCTGATGACGCCGGTCCGCTACGCATCCATCTTCAGCGCGGCCAGGAAGGCGGATTGCGGGATTTCCACCTTGCCGAACTGACGCATGCGCTTCTTGCCTTCCTTCTGCTTCTCCAGCAGCTTGCGCTTGCGGCTGATATCGCCGCCATAGCATTTCGCGGTTACGTCCTTCGACAGGGCGCTGATGGTCTCGCGAGCCACCACTCGTCCGCCGATCGCGGCCTGGATCGCAATCTTGAACAGCTGGCGCGGGATCAGTTCCTTCAGCTTGGCGCAGATTGACCGTCCCCGTGTATCGGCGGCACTGCGGTGGGCGATGAAGCTCAGCGCGTCCACCAGGTCGGCGTTGACCAGGATCGAAATCCGCACCAGATCGGCTTCGGCGTAGCCGTCCATCTGGTAATCGAAGCTGGCGTAGCCGCGAGAGACCGATTTTAGCCGGTCGTAGAAGTCGAACACCACCTCGTTCAGCGGCAGCCGATAGACGGCCATGGCGCGGTTGCCGACATAGGTGAGGTCGGCCTGCTGGCCGCGCCGTTCGGTGCACAGGGTCAGCACGGAGCCGAGATACTCGTCGGGCACCATGATTGTGGCACGGATCCACGGCTCCTCCATGTGATCGATCTGGCTGGGATCGGGCATGTCGACGGGGTTGTGCAACTCGTCGACCGTACCGTTGCTGCGGTGGATGCGATAGACCACCGAGGGGGCGGTGGCGATCAGATCGAGGTCGAACTCGCGGGTCAGGCGTTCCTGGACGATCTCCAGATGCAGCAGACCCAGAAAACCGCAGCGAAATCCGAAGCCGAGGGCGGCCGAGGTTTCGGCCTCATAGTGAAAGCTCGCATCGTTCAGCCGCAGCCGGCCGAGGCTTTCGCGCAGCTTTTCGAAATCGTCGGCATCGACGGGGTACAGCCCGCACCAAACCACGGGGATGGAGGGTTTGAAGCCCGGCAGCGCCTCGGTGGCCGGGGTGCGGTCGTCGGTCAGCGTATCGCCGACATTGCAGTCGGCCACAGTCTTGATCGCGGCGGTGATATAGCCCATTTCGCCGGGCCCGAGGTCCTCCACGGGGACCATCTTCGGCGTGAACACGCCGACCTGCTCGACGGTGTGTGTGGAGCCTTTGGCCATCATGCGGATCTTCTGACCCCGCTTCAGTTTGCCGTCCTTCACCCGCACCAGGATGACCACGCCGAGATACTGATCGTACCAGCTATCGACCAGCAGCGCCTTAAGCGGCGCGCTCGCATCCCCCGAGGGCGGCGGCAGACGGTGCACGAGGGCTTCCAGCACGCCCTCGATGTTTATGCCGGTCTTGGCGCTGATCTCGACGGCCTCGGAGGTATCCAGGCCGATCACGTCCTCGATCTGCTGCTTCACCCGTTCGGGCTCGGCGGCCGGCAGGTCGATCTTGTTCAGGATGGGGATAATCTCGTGCCCGGCCTCGATCGCCTGATAGACATTGGCCAAGGTCTGCGCCTCCACCCCCTGGCTGGCGTCCACCACCAGCAGCGAGCCTTCGCAGGCGGCCAGGCTGCGACTGACTTCATAGGCGAAATCGACATGGCCGGGCGTGTCCATCAGGTTCAGCTGATAGGTTTTCCCGTTTTTGGCGGTGTAGGCGAGCCGGACCGTCTGCGCCTTGATGGTGATGCCGCGCTCGCGTTCCAACTCCATGTTGTCGAGAACCTGGTTGGTCATCTCGCGCTCGGTCAGCCCGCCGGTGTACTGGATCAGGCGATCGGCCAGGGTGGATTTCCCGTGGTCGATATGGGCGATAATCGAGAAGTTGCGGATATGGTCGATGGGCATGTCGGTCATGTTGGGTGCTCAAGATCCTGGGCGGAAGCGCTCGAAGCCATTCTTGGCGAGGCATAGGGCAAAACGCGGTGTCGTGTCAGCTCTTGCCTGATTTTCCGAAACAGCAGCCAAGAACCAGCGTGGCGATTGGCAATAACCTGCGCTAGACGTCCAGGTTTGCCACCTTCAGCGCATTTCCGACGATGAATTCTCGCCGCGGTTCGACCACGTCGCCCATCAAGGTGGAGAAAACCAGACCGGCCTCCTCGACATCGCCGACCCTTACCTGGAGCAGCGTGCGGATGGACGGGTCCAGCGTGGTTTTCCACAGTTGATCCGGATTCATTTCGCCCAGACCCTTGAAGCGCTGGATCGACAGGCCGCGGCGGCCGTGGGCGAGGATGCGGTCATAGGCGGTCGCCGGACCTTGGACCGGACTTTCGTCGTTGTTGAATTTTAGCTTTGCCGGCTCGGCGAAGCGCGCACCCAAGCCTTCCGCCCGCTCGGCCAGCCAGCGCGATTCGGCGCTGCGCAGGGCCGCCGGGTCGAGCACATGCTTTTCCGCGACGCCGCGCACGATCCGCGCCAGGGTCAGGCCGCGTTCGTCGGCGACGATTTTCCAACCCCGCTCGGAAGGCAACGCGATTGCGTCCAGCCTGGCCGCCAGCGGCTGGGCGGCGGCCTGGGCGCGGGCCAGATCGGGGGTCAAGGCACCGGCGATGGCAGCCTGCTCCAGCAGGGCGATCGGCGCGGTGGTGGACAGCCGGCGCAGGCGCAACGTCGCCTCCCGCAGCCAGCTCGATTCCTCGGTTAGTTCCTCGCCCTCCAGCATGCGGCCGTCGGCATAGGATAGCCGGGCCTCGCCCAGGGATTTGTAGAGCAGGAATTCTTCCAGCGCCCGATCGTCCTTCAGGTAGCGCTCGTCATTGCCGCGCTTGGCGCGATACAGCGGCGGCTGGGCGATATACAGATGCCCGCGGTCGATCAATTCCGGCATCTGGCGGAAGAAGAAGGTCAGCAGCAGCGTGCGGATATGCGAGCCGTCAACATCCGCGTCCGTCATGATGACGATGCGGTGGTAGCGCAGTTTCTCCACCGAGAAACCGCCCTGCTCGGGCTCCCCACGGCCGATGCCGGTGCCGAGGGCGGTGATCAGCGTGCCGATTTCGGCGCTGCCCAGCATGCGGTCGAAACGGGCCCGCTCCACGTTCAGGATTTTGCCCTTCAACGGCAGGATCGCCTGGAATTTGCGATCGCGCCCCTGCTTGGCCGAACCGCCGGCGCTATCGCCCTCGACGATGAAGATCTCCGCTTTGGCGGGATCGCGTTCCTGGCAATCGGCTAGTTTGCCAGGCAAGGTCGAGACGTCCAGCACGCCTTTGCGCCGGGTGAGATCGCGTGCCTTGCGGGCAGCCTCGCGGGCGGAAGCGGCGTCCATCACCTTCTGGATGATGGATTTGGCTTCCTTCGGATGCGTCTCGAACCAGTGTGACACGGCGTCCGCGACCGCTGCCTGCACCACCGGCTGCACTTCGGAACTGACCAGCTTGTCCTTGGTCTGCGAGGAGAATTTCGGGTCCGGCACCTTGACGGACAGCACCGCGGTCATGCCTTCGCGCATGTCGTCGCCGACCAAAGCGAGGCTGTCTTTCTTGCCCATCCCCTCGGCGTATTTGGTGACCACGCGGGTCAGTGCCTGGCGGAAGCCGGCCAGATGGGTGCCGCCGTCGCGCTGGTGAATGTTGTTGGTGAAACACAGCATCGTCTCGTGGAAGCTGTCATTCCAGGAAAGTGCGAATTCGACCCGGATACCGAGCGCGTCATCCGCGGTTCGCAGGCTGATCGGCTGGGCGATCACCGGGGTTTTCGCCCGGTCCAGCCATCCCACGAAGGCGATCAGGCCGCCATCGTAGCGCATGATGGTTTCCACCGCTGGCGCATGGCGCTCGTCGCGCAGCGTGATGCTGACGCCGGAGTTCAGGAACGCCAGCTCCCGCAGGCGGCGTTCCAGAATGGGGTAGTCGTACTCGGTTTTGGTGAAGGTCTGCGGACTGGCCTTGAACGTCACCTCGGTGCCGCCGGGCTGATCGGATGGGCCGACGATCACCAACGGGGCCTCCGCGTCGCCGTGGCGGAAGCGGATGAAATGTTCGAGGCCATTGCGCCAGATACGCACGTCCATCCATTCCGACAGCGCGTTCACCACGGCGGCGCCCACGCCATGCAGGCCGCCCGACACCTTGTAGGAGTTCTGGTTGAACTTGCCGCCGGCGTGCAGCCGCGTCAGCACCACCTCCGCGGCGGAGACGCCCTCCTCCGCATGCAGGTCGGTGGGGATGCCGCGGCCGTCGTCGCGCACCATCACGCTGCCGTCG
>JAYTXR010000103.1:0-5155 GCA_043742865.1 Acetobacteraceae bacterium
GCGTTGCTAACCCATCGCACGGCCCCCGGCAAGCGGTTCACCCGTCGGCATGCGCGCCCGCGCGCTCATTGCCTTTCAAAGATCGCAGAGCCGCCTGCAGGAAATCTAGGGCTTTTCCGGCGGTATCGACTCGGAGCCTCTGACCCACAATAATCTGTACAGACGGGTCTCGTCGAAGCAGGACCTAATTCCTGAGCCTGCATAGAAGTTTAAGGTAAATCACGCCTATGGGGAGGAAACCCACCACAGCGGCGCCGTCGCCAAGGTCTCCGCGGCCTCCCGGTTCCTCCAATCAGGATCGGTCGGAGCCCGGCGTGCCGCTGATCGTCGGCATTGGTGCGTCGGCCGGTGGCCTTGATGCGTTCAAGAGCTTCTTCACCAACACCCCAGCGGATAGCGGCATGGCATTCGTGCTCGTTCAGCACCTATCGCCAGACTACAAGAGCATGTTGGCCGAGCTGCTCGGCAAGACCACCACGATGCGTGTTATCGAGGCAACCGACGGCGTCCCGGTCCGGGCGAACTGCGTCTTCGTCATTCCGCCCGACGCCACGATGACGATGGAGGGTGGACACCTGAAGATCGTCAGGCCCGCGCCGCCGCGCGACCGCCGTCGGCCGATCGACACCTTCCTCCAGTCGCTCGCCGTCGATCAGGGCGAGAACGCCATCTGCATCATCCTCTCGGGCACCGGAAGCGACGGAACGCTGGGGGTGGCCGCGATCCGGGAACATGGCGGGTTGACGCTGGCGCAGGCGGAATATGACAGCCACGCGCTGCCGGGAATGCCGCAGAGCGCGGCGGCGTCCGGCCAGGTCGATGAAGTGCTGGCGGTGGAAGCGATGCCGGCCAGACTGTCGGCTTACCAGGCGCATCTGAAGGGCGTGGCCGGGAGCAAGGATGGCAGCGGCACCCGCACCGACGCGACGTCGCACATGGCCACGATCCTGAGCGCGCTCAGGGCGCGTAGCGGCCATGATTTCAGTGACTACAAGGAAAAGACGCTGGTTCGCAGGCTTCAGCGCCGCATGCAGCTGCTCCAGATCGACACCCCGGCGGAATATATCAAACGGTTCCGCGAACAACCTGAAGAACTCGATGGATTGTTCCGCGAACTCCTGATCGGGGTCACTCAGTTCTTTCGCGATCCCGCCGCGTTCGAGGCTTTGGCCGCGACGGTTCTCCAGAGACTCGTCACCGGCGAGAGCGCGCTTGAAACCGTGCGCGTCTGGGTGCCGGGCTGCGCGACCGGACAGGAAGCGTTCACCGTCGCCATCCTGCTGCGCGAGGCGATGGACATGCGGCGCCCGAAGCCGAAAGTCCAGATTTTCGGTACTGATATCGATGACCGCGCCATCGCCTTCGCGCGGGCCGGCCGCTATCGAAAGCCCGTTGCGGGCGTATCGCCCGAGCGCCTGGAGCGCTGGTTCACCCATGAGGGGGACGATTACTGCGTTATCCCGGAAATTCGCGAGATGTGTGTCTTTTCGACGCAAAGCGTCATCAAGGACCCGCCATTCTCCAAGCTCGATCTGATCTCGTGCCGCAATCTGCTGATCTATATCGATCCCGCCATGCAGGACCGCGTCATGCGGACCTTCCACTACGCCTTGAAACCGGGCGGGCGGCTGTTGCTGGGATCATCGGAGTCGGCGACGCGGACGGCGAAACTCTTTTCTCCCCTCGACAAGAAGCATCGCATTTTCGAGCGTTGCAAAACGGCAGGGAAGGCACTTCCCGACCTGCCGGCGCGCGGCACCGGAAACGGGATGCCCTCGATACAAGACGCGCGCCCGCCGGGGTTGGGCGATCGGATCGAAAAGGGCGCGCGGCGCCTGATGGAGAAATATCATCCGCCGCACGTAGTGATCGATCGCCGCCACCAGATCGTCCGTTTCTCGGGCGGTGCGATGGGCCAGTATCTCGAACCCGCGCCCGGCCCGCCGAGTTTTGCCCTGTTCGATATCCTGCGCAAACCGCTGCGGCCTTCTGTGCGAGCGGTGCTCCTGGCAGTGCACGCATCCAATGCGCCGGTCCGCCACGCCAATGTCACGCTCCGCATCGACGGTCGGCCGCATCTGCTGACGCTGCTTGCGGAGCCGATGGACGATAACAGCGATCTTATTGTCCTGGCGTTTCAGGATGGCGGTCCAAGAACGCCGGAACACATGGCTGGACCCTCGGACAAGGACACGACCGACGCCATGCGGGCGCTCGAGCAGGAATTGCGCACGACCCGCACGCAACTGCAATCGACGATCGACGAGCTGGAGGTCGCCAGCGAGGAAATGAAATCGTCGAACGAGGAGTATCAGTCGGTCAACGAGGAGCTGCAATCCTCCAACGAAGAACTGGAAACCTCCAAGGAAGAAATGCAGTCGGTCAACGAGGAGCTTCAGACCATCAATGTGGAGATGGCGGGCAAGAACGTGCAACTGACGCATCTCAACAGCGACATATAGAATTTGCTGGAAGGCACCGATATCGCCACGCTGTTCCTCGATGAGAAGTTAAGGATAAAAAGCTTTACCGCGGGCGTTGCGGATATCTTCAGTGTCCGCGCTGCCGATATCGGCCGCCCGATCACTGAAATCGTCAGCCTGCTCGACTATTCAGACCTGCAGCGCGATGTGAAGACGGTGTTGCGCAAGTTCACCGTGACCGAACGGCGGGTTGCTCTGAAGGATGCGGCGATGTCTTTCGAGATGCGCATCCTCCCCTACCGCACCGTTGATAACGTCATTGACGGCGTCGTTTGCACGTTCGTCGATGTTACCGCGCGCGAAGCCGCCGATGCCGTTCTGCGCGAAAGCGAAAGGCAGTTTCACGCACTCGCGGAATCGATTCCGCAGCTGGCCTGGATCACCGATGCCGAGGGTTATATTTTTTGGTATAATCAGCGCTGGTTCGACTACACGAATACGAAGCTGGAAGACATGCAGGGCTGGGGCTGGAAAAGCGTCCACCATCCCGACGAACTCGAACGGGTGGTGAAGCAGTTCAAACATTGCCTTGCGACCGGCGAGACCTGGGAGGACACGTTCCCGCTGCGCGGCGGGAACGGGAAATATCGCTGGTTTCTCTCCCGCGCCGAGCCGATCCGCGACAAAAGCGGGAAGATCGTCCGCTGGTTCGGCACCAACACGGGCATCGAGGAGCAAAGGCGCAGCGACGAGTTGCGCGAATTGCTACTCAATGAGATGGACCACAGGATCAAGAACCTGTTCGCCATCGTCGGCGCCGTGGTGACGCTCAGCGCCCGCTCGGCCACAACGACGCAGGAAATGGCCGGCACGATCCAGGGGCGCCTCGGCGCGCTGGCCAGCGCGCATCGGCTGATCCGGGCGGGCCAGCCGGACGTCAAGCAAATCTCGACCTTGGAGGTGTTGATCCGCGCGGTTCTCGCTCCCCATCTCAACGAAGCTGCGACCGACGGCGAGGGCCGCTCGGGGATTGCCCGCGCCGTAATCGAAGGCCCGGACATCCCGGTCGGCGGCGAGGCGGTTACAAGTCTTGCGCTCGTCCTGCACGAACTGGCGACTAATGCCGCCAAATACGGTGCCTTCGCCAAGCCGGGCGGACGGGTCCATATTTCCTGGGCCGTGCAGAACGCCAAGCTGGCGTTGCGGTGGGAAGAACGCGGGGGACCGGTCATTGCAGGACCGCCCGGGAAGGAGGGCTTCGGAAGCATGCTTGCCCGGCGCAGCGTGAGCGCTCAACTCCACGGCGAACTTGTGTTCAATTGGGATGCCGCGGGATTGGTCGTCCTTCTTTCCGTGCCGATGGAACGGCTGTTGCCGCGAGCGGTTGACTGAAATACGTCTTTTGCCCCCAACCGGGAGATTTCGTTGCTGCACCATGCGCTGATCCTCGTCGCTGAAGATGAACCCTTGATTGCTTTGGATGTGGCGCTGGCGATCGAGGATGCCGGGGGACAAGTTGCGGGTCCCGCCGCCAGCGTGAAGGAAGCGCTCGAGCTGATCGAGACGAGGCCAATCGTCGCCGCAATTCTCGACGTAAACCTGACGGATGGAGACATCTGGCCGGTGGCGGAGCGGCTGATCGTCGCCGGCATCCCGGTCATTCTGCAGACCGGTATCGGTCTGCCGCCGAAATTGGCCGCGCGCTTTCCAGACCTGGTGGTGCAGATCAAGCCCTGCCTCGCCGCAAAGCTGGTGGATCAGCTAGTGGCGCTTATCGCCAGGCACCAAATGGCGAAAACACTTCGTCCTGATAGCGCCGGTCAAGTCGCCGGCAGCCCGAGAGGCCAGGGTCTCTAAGGCGGCGCACAAGATTAACCACGTCGGCCGTAGGAAGGGTAAGCCCTTGCGTAACCCACCATTCGCGGCAGGGGGCCGGCGATGCGGGGGGAAAGGCGGTGGGTTACGCAAGAGCTTACCCACCCTACGAAGTTCAGGGCAATATGCGCCGATAGGCTGGATGGCGCCGCCCCAGCCGCGAGCCAGGCTCGGCAGGACCTTGAAAACATGAAGATAAAGTTATTTATTGCGCACCGAAAATTAAACGTCTACCAATAAATGGTCCAGCTCGGCAGAATCCAGTTAAGAATGAAGTTAGGAGCGGCCCATGAAAATTGCGGCCACCGATCCGCCCACAACACTCGCCAACGAGCCCGCTTCCCGCAACCACCACATTGGGGCGCTGGCAACCACAAGCCTGGCATTGGCGGCGACCCTGATGTTGTTGCCCTACGCTTCGCTCCCAGGCCCGGTGTTTCCTGGCTTTCTTCTGTTGAACCAGACCGGCCTTCTGATGGCGTATGCGCTCGGAGCCTGGGTGCTCTATGCGCAGTTTCGGCGGGGTCGGTCGCTCAGTCTGCTTCTCGCGGCAGCGGCCAGTCTGTTCACAGCCAATATGATGGCGTTGCAGCTGGCCAGCTTCCCTGGCGTGTTCGGGCCCGCCAGCACGCGGCTGTTCGGAAGCGGATCGGAGACCACCACCTGGCTGTGGACCTTCTGGCATGCCGGCCCGGCCGCGCTGGGACTGGCTTACGCTGCGACCGTCCGCCGGGGGCGGGCTGCCAGCTTCCGGCCGGACCAGACTTCCCGCGCGGGATTGGTGGCGGTTGTCGGAGTGCTGCTGCTCACGGCAGGTTTTGGCTTCATCTCGACAATCCTGCTGCCGTGGCTGCCGA
>JAYTXR010000104.1:0-12298 GCA_043742865.1 Acetobacteraceae bacterium
TTCCAGCGACACCCCCTGATCGCGCAGTTCGGCGGTCACATCGGCGATCACGCCGGGACGGTCGACCACCATCAGGCGCAGGTAATAGGCGCCGACATGGGCCGCCATCGGCACCGGCGGGGCGGCCGACAGCGCGCCGGAATGCGCCCCCCAAACCGGCGTCAGCCGGCCGCGGGCGATGTCGATCAGGTCGGCGGCCACCGCCGAGGCGGTCGGGCCGGCGCCGGCGCCGCGGCCTTCCAGCATCACCCGGCCGACGAAATCGCCCTCCACGACCACCGCGTTGAACACCCCATCCACCCGCGCGATCGGCGCGGTGTGCGGCACCAGGCACGGATGCACCCGCGCCTCGATCCCGGCCTCGGTCTGACGCGCGATGCCGAGCAGCTTGATGCGGTAGCCGAGCTCGGTGGCGAAGCCGATATCGAGGGCCGAGATGGCGCGGATGCCCTCGACATGCACCGAGCGGAAATCGACCGGGCGGCCGAACGCCAGGGCTGCCAGGATCGCCAGCTTGTGCGCGGCGTCGATGCCGTCGATGTCGAACGAGGGATCGGACTCGGCGTAGCCGAGTTTTTGCGCATCGGCCAGCACCTCGGCGAATTCCCGGCCGCGGTCGCGCATCACCGTCAGGATATAGTTGCAGGTGCCGTTCAGGATGCCGGCGACGCGGGTGATGTTGTTGGCCGCCAGGCCCTCGCGCAGCGCCTTGATCGCCGGAATGCCGCCGGCGACGGCGGCCTCGAACGCCAGCGCGACTCCCGCCTCCTCGGCCTGTGCGGCCAGTTCGGCGCCATGCACCGCCAGCAGCGCCTTGTTGGCGGTGACCACCGGCTTGCCGGCGGCGATCGCGGCCTGCACCAGCGCGCGGGCCGGCCCCTCGGAGCCGCCGATCAGCTCCACCACCACATCCACCGTCGGATCGGCGGCCAGCGCCACCGGGTCGTCGTACCAGCGCAGCCCCGACAGCTCCACGCCGCGATCGCGGGTGCGGTCGCGGGCGGAAACCGCGGTCACCGCGATCGGCCGGCCCGCGCGGGCACCGACGATGCCGGCATTGTCGCGCAGCAGTTTCAGCAATCCGCCGCCGACGGTGCCCAGGCCGGCCACGGCGACAGAAAGGGGACGGGTCATGCGCGCTCCGATGTTGATAAAGCCGGTTCTCCGCCCAAACCAGATGAAATGGGCGGCAGATCGTTCGATCCGGTGTGCAAAAAGGCGCGAATGCTGCGGACCGCCTGGCGCAGCCGGTGGGTATTCTCGACGAAGGCGATGCGGACATGGCCATCGCCCTGCTCGCCGAAGCCGATGCCCGGCGCCACCGCCACCTTGGCGCGCGCCAGCAGAAGTTTGGAGAACTCCACACTGCCGAGATGGGCGTATCGGGGCGGGATCGGCGCCCAGGCGAACATCGAGCCATCCGGGGTCGGCATGTCCCAGCCGGCGGCGTTCAGGCCGCGGACCACCACATCCCGGCGCTCCCGATACAGGTCGCGGACGTCTTGCACGCAATCCTGCGGTCCGGTCAGCGCCGCCACCGCGGCGACCTGGATCGGGGTGAAGGCGCCGTAATCCAGATAGGATTTCATCCGCGTGAGCGCGTTGATCAGGCGCGGATTGCCGGCAGCGAACCCCATCCGCCAGCCCGGCATCGAATAGGTTTTGGACAGCGAGGTGAACTCGACCGTGATGTCCTTGGCACCCGGCACCTGCAGGACCGATGGCGGTATCTTGTCGCCGAAATAAATCTCGGCATAGGCCAGGTCGGACAGTATCCAGATCTCGTGCTTGCGGCAGAACGCGACGATTTCCTTATAGAAATCGAGGTCGGCGACAAAAGCGGTCGGGTTGGACGGGAAGTTGACGATCAGCGCGGTCGGCTTGGGCACCGAGTGGCGCACCGCGCGGTCCAGCGCGCGCAGCATCTCCTCGTCCGGCGTGGCCGGCACCGAGCGCACCGAGGCGCCGGCGATGATGAAGCCGAACTGGTGGATCGGATAGGACGGGTTCGGCACCAGGATGGTATCGCCGGGGCTGGTGATCGCGGCGGCCAGATTGGCCAGCCCCTCCTTGGAGCCAAGCGTGGCGATCACCTCGGTTTCCGGGTCCAGCTGCACGTCGAAGCGGCGCTGGTAATAGGCGGCCAACGCGCGCCGCAGGCCCGGAATACCCTTGCTGACGGAATAGCGGTGGGTGCGCGGGTCCTGCACCGCCTCGATCAGCTTGGCGACGATATGCGGCGGGGTCGCGCTGTCGGGGTTGCCCATGCCGAGATCGATGATGTCCTCGCCCACGCTGCGCGCCTTCGCCTTCGCGGCGTTGACCTCGGCGAAGACGTAGGGCGGCAGGCGGCGGATACGATGGAACTCACCAGAAGTCGACATTGTTGGGCTTTCGGTTGGGGGCATCGGGCCGATCAGTTTACCAGACGCACCGTCGCGCCGCGACCCTCGGCCTGCGCATCGCTGACGATGGCGGCTGGGGGGACGCCCTCGGCGGTTAGCGCGTGGACGATCGCCTGGGCGCGCAGCAGCGCCAGGCTCAGCGCCGCCGCCTGGGTGTCGGGGCCACTGGCGGCGGCATCGCCATGGCCGGTGACCACCACCCCGGTCGTGATTTTCCGTTGGGTGGCAAGATTGTGCAGCGTCGCGCCGGCCTCCGGCGCCAGCGTCGCCGCACCGGGCGCAAACGCCACGACGACGCTGCCGGCCGGCGGGGCCAACCCGGGCGGAGCCGGCGTCACCTTGACCGGCGGCGGTTGGGGCGGATTGGCGCCGGGCAGATTGGCCGGCAGCGGCGGCGCGGTGGGCAGCGGAGGGGGCACCCCCATCTGCGCCGTCGAGCCCTCCGGCTGTTGCCCGAGGGGGATATCCCCCGGCGCCGCCCTGGCCGCTGTTTTGCCGCGTTTAGGGGATTCCGGCGCGACCGGGGGCGCGCTGGCGGCGGCGAACGAGGCGCCGAGCCCCCCCGCTTGTGTCGCGCCCGCTTGTGCCGAGCTTGGGGGCGGGACCGTCGCAAGCGATGGGGGAATGCCGAACAGCGCCGGAGACTGGGTGGGCGACGACGGATCGGCGAGCGGGGCGGCGGCGGCCTCGTGCTGGGCGTTGGCGCGGTCCGCCACCAGGCCCTGGTTGATCGCCAGGCGCGTGGCCGGATCCAGCGGCGGCGGGCGCGGCGGGACCAAGGCGAGGTTCGGATAGGGGTCGGTCGCCCCGGGCGGCGGCGGGCGCTGTTCGGCGATCACGCCGCCCTGCAGCTCGTGCCACCAGGCGACCGGGTTGATGCTGGCCGGAACCGAACCGCAGCCGGCCAGCAGAAACAGAGCTCCGCCCGCCCAGAAACCGGGCCTGGCGCGGCCTGGCGCGATGCCAGCGCCGGCATCGTGCGAGGCCCCGGCGCCGGCGCCTTGAACAGAGCCTCGCGGCTGACTAGTTTGCCGCTCGCTTCCGCTGTACATCGTTCGGACCCCAAAGCGTTCGGCGCGTGTTTAGCTTGTGGGGCTGCCGACGGAAAGGACACCCCAATGGCCCAGCCGGAAAAACCCTCCGCGTCCAAGGCGGCGGCCGTGAAAGCGGGATCGACCCAGAATGTTGCGGCTGACAGGCGGGCTCCAGCAGCCGAGGCCGTCAAGGCCGCCAGCCCGGAACCTGCCCGCCCAGAACCGGCCCGTCCAGAACCGGCCCGTCCAGAACTGGCGAGGCCGGAACCTGCCAGGGCGGAGACCGCCAGGCCGGAAGCCAAAAAGGCGGAAATTCCTGCCGCCGCCGCCGAACCAGTCAATTTCAAGCTGCCCGACCCCGCCGAACTCGGCCGCTCCATGAGCGATATCGCCGAGCGCTCGCAGCGGCTGGTGTCGGACTGGCTGGCCCGCCAGGGCACCCAGGAGCACAAGCCCGACCCGCTGAACATCGGCGGCGCCTTCATGGAGATGACCAGCAAGCTGATCGCCAACCCCGCCCGCCTGGTGCAGGCGCAGCTGGGTTTCTGGCAGGACTACATGACGCTGTGGCAGAACACCGCGCGGCGGGTGCTGAGCGGGGAGCACGCCCCGGTGATCGAGACGCCGGCCGGGGACCGCCGCTTCAAGGACGAAGCCTGGAAGGAAAGCGAGGTGTTCGACTTCATCAAGCAATCCTATCTGCTGTCGGCGCGCTTCGTGCAGGATGTGGTCACCCAGGTGGACGGGCTGGACCCGAAGACCGCGCGGAAGGTGGATTTCTATTCCCGCCAGTTCGTCGATGCGATGAGCCCGAGCAATTTCCTGCTGACCAACCCCGAAGTGCTGCGCAAAACCTCGGAAACCGGCGGTGAGAACCTGATCAAGGGGCTGAACAATCTGCTCGGCGACCTCGAGCGCGGCAAGGGCAATCTGCGCATCAAGATGACCGACGCCGACGCCTTCAAGCTGGGCGAGAATATCGGCGTGTCCAAGGGCAAGGTGATCTACCAGAACAAGCTGATGCAGCTGATCCAGTATGACCCGACTACCGAGCAGGTGCTGAAGCGCCCGCTGCTGATCGGCCCGCCCTGGATCAACAAATTCTACATCCTGGACCTGCGCCCGAAGAACAGCCTGGTCCGCTGGGCGGTCTCCCAGGGCCATACGGTGTTCGTGATCTCCTGGGTCAACCCCGACGAGACGCTGTCGGAGCTGGAATTCCAGGACTACATGCGGATGGGCTATCTGAGCGCGCTGGATGCCATCGAGCAGGCCACCGGGGAGCGCGAGGTCAACGCCATCGGCTACTGCCTGGGCGGCACGCTGCTGGCCAGCACCCTGGCCTATATGGCGGCGACCGGCGACGACCGAATCAAATCGGCGACCTTCTTCGTGACCATGATGGATTTCAGCGAAGCCGGCGAACTCGGCGTGTTCATCGACGAGGAGCAGCTGGCGGCGCTGGAGGAGAAGATGAACAAGCGCGGCTATCTCGAAGGCAGCGAGATGTCGACGACTTTCAACATGCTGCGCGCCAATGATCTGATCTGGTCGTTCGTGGTCAACAACTACCTGCTCGGCAACGAGCCGTTCCCGTTCGACCTGCTGTACTGGAACAGCGATTCCACCCGCATGCCGGCGAAGATGCATAGTTTCTACCTGCGCAAGATGTATCAGGAGAACCTGCTATCGGTGCCCGGCGGGATCGAACTGGAGGGCGTGCCCATCGATCTCGGCCGCATTCCCACCCCCACCTATTTCCTGTCGACACGCGAGGACCATATCGCGCCGTGGAAATCGACCTATAGCGGCACCCAGCTGCTCGGCGGGGAGAAGCGTTTCGTGCTGGCCGCCAGCGGCCATATCGCGGGCGTGGTCAACCCGCCCGACGGCGGAAAATACAGCCACTGGATCAACCCGGCGCTGCCGTCCGATCCGGAGCAATGGTTCGCGGGCGCGACCGAGATCGCCGGTTCCTGGTGGCCCGATTGGCAGCGCTGGGTCACCGGGATCGACAAGACCCTGGTCCCGGCGCGGGTTCCCGGTGACGGCAAGCTGACACCGATCGAGGACGCGCCTGGCAGTTATGTGCAAATCAAACTGAGCTGAAACGGGGTTGGCGATCATGGACAGCGGTAAAATCCAGCAGGCCGCCGGCGTCCTGCTGACGGTGCGCAACGGCGGACCGGCCGTGGCGGGGCTCGGCATGGCGGCGCCGGCGACCGAGGCGGAAGCCTGGGCGATCCAGCGCGAGGTGCTGCGGCAGATGGGCGGGACGATCGGCGGCTATAAATGCGCCACCCCGCCGGGCATGCCGAGTTCCGCCGCGATCGTCGCCGCTTCCGGCATCCGCATTGCACCGGCCAGCTGGACCGTGCCGCCGGGTCAACAGATCGGCATCGAGACGGAAATTGCGGTGCGCTTTGGCCGCGACCTGCCCGATCGCGGCAAGCCCTATTCACTGGACGAGGTGCTGGACGCCGTGGATGCCGCGTTCCCGGCGATCGAGCTGGTCAGGAGCCGCTATGTGGACATGCGCGCGGTTTCGCCGTTCGAGAACATGGCCGATAACGTCGCCCATGTCGGCTTCGTGCACGGCGCGGATGTGGCGAACTGGCGCGGCTTCGATCTGAAGTCCTTGAAGGTGACGCAGAGCTGCGGCGGCAAAATGCAGGTGGAAAAGATCGGCGGCAATCCGTCCGGCGATCCGCTGGTGCCGCTGCTATGGCTCGCCAATCATCTGCCGCAGTTCGGATTGCATCTGCAGGCCGGCCAGATCGTCACCACCGGCAGCACCACCGGACTGATCTTCGTGGACCCCGGCCAGCGCGTGGTTTCCAGTTTTGCCGGTTTTGGCGAGGTTTCGGTCGCCCTGGTATAGGTCGCCCTGATATAGAAGGACGATTAAGTCTTCTGCCTGGTCGGGCGGACTTGTCCGGGCATGCCGATCGAGGCGGCGAGGAAGGCTGCCACCCCTGCAACATGGAGGCCAGCTGACAATGTCCGAAACACAGGCGGAAAACCCCGACCGGGCGGCGCTTGAACTTCTGGTGAGGGGGTTTCAGGTCTCCCGCATGCTCCGTCTCGTCGCGGATCTTGGATTGGCCGACCGGATCGCCTCCGAAGCGCGCGTGGCCGTGACCGACCTGGCGCAAGACTGTGGCGTGCAGCCCCAACCGCTGGTCCGCGTGCTTCGAGCGCTTGCCGCATTCGGCGTCTTCACGGTAACGCTCGACGGTGAAATTGCGCACACGCCGCGCTCCCGCCTGCTCCGCAGCGACGCGCCGAACACCCTGCACCATGCCGCGCGGTTCTGGGCCGGCGCGGGATCGTGGCAAGCCTGGGGGGCGCTGGATGTCGCCCTCACCGGCGGAGTGCCGCACCAGGCCGCCTGGAACATGAGCCGGTTCGACTACCTGCGCGGCCACCCGGACGAGGCCCGCGTGTTCGACGCGATGATGGCCAACTTCCCCGACAACCGACATGCGGCGATGGCGGCGTCGTATGATTTCTCCGGCGCGCGGTTGATCGCCGATATCGGTGGCGGCAACGGCGCGGCGCTGCGCCACATCCTGTCGCGGTTTCCAACGCCGCGCGGGCTGGTGTTGGACCGCGAAGACGTGGTTCGCGCCATACTGCCGGGTGACCTTATGGAGGGCCGGATCGAGGCGGTCGGCGGCAGCTTCTTCGACGCCATCCCCGCCGGTGCGGACATCTACATGGCGGTCCGTGTGCTGCATGACTGGGCCGACGAAGACTGTTTGCGCATCCTGCGCCGCTGCCGCGCGGTGATCGCGGCGAACGCGGTCCTGCTGCTCGGCGAACAGATCCTCGAACGTGATCCGGCGAAAGGCCGCCCGATCGGTTACCTGGTCGACATGCAGATGATGGCGATGTTCGGCAGCGCCCGCGAACGCACCGAGGATGAATTCCACAGCCTGCTGGCGGAGTCCGGTTTTGTGCTGCGGCGCGTGATCCCAACGGGGTCGCCGGTCTCGATCCTCGAAGCCACGCCGGCTTGAGGTTCCGCCACCTCTAGTTCCAACCTTCATGGGTACGGATTGTTGGCGTAGGGAAGACCAAGGCTCTGCCCTGGACCCGCCAAAGGGCAGTCGCCCTTTGGAAACCCGATACTTATCAGGGGGGCGGGGCGTTGACCGTCGAATTGATCGAGGACGTGCTGGCACGTATATCTGCACTGTTTGTGGCGTGATCCTGGAAGCCACGCTGGCGTGAGGTCCCGCTAACGGGGGTGGGCTCGGTAAAATGCCCCGGCTGCCACTCCGATATTTTCGAGCGGGTGGGCAGCACAATAATTGTCGACCCAGACCATAACAGCGTTCGCGTCCACTCCATTCAGCGGATTATCTTCGGAGTGACCTACGAAGCCCACGCCGGAAAGGAACCCCAATACCCAACTCAAATTGAATTGTCCCAACCCGTTCGGTGTGCGGCGATTCTCGACCCACGTTCCGCATGACCTAGCTCCCGCCCCCCTCATGGTGTAGGCCTTTGCAGTCCCGGTCAGCAGCACCAGCGCCATTACCGTAGTTAGCCAAATTCCCCGCTTCACGCTTTGATTTCCTCGATTCCAGGGCCACCCTCGTGCAGAAAATTTTCAGGAAAACGCCCTGGAGGGCTATCGCTGGATCGCGCGGTCGTAGGTCCATGCTGGACAGAAAACCCAACAGACGATCCAGCGTGACCTAATAACGTCTTGAGGTTCTCGGAATTTGCTACCTCAACATTACCTCAACTGAAAATACGCCACCGCGCGCCTGTTACCTCAATGCTGTAAGTTCTTGAAATATTTTAGGAGACTGGTGGGCGCGACAGGGATTGAACCTGTGACCCCCTCCGTGTCAGGGAGGTGCTCTTCCGCTGAGCTACGCGCCCGCCTGGGTTGGCTACCCGTCTGGGTTCGCCAAGGCAGGGTTCGTAGGGTTTTCCGGCGGATGGCGCAACCCCCGGCAGGATGGCGTTCAGCCGATCAGGCCGGCGAACATCAGCACCGATTGCAGCATCGTGTCGTCCTGGTCGCTGGCGCCGACAAAGCCGATGGCGATGCCGACCAGGCTGACGGCGGCGATTGCCAGCGTCGCTGTCTGGCGGATTATCCCGCCCAGCCGACGCGCCAGGGCCGGCGGCCAGAACGTCACCTTGCCGAGCAAGATCGCGCCGATAGCATTGGATTCATTTAGGGTGTCATACATAGGGTAGCCCCCGGATTTGATTTACGTTCACTTTTTGTTCTTATTTGAAGCGGCTGTCAACTCAAACCGGATCCAAGGAAAATCGCCCCGGCCGATTTGCCCCCGTGACATGCGCGCCCGCCCCGGCTTGTATAGGCGGATGAATGTGCCGCTCCCGGGTTTCCCCCTGCCTGCCCTCGCCCTCCCCGAGCTTTCCCTCGAGGCCCTGCCGCGCTCCGGCGCGCCGATCGCTTCCGTCCCGTTCACCCTGACGCGGCCACGGTGGGGTCAGGTGCCGGGGGGCGGGGTGCCGGTCATCTTCGCCTCACCCCATTCGGGGCGGGAGTATCCGGCCGAGTTCCTCGCCGCGGCCCGGCTCGACCCGATGGGGCTGCGTCGCAGCGAGGACAGCTTTGTCGACGAGCTGTTCCACGCCGCCCCGGCGCATGGCGCGCCGCTGCTGGCCGCGACATTTCCGCGCGCCTTCTGCGACCCGAACCGGGAAGCGTGGGAACTCGATCCCGGCATGTTCGCCGAGACGCTGCCGACCTGGGTGAACACCGCCTCCGCCAGGGTGAGCGCGGGGCTGGGCACGATCGCGCGAATCGTTGCCTCCGGCGAAAGCATCTACCGGGAAAAACTGGCCTTCTCGGAAGCGGAGCGGCGGGTGCGCGATTTCTGGCAACCCTATCACGACTGCCTGACCGGACTGATCGCGGAAACCCGGGACCGGCACGGCGCCTGCCTGCTGATCGACTGCCATTCCATGCCGGCGCATGGCGCCATCGGCCGCGGCGTCGATTTCGTGCTGGGGGACGCGTTCGCCACCACCTGCGCGCCGAAGATTACGCGGCGGGTGGAAGACGTGCTGAGCGGACTGGGCTACACCGTGCGGCGCAACGACCCCTATGCCGGCGGCTTCATCACCCGCCATTACGGCCGCCCACGCGACCGGATCCACGCATTGCAGATCGAGATCGCGCGGCCGCTATATATGAACGAGGCCGAGATCGAGCATGGGCCGCGCTTCGACGCCGTGCGCGAGGATATCGGCACGCTGATCCGAACCCTGACCACGGAGGCGGCCGGCCTGCTGATGGGGTAGGCGCGCGCCCACCCAACCTGGTGGCAAAAAAAGTGGCGGCGCTTTGCAGCGCCGCCAAGTTTAGGGAGGAAACGTCCAAGAAGCAGACAAGGCGGCGAACCGCGTTGCTGCAAAAAGTTAATTAGGGATGCGCAAGCCCGTATGCAAGAAAATTTTGCAGCGCACCATAAAGATTGCACAGGTCGGGAAATGGACCGCTTCCTGGGTGCCCGGCGATCGGCGCGAGTAAAAAAAGTGGCGGCGCCTTGCAGCGCCGCCAAGTTTAGGGAGGAAACGTCCAAGAAGCAGACAAGGCGGCGAACCGCGTTGCTGCGATGCACAATATGCCCGGCCTCTCCGTCAGGTGCAAGTTTTATTTTGCAGTGCAGCATTTTTTCGCCCCCCCCACCCGTTAACCTCTGCTCAAGGAGCACGGCCTAGGATCGGTCGCATGAAGCGAGCAACGGCCTGGATTTGGCTCTCGATTATGCTGATGAGCCTGGCGCTCGCGAGCTCCGCGGCGGTCGCCGCGCCCCAATTCTTCGCCCAGCCGGTTTTCGCCATGCCAGGGATTCTGTGCCGCGCCGCCATCGCTCAGGCCGAGCGCGCCGGGGGCATTCCCGGCCAGTTGCTGGCGGCGATCGGCCGGGTGGAGAGCGGCCGGCGCGACCCGAACTCCGGCAGCTTCGCCCCCTGGCCCTGGACGGTGAACGCCGAAGGTCAGGGGTTTTTCTTCGACAGCAAGGCCGAAGCGGTCGCCGCCGTCCGCCGGATGCGCGCGGACGGCGTCCGTTCGATCGATGTCGGCTGCCTGCAGGTCAATCTGATGCACCATCCCGACGCCTTCGCCAGCCTGGAGGCAGCGTTCGACCCGGCACAGAATGCCGCCTATGCGGCAAAATTCCTGAACGACCTGCATGCCCTGTCCGGCGACTGGCCGAAAGCCGCCGCGCTGTACCATTCCGCCAACCCCGAACTAGGCGAACCCTATCTGCGCAAGGTGCTGGCCGTCTGGCCGGACGAAAAACAGCTCGCGGGCCGCGCTTTGTCATCCGGCCCGGCTTCGTCATCCGGCCTGGCTTGGTCATCCGGGTTAGCCGGCGGCTCCGGCCAAGGGCTCCCCGCTTTCGGCCTGCGTGGAACCGGTATGCTGCCGACCCACCGCTCCGAGCCGGCTCTGGGCTCTCCGGCTCCGGGCTCTCCGGCTGTGGGCAATCCGGGCGCCATACCCGGCCGTGGCCTGGAGGCCTACCGCGCCATGCCGATCGCCATGATCTCGCGCATCCGCCGCATCGGCGGCTGAAGCCTCATGCGGTAAATTCGGCGCGGATCGCCAGCGTATGCTCCCCGATCCCCGGCACCGGTCCCAAAGCAACTTCCCCGTCGCTGGTGATGACCGGCGGGGCGGCGATCGCAACCGGACCGCCCGCGGTCTCCACGCTGACCCGGCGAAGCGCGGGATGGCGGGAAAACGCCTCGAGATCGTTGACGAAGCCATAGGCGGCATTGGCCGCACGCAACTTCGCCGCCGCCTCGTCGCGGGTCAGGCTGGCGAACATGGTTCCCACATAGTCATCGACCATGGCCCGGTTGGCGCAGCGGATCACGTTGGTCTGAAAACCTTCGCGCAGCGGCAGATCGGGTTCGTCCATGAACCGGGCGCAGAAATCCGCCCATTCCCGTTCGTTCTGGATCGCCACCAGCACCTGGGAGCCGTCCTTGGTCGGAAACGCGCCGTACGGACAGATAGAGGGATGCGCCAGGCCCACCCGCTGCGGGGCGCGGCCGGTGCCTTCAAAGAACAGCAGCGGAACGTTCATCCAATCCGCCATGCCGTCGAACAGGCTGACTTTCAGGCCTTTGCCGACCCCGGCGATACCCCGCGCGATCAGCGCCTCCAGCACGCCGGCATGAGCGGCCATGCCGCAGGCGATGTCGCAGGCGGAAACCCCCACGCGTCCCGGTCCCTCCGGCCGTCCCGTTACCATGGCCAGGCCGGATTCCGCCTGTACCAGCAGGTCATAGGCTTTCATGGTGGCGTAATCGCCGGCATCGCCGTAGCCGGAGATATCGACGGTGATCAATCTTGGGTACTCCGCCCTCAGCTCCGCCGAACCGAAGCCGGCGCGGGCGGCCGCACCGGGGGCAAGGTTCTGGATGAAAACATCCGCTTTCGACAGAATGCGACGCAGCAAGGCGGCATCCGCCTTCTGCTTGATGTCGGCCACCAGACTCTGCTTGCCGCGGTTCAGCCAAACGAAATAGCTCGACGATCCCTTCGCCGCGGTGTCGTAGCCGCGCGCAAAATCGCCCTCCGGACGCTCGATCTTGATCACCCGCGCGCCGGCATCGGCCAGCCGCGAACTGCAATAGGGCGCCGCGACCGCCTGTTCCAGCGACACGACCAGCAAACCCTCCAGCGGCAGCCGCACCTCAATAGCTCCGGGGCATGCCGAGCACATGCTCGGCGAGGTAGGAAAGGATCAGGTTGGTGCTGATCGGGGCAACCTGATACAGCCGCGTCTCACGGAATTTCCGTTCGATATCGTATTCTTCCGCGAAGCCGAAGCCGCCATGGGTCTG
>JAYTXR010000105.1:0-3350 GCA_043742865.1 Acetobacteraceae bacterium
TCGAACCGCTACATCACCGACCGCTTTCTGCCGGACAAGGCGATCGACTTGATGGACGAGGCGGGGTCGCGCCTGCGCATGCAGGTGGACAGCAAGCCCGAGGAACTTGACGAACTCGATCGCCGGCTGATCCAGCTGAAGATCGAGCGCGAGGCTCTACGCAAGGAGATCGATATGGCCTCGCGCGACCGGCTGGTGAAGCTGGAGAAGGAATTGTCAGAAATCCAGGAAAAATCCGACGCAATGTCGGCGGCTTGGAAGTCGGAAAAGGCAACCTTGGCCAGCGCGCAGAAGCTGAAGGAGCAGCTGGACCAAGCCCGTAGTGAGGCCGAGGTGGCGCAACGCCGCGGCGACCTAGCCCGCGCGTCTCAGTTGCTGTACGGCGATATCCCGGACCTCGAGCGCAAGATCGCGGCCAGCAGCGACGGCAAGCTGGTGAACGAGGCGGTGGACGAACAGCAGATCGCCGGAGTGGTGTCGCGCTGGACTGGCGTGCCGGTCGATAAGATGCTGGAAGGCGAGCGCGGCAAGCTGATGCGCATGGAAGATGAGTTGCGCCGGCGCGTGATCGGCCAGGAAGAGGCGCTAAAACACGTCGCCAATGCGGTTCGTCGGGCCCGGGCCGGCCTGCAGGACCCCAACCGGCCGATCGGCAGCTTCCTGTTTCTTGGCCCGACTGGCGTTGGCAAGACCGAGTTGGCCAAGGCGCTGGCGGAGTTCCTGTTCGACGACGAGCGCGCGATGGTGCGCATCGACATGAGCGAGTTCATGGAAAAACACGCGGTGTCGCGCCTGATCGGCGCGCCCCCCGGCTATATCGGCTACGACGAGGGCGGCGTTTTGACCGAGGCGGTGCGCCGCAGGCCCTATCAGGTGATCCTGTTCGACGAGGTGGAAAAGGCGCATGAGGACGTCTTCAACATCCTGTTGCAGGTGCTCGATGACGGCCGCCTGACCGATGGCCAGGGCCGCACGGTGAATTTTCAGAACACCATCATCGTGCTTACCAGCAACCTCGGCAGCGACATCCTGGCCGCGCAGCCGGAAGGCGAAGCGGCGACGATGGTGCAGGGCCAGGTGATGAATGTCGTGCGCCAGCATTTCCGGCCGGAGTTCCTGAACCGGCTGGACGAGATCGTGCTGTTCCGTCGCCTGCAGCGGGCCGACATGTCGGCGATCGTGACGATCCAGCTGAAGCGCTTGGAGAGCCTGCTGGCCGATCGGCACATCCAGATCGAGTTGGACCGCACAGCGCTCGATTGGCTGGGGGCGGAGGGCTACGACAGCACCTATGGCGCCAGGCCGCTGAAGCGGGTGATCCAGCGCAGCCTGCAGAACCCGCTGGCCGGCATGATCCTGGAGGCCACGATCCGCGAGGGCGATACCGTGCAGGTCTCGGCTGATAAGGACGGTCTGACGATTAACGGGAAGCTGGCGGAGGCGGCGTGAGGGAAGCAAGCAAGGCCGGGCTCCCCCTCCGCTCGCTTTCCAACCGGGCGAAGGCGGCCGGTCGGAACCTTTGCCAGCTCCGCCCAGACCCGCCAGGGGCCAAGCCCCTGGACCTTACAATTAGGGTTTTTAAAGGGCGACTGTCCTTTGGCGGGTTCGGGCAGAGCCCGATCTTGCTTTCGTTCGAACGCCGAGCGCTGCAATGCGCCGTCGTGTTAGCCGGTATGGTCCCCATATCTGCCGGTGTGGCGGGGGTCCTCCTCGGCGTCTCACTGCTGGCAACCGCAGCGCCCGGCTCGGATCTGGATAGCCATTTCCGCTACCTCTCCGGCCTGCTGTTGGCCATCGGTCTGGCGTTCTGGAGCCGCGTTCCTGCCATCGAACGGCACGGCACGACATTCCGCCTGCTCGGCGGCATCGTCGTGCTCGGTGGGCTCAGCCGGCTGGTCGGCGTGATCCTCGCTGGCCCGCCGTCCATGCCGATGCTGGCCACCTTCGGCATGGAACTCGGCGTCACGCCCCTGCTATGTCTCTGGCAAGGGCGGATCGCGCGTCACGCGGCCGGCGAACGCACCAGCCACTTGATCGCCACATCGGAGCGCGGCTGCGCCCGGCAGGCCAGGGTCTGACCGGCCTCGATCTGACCTGGGGTCAGTGAGGTGTCGCTGTGCGTGAGCAGGGCGACTTCCCCGCACGTCACCTCGGACACGCAGGTGCCGCAATTGCCGCTGGCGCAGGCAAACGGATAATCGACCCCGGCAGCGATCGCCGCGAACAGGATCGGCTGGTTGGAGGCGCAGTCGATGGTCTGCCCAGTGTTGCCAAGGGTGACCTTGAAGCTGGTCGTGCGCTCCGCCAGGCCGCGTCGGCGCGTCGGTGTCGTGCGCACCGAGCAGAGATCCGGACAATACCAGACCACCGAGGGAAACCGGCTCAGCGCGTAGCCGTAAAGCGCCAGGCCGAAAGCCGGTGCATCGCCCAGCACACTTGTGCTGTGGATGTGCTGGTCCGCCATCGACATTCCGGTGCCGGGGGCGACGGTGACGCAGCCGATCTCCTCGACCATGGCAAAGCCCGGCTTGGCGCCGTCGTCGGTGCGCTGCCAGAAGCGGTGCTCCTCGGTGCCGGAGATCGCCGCGTTGACGCACCATATCCCGTGGTTATGCGGAGCCGCCACCTTGCCGGGCAGGCCGATCGTCAGATATAGGCCGAAGCCGTCGCCGTCCTCCTCGTGCAGGATGTGACTACGCCCCTGGGCCTGCGGCATGGCGAAATCCTGCACCGGGAACAGTGTGGATTTGAGCGCGAGGTCGACCAGCAGGGCCTTGATCTTGTCGAGCGCCGCGGGGCTCGATCCCTCGGCCGCATGGATGGCGTGTGCCTCGGCCAATAGGTCATGACAGGCAATATGGCGCAGGGTGGAGATCGGTGTGACGGCGTCCATTTCGTGGTCCCTTCGGATTGACGTTTTTCGTTTAGGAGCTTTACCCGGGGTTGCTTTATCTGGAGTTGCTTCGTACCAGCTTACGCTTCCAACCTGACCGTTAGCCAGATCTATTTCTCCTTCAGGCTCGCTCACCGATGCATGCTGCTCACGCATGGCTCCCTTGTTTTTGGACGATTTTCTGCCTGGTGTGCGCGTTTGGGACATTTTTCGGCCCTCCATTCAGCAATTTCAATGACTTGATAGTCAATTTTGGCCGTAGATGCAAGGTTGTCACGTCGTTGACACGGGCGGGCCAGGCGCCTAAAACCCGCCCCTCGCCGATCACCCGTTCGGGTTTAGGCACTCCGGCGACGGAGCGTTCATTGACAATTGCATAAGCTAGGAAGGGATACGTTGGCGGCGTCCTATGTATTTACGTTTTCGGACGTAGGTAGGTTTGGGGTTTGATTGACGG
>JAYTXR010000106.1:0-6699 GCA_043742865.1 Acetobacteraceae bacterium
AAAGTCGCGTGGAACTGGTTGATCGCGGACCCCCAGCGCATCCGCTCAATCGGAAACCGCGAGTGGGCAGAGGTCAATGTCTAGGACGGTTGGTATTACCCTCGGCACGGGCAGCGGCAACGGCATCTACAACCTCAGCGGCGCCGCGGTGCTGAACGTGAGCCGCGGGATCGTTATCGCGTCGATCGGCGGCAGCACCGGAGCGATGGTTCAGTCCGGCGGCACGGTGAACGCGGACTTCGAGACCATCGGCTAAGGCGGCGTCGGCAGCTGGACCCAGAGCGCCGGCAGCAACCTCGTCAGCGGCAACCTGTTTATCGCCCTCGGCGCGGGCAGCACCGGCAGCTACAATTTGACCGGCGGCACGCTGGCGGTAACCGGCACGATCTATGACGGGTTCTTCGGAACCGGCGACTTCACCCAGTCGGGCGCCGCCTCGGTCAGCGCCGCCTCGCTGAGCGTAGGCAACAATTTCGGCGGGAACGGCAGCTACACGCTGTCGGGCGGCATGCTGGCCACCGCCTCCGCGTATGTCGGTTCGGCCGGCACCGGCGTCTTCAACAACACCGGCGGCACTCACACCAATGCCGGCCTGCTCTCGGTCGGCAACAACCCCGGCGGTGTCGGCACCTACACGCTGGGCGGCACCGGCGCGCTGGCACTGGGGGGGGATTTGCTGCTCGGCGCGGCTGGGGCGCAGGGCAGTTTCAACTTCAATGCCGCTCCCGGAGACGCGGCGACATTCACCTTGACCGCCAGCGGCCAAACGGTCGCGATCGGCAATGGCGGGATCGGAACATTCAATCAGGGCGGCGGTGACGTTGATCTAACGGCCGCCGGTGCCTTCCTGACGCTCGGCATCGGCGCAGCCGGCAACGGCACCTACAACCTGGCCGGTGGCACGCTGGAAAGCACCAACCCAATAATCGGCGATGCCGGGGTCGGCGTATTCAATCAAAACAACGGCACGCACAGCGTCACCGGGGACCTGACGCTCGGCAACCAGGCCGGCAGCAGCGGCGCCTACGCCCTCAGCGGCGGCACGCTCGGCACGGCCGGCCGGGAACTTGTCGGCTTATCCGGCGCCGGCACCTTCACCGAGAGCGGCGGCACCAACAACGCCAATGGCGGCTTGCTGCTGGGGGTCAATGGACCCGGAGCCGCCACCTACAACCTGACCGGCGGCACGCTGGCCGTGACCGGCGGCGAGGCGCTGGGAATCGACGGACCGCTGGCCATTTTCAACCAGTCGGAAGGCACCCACACGATCGCCGGCGGCCTGTCCATCAACAGCCACGCCACCAGCACCGATGTGTTCAACCTGTCCGGCGGCTCGCTGGTCGCCGACACGGCCGTCATGCGCGGCTCCACATTCAACTATTCCGGCGGGTCGCTGGCTACCATCGGCGGGTTCGTCAACCAGTCCGGTCAGGTCAATATCTCCGGCGCCGGCACCCGGACCTGGGGCGGCGATATCACCAACGCCGCCGGCGGCACCTTCAAGATCAGCAGCACGACGGTGGCATATAGCGGCACCTTCACCAACAACGCCGCCTATATCAGCGACCCCGCCATCAATCTGTTCAACAACCTGACTATCGGCAGCACCGGCTACCTGCAAGGCGGGGTGGGCGATGTTTTCTCGATCGCCGGCAACCTGGTCAACAACAGCACGCAGAACACCGTGTGGCACACCGGCGCCTCGACCCTGACCTTCACCGGCAGCGGCGCGCATGAGTTCGATTTCGCCGGTGTCGATCTGGGGCAGAACCGGACCGGCTACGTCGGCAACTTCGCCTTCGGCGACCTGTCGCTGTCGCTGGGCCAGATCCTGAACGTGATCGACGGCAACCCAGGCAACGCCGGCACCGCTTTCTATGCCCATCTGTTCCAGATAGCCGGCAATAACCTGGCGGAACTGGCCAACATCCACAGCGCCTTCAATATCTATTACGACGAGACCCTGGCCGGGAATGCCTATCTGGCGGGCGGGACCTACGCCCTTACCGGCGGCGGCTTCCTGGAGGCGGTCGATGCCTCGGTGGTGCCGACGCCGGAGCCAGGATCGCTGGCCCTGCTCGCCACCGGGGTGCTGGCGGCCGGCTGGTACCGCCGCCGGGCGCTGAAAATCCCGGCTGCCGGGGCGTAGCAAGCCGTCCTATCTGGCGGCGCCGGGGGGCAGCTGGATTTCCCGGGTCAGGCCGGTATGCACGGCGCCGGCGCGAAAGCGGCCGTCATCCAGGCAGGCCAGCAGGAATGGGATGTTGGTCCTCACGCCTTCGATGAGGGTTCTGCCCAGCGCATCCAGCAGCCCGGCGATGGCGTCGTTTCGGGTGGCGCCGTGGCAGATGATCTTGGCCAGCAGCGGGTCGTAATGCGGGGTAACCACCATGCCCTCGGCATAGCCGGTGTCCACGCGGCAAGACCCGGTCGTCTCCGGCAGGCGGAATTTCCGTAACGTCCCCGGGGAAGGCAAAAACCGCCTTGGATCCTCGGCATAGACCCGCGCCTCGATCGCATGCCCGTGCATCGCGATGACCGGCGGCAGGATGCTCCCCAGCCGCTCCCCGGCCGCCGAGCGTATCTGCGCCTGCACCAGGTCGATGCCGGTGACCATTTCGGTCACCGCGTGCTCCACCTGCAGGCGGGTGTTCATCTCCAGAAAACAGAACGCGCCGTCCTGGCCCAGCAGCATCTCGACCGTGCCGATGTTGTCGTAGCCCAGGCGGGCGAGCACCTCGACCGCGCGCGCGCCGATCGCGCCGATCGCCTCCCTGGGCAGATGGGGGGCGGGCGCTTCCTCGATCACCTTCTGGTGGCGGCGCTGGATTGAGCAGTCGCGCTCGAACAGATGGCGCACATCGCCATGCCGGTCGGCGAGGATTTGCAGTTCCACATGCCGCGGGTTCTCGATGTAGCGTTCCAGATAAACCCCCGCGCTGGCAAAACTGCGCAGCGCCAGCGTCTGCGCCCGCTCCACGCCGGCGATCAGGGCGGCCTCGTCGCGTGCCAAAAACATGCCGATGCCGCCGCCGCCGCCGGTCGGCTTGATCATCAGCGGAAAGCCGATTTTAGCCGCCGCCGCCGTCACGCTGGCGGCGTCCGGCTCAAGCAACCCGCTGCCGGCAGCCACCGGAAACCCGTGCGCGGCCATGATCGCGCGGGCGCGCGTTTTTTCGCCCATGCGGTCGATCAGGCTGGGGGAGGGGCCAATGAAGACCATTCCGGACCGGCTCACCTGCTCGGCAAACCCGGCATTCTCCGACAGGAAGCCGTAGCCGGGATGGATGGCGTCCACGCCGGCCTGGCGCGCCAAATCCAGCAGCCGGTCCTGGTTCAAATAGCTGTCGCGGGGCGGCGCCGGGCCGATGCAATGCGCCTCATCCGCCTGCGCCAGATAGGGGGCGCCGGCATCGGCCTCGGAATACACCGCGACCGAACCGATCCCCAGGCCGCGCAATGCCCGGATCACCCGCGCCGCCACCGCGCCGCGATTGGCGATCAGCACTTTTCGAAATATCGGTATAGGCTGTGGCGATGCAGAATTCATCCTGTCCGTCTTCCTTGCCGACCTGTCCGTTCCCGGGTGGCTCGTTCGGGGTGCCGCCGTTCGTGGTTCATGTCCGTGACATTGTGGGCTCGACCAGCGACGATGCGAAGGCCCTGGCGGCAGAAGGCGCACCGGATGGCAGCGTGGTCTGGGCGCGCGCGCAGGAAGCCGGGCGGGGGCGCTACACCCGCCAATGGCTCAGCCCGCCCGGCAACCTCTATATGTCCGTGGTGCTGCGCCCGGCCATTCCGGCTTCCCGCACCGCCGAACTCGGCTTCGTGGCCGCCCTGGCGGTGGCCGAAACGGTGCAGGCATGGCTGCCGCCGGGGCGGCTCGCCGGGCTGAAATGGCCGAACGACGTGCTGGTGGACGGGCGGAAAATCGCCGGCATCCTGCTGGAAGGGCATATCACCGGCATGCGGCTGGAATGGGTCATCGCCGGCATCGGCATCAATCTGGCCAGCGCGCCGGACAACCCGGCCAATCCCGCGACCTCGCTGGCCGCTTGCGGCGGAGGCAAGCCGGCCGCGCGCGATGTGCTGGAAAAACTGCTGGCCAATCTGGCCGCCTGGCGGGAGATCTGGCAGGCCGGCGGCTTCGCCCCGGTGCGCAGCGCCTGGATGGCGCGCGCCACCCGTCTGGGCGAGCCGATCACCGTGCGCCTGGGCAACGAGCCGCAATCGGGCAGCTTCGCGGGCATCGATCCTGACGGTGCCCTGCTGATGCAAACGCCGCAGGGCACGCGCCGGATCACCGCTGGCGAGGTCGCCTTCGGTTAGAGCATTACCGGATACTGTTCTTCACAGGATCCGGTAAAAATGCTCGGTAAAACAATCTCTAGGCGGGGACGGTCTGCACCGCCTCATACGGAAAGCGGCGGATTTTCATCACGTTCACGCCCTCGATCCGGATCAGCCGCGTGGCGGCGTCCCGGCGCGGCGAGTGCAGCACGCCCTCGTTGTACAGATACGCATCGCCAGGCTTCAGCGAATAGTTGCGTCCGAATTTGACTTTGCCCGGCTTGCCCTCGGACGGACGTTCGACCAGGTCCCAATCAGTCATCAGCGTCTCGCCGGTGGCCTGGCCATAGATCGCCCAGGTCGGGCCGTGGTCGTGCGGCGGGCTGGCCTTCGCGCCCTGATGCACATGGGCCAGAATGCAGAACCCCAGCTCGGGGTCCTCGTACAGGATGTCGCGTTCGGGCGTGTCGTCGCGCAGATGTTTGGCGACGAAATCCTTGTCCTTCAGCACATCCTGCACCAGCGCGCAGATTTTCACCCGCCCCGAAGGACCCGGCTCGGCGGACAGGATTTGTCGACATTCCGCGGCAAAACGCTCGATCGTATACCCCATGATTTTTCTCCGAGATGGCGGGTTGGAAGGATCTTGCCAACGAGGTTAGGATAAAGCCGGCGCCGCAGGCAATAAAGCCTGTGCCGCCGACAATTACGTCCTGCGTGGAGTGAAAAAAACAAGATGGCGAACCCACGGACGGCGCAAGCCGAGGAAACATTCGACTACGTGATCGTCGGCGCCGGTGCGGCCGGATCGGTGCTGGCCGGGCGGCTGACCGAGGATTTGGGCGTCACCGTCTGCGTGCTGGAAGCCGGGCCGCCGGACAACCATCCGTATATCCATGTGCCGGCCGGGTTCATCAAGATGCTGTTCAACCCGAAATTCACCTGGCAGTTCCAGACCGAACCCAGCGAGGGCACCGCCGGGCGGCCGATCCCGACCACCCAGGGCCGCACGCTGGGCGGCGGCAGCTCGATCAACGGCATGGTCTATAACCGCGGTCAGCCGGCCGATTTCGACCATTGGGCGCAGCGCGGCAACCGCGGCTGGGGCTACACCGATATTTTGCCGTATTTCAAGCGCGGCGAACGTCGGATCGGCCTCGCCGATGAGCGGATGCATGGCCGCGAGGGCAGCATCCCGGTCACCGACATGGACTGGTTTCATCCGCTCTGCGACGCGTTCATGGACGGCGCGGTGAGCATGGGTATTCCGCGCAACGCCGATTACAACGACGGCCAGCAGGAAGGCGTGGGGTATTTCCAGCGCGCCATCCACAACGGCTGGCGGCGCAGTGCGGCGCGGATGTTCCTGCATCCGGCGATCGCGCGCGGCAATCTGGCGGTGCGCACCGATGCGCGGGCGGAAAAGATTTTGTTTGAGGGAAAGCGCGCCATCGGCGTGCAGTATGTCGACGACCGCGACCGCACGACCCGCCATACGGTCAGCGCCCGCCGCGAGGTGATCGTCAGCAGCGGCACCATCAACACCGCGCGGTTGCTGCAAATCTCCGGGATCGGTTCGGCGGCGTTGCTCGGAGAGCTTGGCGTGCCCGTGGTGCAGGAGCTGCGCGGCGTCGGCGAGAATTTCCGCGACCATTACTCGGTGCGCCTGGTCGCGCGGGTAAAGGACATGCGCACGATGAACGAAATGTCCAAGGGCTTCGCCCTGGCCGGGCAGATCGCCCGCTGGGCGACCGGGCGGCCGTCGATCCTGGCGCTGACGCCGTCGCTGGTGCACTGGTTCTGGAAATCCGACGACAGCCTGGATTTTGCCGATCTGCAGGGCGTGTTCACCCCCGCCAGCTACAAGGACGGGTTCGTCGGCCTGCTGGACGATTTCCCGGGCATGACCTGCGGCGTCTGGCAGCACCGGCCGGAAAGCATCGGCTATGTCCGGGCGCGCTCGACCGACGTGTTCACAGATCCGATGATCCAGCCGAATTACCTGTCCGATGCCATCGACCGGCGGGTGCTGATCGCCGGCATGAAGCTGGCCCGCCGGCTGCTGCAAACGCCGGCGCTGGCGCGGTATTTCACCAAGGAGGAACTACCCGGCGCGACGATCCAGACCGATGACGAGCTGCTGGACTTCGCCCGCCGCTACGGCTCCACCGCCTACCACCTAATCGGCACGGCCCGGATGGGTCCGGCGACCGATCCCAGTGCTGTGGTGGATGACCAGCTTCGGGTGCACGGGATGCAGGGCTTGCGGGTGGTGGATGCGTCGATCATGCCGAACATGCCGTCCTCCAACACCTACGCCTCCACGATGATGATCGCCGAAAAAGCCTCCGACATGATCCGCGGCCGGCAGCCGCTGGAGCCGGTGGAAGGGGTGGCGGCCTGAGGGAG
>JAYTXR010000107.1:0-17581 GCA_043742865.1 Acetobacteraceae bacterium
AAATAGACCACCTTGCCCATGGCATGCTGCCCCAGGGTTTCCATCACCAGCACCGCGGCGGTCTGCGCCATGGCCTCGATGATCAGCACGCCCGGCATGACCGGATGGCCGGAAAAATGGCCCTGGAAGAACCCCTCGTTGATCGTGACATTCTTGATGCCGATGGCGGAGTGGTTGAGCACCACATCGACCATCCGGTCGATCATCAGGAACGGATAGCGATGCGGGATCGCGCGCATGATCCGGTCGACGTCGAGCAACGCGATGACCGTTTCCGCCGCCGGCGCGCTGTCCACGGGCTTGCCAGCGTCGGGGTTGCCAGCGTCGGGCTTACCGGCGTTGGGCGCGGCCGGTTCGTCTGTGCTTGTTCCATCCATGGGATTGATCCGGTTGTCCTGGTCGATCTGTTGCTAAGACTTTGGTCGGAAAAACGCCATCAGCCGGGCTTTGTTTCCCTTGCCGCAGCATTATCCGCGGATTGTCCGCGCGCAAGCTTTCGCAGCAGGGCCAGTTCGCGAAAGAATTGACGCACCGGCTGGGCCGGGCTGCCGACGACATCGGCGCCGGCCGGAACATCGTTCATCACGCCGGCCTGGCCGCCGATACGCGCCCCCCGGCCGATCTTCAAATGGCCGGCCAGACCGGCCTGACCAGCGATCATCACCTGATCGCCCACCGTCGTCGATCCGGAAATGCCGGCCTGGGAGACGATTACGCAGGCCCGCCCGAGCGTCACGTTATGGCCGATCATCACCAGATTATCCAGCCGCGAGCCGGCGCCGATCACCGTGTCCTGCATTGCGCCGCGGTCGATCGTGGTGTTGGCGCCGATTTCTACATCATCGCCGATCACCACCCGACCCAGCTGAGGCACGGTGAGGAACCCGGTATCGGCAACGGCGAAGCCAAAGCCGTCCTGGCCGATGCGCGCGCCGGTGTAGATATAGACCCGGTTGCCGATCAGCGCATGACTGAGGCTGGCATGGGCGCCAACCCTGCAGTCGCGCCCGAGCACGACGCCATCCCCGATCACCACATGCGGTCCGATCCGGCAGCCGGCGCCGATTTCGGCGCGCGCGCCGATCACCGCGAACGGCCCGATCTCCGCCCCCGGATGGATCGCCGAGTCGGCGGCGATCACCGCGGTCGGATGAATGCCGGGAATTGCCGTGGGTTCCGGATAAAACAGCGCCGCCACCCTGGCCCAGGCGACATGCGGCTGCTCCGCCAGGATCGCAACGGCGCCGCCGGGCACGCGAGAGGCCATGTCGGCCCGCACGATCACCGCGCCGGCGCGGGTTGCATCCAGGGCCGCGGCGTGTTTGCGGTTATCCAGGAAGCTGACCTGATCGGCGCCGGCGGTCTGCAACGGCGCGACGCCGCTGAACAGGAGCTGGCGGGCCGGCGCGCTCGCTCCGGCTGCATCCACCACCGCGGCCAGCGAATGCGGGCCGGTGCGGCGAAAGAAACGAGGGTCGCCCGTGCTATCGCCCATATTATCTGGGGCGTTGACGCGATCGGGGTCCACGCGTCAGCGCTTGGGTTTCTTGTCTGGAGCCGTCGCCGTGGGCGCCGGAGCCGCGGCTGGAGGCGATACGGCAGGTGGCGATACGGCAGGTAACGCCGGGGCGGCCGGCACCGCCGCGGCCACGGGGGGCATCTGGGAAGGCGATACCCCGTCGGGCGGAATAACCACCGCCGGTAGAATCTTGTTCAGCTGGTCGGCGACTTCCTGGCTCACGTCGAAATCGGGGATGTTCAAGGCGATCTGAGCCCGGTGCAGCACCAGGTTCATCCCGCGACTGGCGGCCACCTGCTGCAACACACCCGCCAGGGTGCGCTCGATCTGCGCCAGCGAATACTGCAAGGCTTCCTGGATGATGCGGTTGCGGTCGCGGAATTTACGCTGAGCGCCGGTGATCCGCTCCTGCAGCTCGCGTTCCTTGGCGCGGATCTGCTCGGGCGTGAGGCTGCCACGCTGGGCGCCGAGCTGCTGCTGGAAATCGCGCCAGGACGCCTGTTCCTTCTGCGCGTCCTCGTTCAGCTTCTGCCGCCGCTCGCCGATCGCCCGCTCGATGGCCTGTGCGGCGGTGGAGGCATGCATCACATCGGGCACCGAAATCAGCCCGACGACCATGGCCGGCGGGCTGGGCCCACGCGGCAGGGACGGCACCACCGGCGCCGGCGGCAACTCCACCTGCAATTGCGGCAATGGCTGTTCCTGCTCCTCACCCTGCGGCTGAAAGCTGCCGGGACCGGCGTTTGGCCGTTGGGGCGCCTGGCGCTGGGCCGCGGCGCGGGGACCAGCGCCAACCGGCCCCTGGCGCGGACCGCCCGGTACGCGCTGCTGGCCTGGGACGAACCAATCCTGCGCCTGTGCGGGAAGCTGGAAGCCAAGCAGGCCAGCCGCCACAAGGGCGGCCGCTGCCAGAAAGCGGGTATTGATCATTAGAACCTCGTGCCGAAACCGAAACGGAAGACCTGCGTCTGGTCGTATTTTTGCTTGATGACGAACGGCGTCAAATCGATGTTGATCAGGCCCAGCGGCGTTTGCCAGGAGATACCGACGCCGGCGCCGACGCGGGGAAGCGCGCTTTGATAGATCGGCGGACACATGTTCGGGTTCGCGGTGCCGGGAAACGCGTTCGGACAGGTGCCGGACTCAAAGCTGGCCTGGCTGTTGGCACCGACATCGACAAACGCGCGCCCGGTTATCCCGAGATCGGCGGGAACCGGCAAAGGAAAGCGCAGTTCGGTCGACTGGGTCCAGAGAAAGCGTCCGCCGAGCGCGTCGCCGGTCTGGATGTCATGCGGCCCGGCGCCGCCCGCCTCGAACCCGCGCAAATTCTCCCCGCCCAGGAAGAAGCGATCGATGATCTGTTCCTGGACGCCGAGATTGAAGAAATACCCGATGCCGCCGGAGAACGAGAGCACCCATTCGGGATCGTGGAAAAACCGCTCCAGCGGGATGTAGTAGCTGCCGTCCAACCTCGAACGAACGAACTGAGCGGTGCCGCCAATGCCGGCAAAATCCGTGCCGACCCGGGTCACGAAGCCCTCATGCGGGTTGATCCGGCTGTCGCGGTAGTCCAGGGTCAGGATCTGGCCGATCTGCGACAGCGACGAATAGCCGGCCTGATCGGTGATGTAGAAACTCGCCCCCGGCTCGATATTGGTCACATCGCGCTGGATCAGCGAATACGACCAGCCCTGGCTCAGATGTTCGTTTACCTGATACCCGGCGTTCAGCGAGAAGCCGATCCGCTTTTCGTCATACACCGTGCTGCTGATGTGGTTCGTGGTGATGTAGAAGACGTCCGCGCCGGCAACCAGGTTGCGGTCCAGGAAGTAGGGATCGCTCACATTCGCATCGATGGAGCTGCGCTTCTGCGCCAGCACGCCATTGATACCGGCGCTGATGCCGGTGCCGAGCAGGTTGCGCTCGCGCAGACCGACATCGACCAGCGCACCGGCATCGGTCGAATAGCCACCGCCGAACGATAGCTCCCCGGTCGCCTTTTCCTGTACGTTGACATTGACGACGGTCTTGTCGGGGCTGCTTCCGGGTTGCGGCTGCATGTCGACGCCGTTGAAATACTGCAAATCGTTCAGCCGGGTCCGCGACTTCTTGACCAGCCCGGCATTGAGTGGATCCCCCTCGGCCAGCCGCATCTCCCGACGGATCACTTTGTCCTCGGTGCGGACATTGCCCTGAATATCGATGCGCTCGACGTAAACCCGCGGCCCTTCGGTGACTTCGAATATCAGGTCGACGACGTGCTTTGCCTCATCGCGCGTCACCCTCGGCTTGACCTCGACGAACACCGCGCCACGGGTTTGCGCCTCATCTTCCAGCTGATCTACCGTGCGGCTGACGGCATCGCCGTCATACCAATCGCCGTCGGATAGCGAGATGGTCGCCAGCAGGTCGGCACCGGTGATTTTTCGCAGCTGGGAATTGACCGTGATCTTGCCGATCCGGAAGCGGTCGCCCTCGCGCAGCGTATAAGTCAGGAAGAAGGATTTTCGGTCCGGCGACAGCTCCGCCTTCGCATCGGTCACCTCGAAATCGATATAGCCGTTCTTCAGGTAGAACCGGCGCAGCAATTCCTTGTCGAAGTTCACCCGCTCGGGGTCATACTGGTCGCTGCTCGACAGGAACCGCCACCAGGCCTGCTCGCGCGAATTCACCACCTCGCCCAACTTGGATTCCGAGAATTCCTTGTTGCCGACGAAGGCGATGCGGCTGACCAAGGTTGGCTCGCCCTCCTCGATCTCGAAGATCACATCCACCCGGTTTTGGTCGAGCCGGATGATCTTCGGTTCCACCCGGGCGTCGAAGCGAGCGCGCTTGGCATACAGGTCCAGGATGTGCTGGCGATCCGTCTGCGCCTGGGTTGGGGTGAACACCGCGCGTGATTTCAGCCCGACTTCCGGGCGCAGCTGGTCATCGGTGAGCTTCTTGTTGCCCTCGAAGGCGATGCGGTTGACCAGCGGATTCTCCACGACATGCACAACCAGCACCGGGCCGTCGCGGCGCAGCGTGACGTCCTGGAACAGGCCGGTGGAGTATAGCGTCTTCAGGCTGCGGTCGATCCGGTCCTGATCGAAGCGGTCGCCGGGCTGCACCAGAAGATAGGATTGGATGGTGCCCTGCTCGATCCGCTCGTTGCCCTCGACGCGGATGGAGCGGACCTCCTCCCCCACAGGGATTTGGCGGGCGGCAACCGGGCGGGTGGCAATCGGGCGTGTGACAGGCGGGCGTGTGACAGGCGGGCGTGTTGGCGCCGGCAGCTGGGCCGCTGCCATGCTGGACAGAAGCGGCGATAGCGCGGGCAGCAGGCAGATCACGGCGAACAGCACGGAGCGGATGCGGATCAAAAGGCTGTTCTCCTCATGGAACCGCGCCCGGACGACGCGGCCTGCCCCGCGGGTTCCCCCTGGGCGAAACCGATAATAGCCGCAGCGGGTCGCGTGCGCCACCCGGCGCGCCGAAGCAGGGCGGTTTTGCCCATCGGCCAGGATATCGGGTCAGCCGATCAGGCCGGCAACCCAGCGGAAAATGCCGAGATGGGCGAGGTCGTTCCAGGTGGCGAAGACAAACAGACCGCCCAGCAGGGCCAGCCCCGCCCGGTAGCCAGCCGCCTGCGCGCGCGGCGGCAGCGGCCGGCCGCGCAACGCCTCCAGCAGGTAGAACACCAGATGCCCGCCATCGAGGATCGGGATCGGGAACAGGTTGATCAGTCCCAGATTGACCGACAGCACCGCGATGAACGAAACCAGGCTGGCGAAACCCAGCTGCGCCACCTGCCCCGATAGCTGGGCGATGCGCAGCGGCCCGCCGAGATCCTCGGTGCCCCGCGCGCCGGTCAGCATCTGACGCACCCCGGCGACGGTCTGCGCCGTCACATCCCAGGTTTGCCTGGCGCCGGCGACGATGGAATCGGCCAAATCCAGATGGACGAATTCGACCCGCCCGCCACGAATGCCGAGCATCCCGGTACGCCCGTCCGGCTGCGTGCCGGTCAGCACCGGCAGGGTCAGCTGGCGTTCATCGCGCCGCAGCCCGACCTCCAGCTGCTCGCCGGGATGGGCCGAGATAAGGCGCTGGATATCCTCGAAATTGCCGATCGCCTGATTGCCGATCGTCGGCGAGCGGATCGTCTCGATCCGATCTCCAGCCTGCAGCCCGGCCTGTGCTGCGGCCGAATTCGCCACCACCTCGCCGACTTCCGCCAGCGTGACCGGGCGGCCGGCGATCGCGAACAAGGCCGAGAACAGCAGTATGGCGAGAACGAAATTCGCCACCGGCCCGGCGGCGACGACGATGGCGCGCGAGAGCACCGATTTTTCATGGAACGTATGTCCGGTCTTCCACAGCGCCCGCTCCTGCGGCGAGACATCCTCCTCGCGCTCCTGGCCGTGCAGCTTGACGTAGCCACCCAGCGGCAGCCAGCACAGCTTCCAGACCGTGCCGACACGGTCGGTCCAGCTGGCGATAGCGCGGCCGAAGCCGATCGAGAACACTTCCACATGGACGCCCCGCCAGCGCGCGGCGAGGTAATGGCCAAGCTCGTGCACGAACACCAGCACGCCCAGCACGACCACGAACGCCCCCAGACTGCGTAGGAAGTCAGGAGCACTGCGAAGCAAGTCGGGAATCGCATGAAACACGGTGAAAATATCCTTGATTTTACGTCTTACGCGGCGATTTTACGTCTTACGCAGCCTGGGCCGCGACCCTTTGCTCGGCTTCGTCCCGCGCCGCCTGATCGAGCTGCACAATATCCTCGAGCGTCGCCGCCGGCCGCGTGCCCATCCGCTCGAGCACCCGTTCAACGGTGCCGGCGATGTCCAGAAAACCGATGCGGCGCCGCAGAAAGGCTTCGACCGCAATTTCGTTGGCCGCGTTGAGGATCGTGGGAGCGCCGCCCCCAGCGCGCAACGCTTCGCGCGCCAGTTTCATCGCCGGAAAGCGCTGCAGATCCAGTTCGGAGAATTCCAGCGCGGCGATCTGCGCCAGATCGAGCCGCGGCGAGCTGGTCTGCATGCGTTCCGGCCAGGCCAGGGTATGGGCGATCGGAATGCGCATGTCCGGCGCGCCGAGCTGCGCCATCACGCTGCCATCGGTATAGAACACCAGGCCGTGGATGACCGATTGGGGATGCACCAGCACGCCGATCGCGCTCTCCGCCAGTTCGAACAGCCGGGCGGCCTCGATCACTTCCAGGCCCTTGTTCATCATCGTCGCGCTGTCGATGCTGATTTTGGCGCCCATCGACCAGACCGGATGGCGCAGCGCCTGCTCGGGCGTGGCGGCGGCCATTTCCGCCAGGCTGGACGTGCGGAACGGGCCGCCGGAAGCGGTCAGCACGATCTTCTCCACCGCGCCGCGATTGCCGTCGGCCAGCGACTGGAAGATCGCGTTATGCTCGCTGTCCACCGGCAGCAGCGTGGCGCCGGCATCGCGCACCGCGCGCAGCATCACCTCCCCGGCGCAGACCAGGGCCTCCTTGTTGGCCAGCGCGACCGCGCCGCCGCCGCGGATGGCGGCCAGCGTCGGCGCCAGCCCGGCCGCACCGGAGATGGCGGCCATGGTCCAGTCGGCCGGCAACGCCGCCGCCGCGATCACCGCGTCACGGCCGGAGGCGACGTCGATCCGATGCCCAGGCGTACGTTCCGCCAGGGCGGCCCGCAACGCCGGCTCCTGCGCGGGATCGCTGATCACCGCCCGCTCGGCGCCAAGCTCGATCGCCTGGGCGGCGAGCAGGGCGGCGTTGCGGCCGCCGACCAGCGCGCGGACTCGAAACCGGCGACTGGCCTCCGGCTGAACCAGATCGGCCCGCAAAAGATCGACCGTCTGGGTGCCGACGCTGCCGGTGCTGCCCAGGATCGTGATGCTTCGCTGGCCGGAAGGCCGGTCGGCGTTTAGCGGTTGGATGGCCGCCGAGAGTGTCTCAATGGAGCTCATGGCGACAGGACTACTCCACGTCCGAGGGCGAAAGCCAGAGCCGCAGCGGCCGGCGCTGCGGTCAGCAGGCCGTCCAGCCGGTCGAACAACCCGCCATGGCCAGGGATCAGCCAGCCGGAATCCTTCACGCCGAAGCGGCGCTTGATCCAGCTTTCCACCAAATCGCCGGCCTGGACGACGACGCCAAGGGCTGCCGCCAGCGCGACAAATCCCCCGATCCCGCCGCCCAACCAAACTGCGGCGCCCACCCCCACCAGACACGAGGCGAGCAGGCCGCCGACAGCCCCCGAGCGGGTCTTGCCGGGAGAGATCGCCGGGGCCAGCTTGCGCCCGCCGATGGCCCGCCCGACCAGATAGGCGCCGATGTCGCTGGACCAGACCACCAGCAGCAGCAGCAGCACGTTGGCCAGGCCGGATTCTGGCAGCGTGCGCAGCCAGATCAGCGCGACCGTGGTGCAGCCGATATAGGGCAGCCCCGCGGCAAGTTCGACCGCCCGCTTGCCCCCGTGACCGATGCGCCAGATCGCCGGCCCGCCCAGCAGCGCGACCGCCAGCGCCGCCCCCGCGGGTCCGTGCCAGGCTGTGCTCCCGACCGCCAGTACCCAGACGGCAGTAGCGGAAAAGATCAGCGCCAGCCCGGCCAGGCTGAACCATTGTCGTTCGCACAGGGCGATCCATTCCACCGCCATGCCCAGCGTCGCCACCGCGACCAACAGCGCCCACGGCCAGCCCCCGGCAAACAGGCAGAAAACCGCCAGCGGCACCAGAATGGCGGCCGAGGCGACGCGCCTGGGCAGATCGCCCCAGCGGCCGGGCGGCCTCGGGCGGGGCGGGATCCGGTCCAGGCTCACCGAGTGAGGGTCAAGTTGGGGAAGGGTCAGGTTGGGCGGGCGCCGAAGCGGCGTTCGCGGCGGGCGTATTCGGCAAGCGCCGCCGAAAAATGCGCGGCGCTGAAATCCGGCCACAGCACATCGAGGAAAACCAGCTCCGCATAGGCCGCCTGCCACAGCAGAAAATTCGACAGACGCTGCTCGCCGCTGGTGCGGATGACCAGATCGGGATCCGGCATGCCGGCGGTGGACAACGCCGATGCCAGCATCGTCTCGTCGATCGCCGCGGGGTCGATCCGGCCGTCCTGCACCGCCTGGGCCAGATTGCGGGCGGCGGCGGCGATCTCGTCGCGCGCGCCGTAGGACAGCGCCACCACCAGGTTCAGCCGGGTGTTGCCGGCGGTCAGAAGTTCGGCCTGGCTCAGCGCGGCGTCGATATCCCGGTCGAAACGCGCGCGATCGCCGATGAAGCGCAATCGCACCCCGTTGGCATGCAGCTCGGCAACCTCGTTGTTCAGGTAATGGCGCAGCAATCCGGTCAGATCCAGCACCTCGGTGGCCGGACGACGCCAGTTCTCGCTGCTGAACGCGTAAATCGTCAGCCAGGCCACGCCGCTTTGGATCGCCGCCTCGATGGTCCGGCGCAGCGCCCGCGCACCCTCCCGATGACCGGCCACGCGGGGCAGATAACGCGCGCGGGCCCAGCGGCCGTTGCCATCCATGATGATTGCGACATGGGTGGGCGGGGGCGGCAAATCGGCCGGGTGCGGCGCGCCGTCTAGGCGCGGTTGCGTCAAAAGCCCGGCGGGGGTCAAAAGCGCGGGGATCTTCTGCGAGGCGGAGGACATCGGGATGCTCAAACCTGCCGGATGTCGCGTTCCTTGTCCGCGAGGCTCTCGTCGATCCGCTTGATATAGCTGTCGGTGAGCTTCTGTACCTCGTCGGACCAGGTTTTAGCCACATCCTCGCCGATCTCGTGCTTCTTCTCGAAGCCCTTGATCTGCTCCATGCCGTCGCGCCGGACTCCCCGGACCGCGATCTTGGTCGCCTCCGCATAGCGCCCGGCAGCCTTCGCCAGCTCGGTGCGTCGCTCCGCGGTCAGCATCGGGATCGGCACCCGCACCAGCTGGCCGTCGATCTGCGGATTGAGGCCGAGCCCCGATTCGCGGATCGCCTTATCCACCGCGCCGACCATGGTGCGGTCCCAGACCTGCACCGTCAGCATCCGCGATTCCGGCACGCCGATGGTGCCGACCTGGGTGATCGGCATCTCGGTCCCGTAGGCCTCCACCCGCAGCGGCTCCAGCAGCGCCGGACTGGCGCGCCCGGTCCGCAGACCGCCGAAATCGCGCCTCAGGGTCTCCAGCGCGCCATCCATCCGGCGGCCGAGATCCTGCTTCAGGTTGTTCAGGTCGGCTGCCATGACACGGCCCCTTTCACGCTAATGTCCACGCGACGATTGTTCCGTGATCTTGGTGAATTTCCCCTCGCCGCGCATCACCTGGGCAAAGGCGCCCGGGGCGTGGATGTTGAAGACCAGGATCGGCAGATGGTTTTCCCGCGCCAGGCTGATCGCGGAGGCATCCATTACGTGCAGGTCGCGCGACAGCACATCCAGATAGCTCAGCTGCTCGAAGCGTTTGGCGTTGGCGACCTTGCGCGGATCGGCGGTGTAGACGCCATCCACCTGGGTGCCCTTCAGCAGGCAGTCGCACCCCATCTCGGCCGCCCGCAGGGCCGCGGCGGTATCGGTGGTGAAGAACGGGTTGCCGGTGCCGGCGGCAAACACCACCACCCTGCCCTTCTCCATGTGGCGCATCGCGCGACGGCGGATATAGGGTTCGCAGACCGACGACATCGGGATGGCCGACTGCACGCGGGTGGGGACGTTCTTGCGTTCCAGCGCGTTCTGCATGGCCAGCGCGTTCATCACCGTGGCCAGCATGCCCATATAATCGGCCTGGGCACGGTCCATCCCCCCGGCGGCGCCGGAAACGCCGCGAAAGATGTTGCCGCCGCCGATCACGAGACAGACCTCGACCCCCATGGCGACGACATCGCCGACATCGCCGGCGATTGCGGCGACGGTTTCCGTGTCCAGGCCATATTCCCGCTCGCCCATCAGGGCTTCGCCGGATACTTTCAGCAGGACGCGTCTGTATTCCGGCGCTTGGGACATGCGGTCCGTTCAGGAGAAAATGGGGAGAAGCAGCGCCGTCATAGAGCGCGGGATCGCCGCGAACAAGCCGGGGAGCCCCACCGAAGGCAAGCTAAGGGCGAGACCGGAGGCAAGCTCAGGGCGATATAGCTTTAAATCTCCTCGACCCGCTCCACCCCCGGCACAATCTTCAGCGCCTGGGCCAGCTTTGGGGTGACGTTGAAGCCCCCTGGCAAGGCGATTTCGACCGACTGCGCCGCCTCCAGCCGGGGCACCAGGATCACCTGGCCACGCCCGGCGCCCTCGCGGCTCAGCAGCGCCCGTATCTGGGCGATGCCGCCGGTCTGGTCTTTATCGGTCTGGTCTTTATCGGTCTGGCGCAACCAGATACGCATTCCCGCGCCCGCGTTGGCGGCGGCCTGGTCCAGCGCCATCACGTCCTGAGCGGTGATGCGCAGGGCCTCGCCCTCCAGCTTCAGGTCCACGGTGATCAGAACGCTCGCCCCCACCGCCAGGACCGGCCGCGAGCGGGTCAGCACTTCCGAGAACACCGTCACCTCGTACGATCCGGCCGCGTCCGACAGCCTTATCCAGGCCATCCGGCTGCCGGTGCGGGTGATCCGCTCCTTCGAGGCGATCACGGTGCCGGCGAGCTTGGCCCGGCTGACACCAGCCTTGGCCCGCGCCTCGATCTGGGTGCTGGCAATGGCGCCAATGCGACGCAAGGTCTGGGCATAGACATCCAGCGGATGGGCGGTCAGATGAAAGCCGATCGCCTCGGCCTCAAAGCCCAGACGCTCGATCGGCTGCCAGTCCGGCAGATCGGCCAGGCGCAACGCTTCGGGCCGATCGGCGGCTCCGCCGAACAGCCCGATCTGGCCGCTCAACTTCTCCTCGGCGTCGGCCTGGGCGCGGCGCAGGATGGTCTCGGCGGCGGCGTGGATTTTGGCCCGGTTGGGTTCCAGGCTGTCGAACGCCCCGGCGCGGGCCAGGTTCTCGATCTGGTTGCGGCTGACCTGCTTCGGGTCGATCCTTGCGGCAAATTCCGCGATGTCGGCGAAATCGCGGTCCCCCCTTGCGGTCACCAGCGCTTCCATCGCCGAGCGGCCGACCTTCTTCACCGCGGCCAGCGCGTAGCGGATGGCCAGCTTGCCGTCGGCGATGCGCTCGACCGTGAAATCGGCACCGGAGCGATTGATGTCGGGCGGCAGGATGCGGGTGCCGGCGCGTTCGGCTTCCTGTTTATAAGCCGCGATCTTGTCGGTGTTGCTGATCGCCAGACTCATGCAGGCGGCGATGAACACGACCGGGTGGTTGGCCTTCATCCAGGCCGTCTGATAGGCGACCAGCGCGTACGCTGCGGCGTGCGATTTGTTAAACCCGTAATCGGCGAATTTTGCCATGAGATCAAAGACTTCTGTGGCTTTTTCCGGCGTGATCCCGCGCGTCGTCGCACCGCTGACGAAGATTTCGCGCTGCTGGTCCATCTCGGCGCGGATCTTCTTGCCCATGGCGCGGCGCAGCAGATCGGCGCTGCCCAGGCTGTAGCCGCCCATCTTCTGGGCGATCTGCATCACCTGCTCCTGGTAGACCATGATCCCAAAGGTTTCTTCCAGGATCTCCCGCAATTCCTCGTGTGGCGGCTCCCAGGCCTCGCCATGCTTGCGGCGGTTATAATCGGGGATATTGGCCATTGGGCCGGGCCGGTACAGCGCCACCGCGGCGATCAGATCCTCAAAGCGGCTCGGGCGCATCTGGCGCAGCACGTCGCGCATGCCCTGGCCTTCCATCTGGAACACCCCGCCGGCATCGCCGCGCGCCAGCATCTCGTAGGTTCTCGCGTCATCCAGCGCCAGTCGGTCCAGATCGACCACGATGTCCAGCTGCGCCAGGAAGCCGACGGCGCGCTGCAGGATGGTCAGCGTGGTCAGGCCCAGAAAGTCGAATTTCACCAATCCGGCCTGCTCGACATATTTCATCGAATACTGGGTGACCAAAAACTCCGATTTCGGGTCCCGATACAGCGGCACCAGCTCGATCAGCGGCCGGTCGCCGATCACCACGCCGGCGGCGTGGGTGCTGGCGTGGCGATAGAGGCCCTCGATCTGCAGGGCGATCTCCAGCAGCCGGCGAACCGCTTCGTCCTCGTCGCGCATCTGTTGCAGCCGCGGCTCGCCGTCCACCGCTTCCTGCAGGGTCACCGGCTTGGCCGGGTTGTTCGGGATCAACTCGGCGACCTTGTTGACCTGGCCATAGCCGAGCCCGAGCACCCGGCCGACATCGCGCACCGCGGCGCGGGCCTGGAGTTTGCCAAAGGTGATGATCTGCGCCACCCGGTCACCGCCATATTCGCGCCGCACATAGTCGATGACCTCGTCGCGGCGATCCTGGCAGAAATCGATGTCGAAATCCGGCATCGACACGCGCTCGGGGTTCAAAAACCGCTCGAACAGCAGGTTGAACCGCAGCGGATCCAGATCGGTGATGGTCAGCGCCCAGGCGACCACCGAACCGGCGCCCGAGCCGCGGCCGGGGCCGACCGGGATGCCCTGGGCCTTCGCCCATTGGATGAAGTCGGCGACGATCAGAAAATAGCCGGGAAACCCCATGCCATCGATCACCGACAGCTCGTAATCCAGCCGGTCGCGGTAGCGGGCGCGCGAAGCCGAATCGGCGCCGATCGTGTCCATGCGCCGGACCAGCCCCTCGCGCGCCATCGCGCCGAGAGTTTCGGCCTCGGAGGCGCCGGCATGCACTTTCGGGCAGATTGGCAGCAGCGGCTTGCGGGTTTCCGCCATGATCGCGCAGCGCCGGGCAATGGCGAGCGTGTTGTCGCAGGCCTCCGGCAGATCGGAAAACAGCGCCCGCATGTCGGCGGCCGGCTTGAACCAGTGGTTCGGGGTGACCCGGCGGCGGTCCTTTTCCGACAGCAGCCGCGCCTCCGAGATGCATAGCAGCGCGTCATGCGCCTCGTGCATCGAGGGCTTGGCGAAATAACAATCATTGGTGGCGACCAGCGGAATGGCGGCGGCGTCGGCCAGCGTGATCAGGCCTGGCTCGATGTTGCGTTCGTTCTGCAGACCGTGGCGATGCAGTTCCATCATCACCCGATCCGGAAAAGCCTCGGCGAAGCGCGCCAGCAGCCGTTCGGCCTCCGGCTTCTGGTCCTCTGCCAGCAGCCGGGCGATCGCGCCCAGCGTGCCGCCGGTCAGCAGGATCAGCCCGGCGGCATTCTGCGCGATCGCCTCCAGCGTCAACTGGGGTTTCAGGCCAGGATCGGTTTGCAGAAAGGCGCGCGACGACAGGAATTGGAGGTTGGCCAACCCGGTCGCGTCCTGCGCCAGCAGCACCACCGGGTCCGGCGGCAAACGGGGATTATCGGCGCGGGTCAGCGCAATCTGGCAGCCAAGGATCGGCTGGACGCCTTTGGCGGCGCAGGCCTGGCTGAATTCGAGGGCGCCGAACAGATTGCCGCTATCGGTGATGGCGACCGCCGGCATGGCGCAATCCCTGGCCAGGGAGGCAAGCTTGTCCGCTTTGATCGCGCCTTCGCTGAGCGAATAGGCGGAATGGACTCGGAGATGGACGAAATCAGCGTGCGGCATGGCGGGAAGATAAGCGGTGGAATGGATCGCGGCTACAGCTTTAGGTCGTCGCCGGGGGGTGCCCGGCGTACAGCACATCCGGGTCCACCAGCGGCGCGGCAATCTCTAAAAATTCGCCGTTCCGCACGGCGCGGAAGAAGCAGCTCCGCCTCCCGGTGTGGCAGGCCACACCATCCTGCCGCACCAGCAGCAAAATCGTGTCGCCGTCGCAATCCATCCGCAATTCGTGCAGATGCTGCATTTGGCCGGAGGTCTCGCCCTTGCGCCATAGCCGGCCCCGGCTGCGGGAAAAATAGCAGACGCGGCCGGTCGCCAGTGTCTCGGCCACCGCCTCGCGGTTCATCCAGGCCATCATCAGCACCTCGCCGGTGTCGTGCTGCTGGGCGATGGCGGGCACCAGCCCGTCGTGGTCAAAGGCGATGGCGGCGAGCACGGCATCTGTTGTCGCTTGCGTGTTCTCTGGGTTCATGAATGCTATCTTGGGGTATGCGAACCTTGCGTGAAAGGGAGCGAAACATGGCCGCCGGCGCTGCTGTCGGGAAAACCTTCTCGCCGGCGACCGAGAAGTTGCTGGACCGCGCCGATGCGATCTGTGCGGAGCGCGGCGCCCGGCTGACCGAGCTGCGCCGCCAGGTGCTCGGGCTGATCCTGCAGGCGGATCAGCCTACCGGCGCCTATGATCTGCTGGACCGGCTGCGCGCCACCCGCCCGGGCGCGGCGCCGCCGACGATCTATCGCGCGCTGGATTTTCTGCTCGAACACGGCCTGATCCACCGGCTGGAGCGGCTATCGGCGTTCGTCGGCTGCGTCGCACCGGAGGATGGCGCGCACGAACATCCCGCCCATGCCGCGCAATTTCTGATCTGCCGCGATTGCGGCCGGGTGGTGGAGATCGACGATCCCGTTCTGGCCCACGCGCTGGCAGAGGCCGCCAGCCGGGCCGGGTTTTCGGTCAGCAAGGCGACGATCGAGGCCGAGGGCCTATGCGGCGCCTGCGTCGGCTGACAGCTTTTTGCGCGACGGGCGCAACGCGGCGAACGCCACGCAGCCCAGCGCATAGGCGGTGATCGAGGCATAGAACGCCACCCGGTAACTTCCGGACATGTCAAAAATCCACCCGGCACTCCAGGACCCCAGCCCCGCCCCCAGCCCGGTGCCGACGCTGATCACCCCAAGGATCGAGCCTAGTCTGGGCCCAGGGAACAGATCCGCGGCCTTGGCGGTGATCGCCGGGCCGCGCGCGCCCCAGGTCAGGCCGAAGAAGCAGGCATGCAGCCAGAGGAGCAGATGCTGGTCGGGGCTGTGGATGAACAGCGCGAAGATCACGCCGAGGATCGACACCCCGTAGGTGAACATCGCCGACAGCTCGCGGCCGATATAGTCGGACATCGTGCCGGTCAGGATGATCCCCGGCAGCGAGAAGAACGCCCCCATGCCCAGCACGCCGGCGGCATATTGCCGGTCAAAGCCGATATCGACCGCGAATGCCAGCTGGTGCAGCGACACCAGGAAGCTGCCGACACCGGTCAGCAGATACACTGTGAACAGCAGCCAGAACGGCCTTGTGCGCATCGCCTCGCCCAGGGTCCAGTTGCGCGAAGGCGCGCTGCCGGCTCCGCGCCCGCCGGGCACTTCGGTGCGACGGAAGATCGCCGCCAGCGGGATCACCAGCACCGCCATGAACCCGGCTTCCCACAGATAGGCGGTGCGCCAGCCCAGGCCCGAGATCATGATCTGCGCCACCGGGGCCGAAAAGGCGCGGCCGAAGCCGTTGGCCGATTGCAGGATCGACACCGCCAGCCCGCGGCTGCGCACGAAATGGCGCGAGATCATCGGCACGAACACCACCATGCCGAGGCTGTTGGAACCCAGGGTCATCACGAACCCGTACAGCACCACCACCTGCCACAACGACGTGGCGTAGGCGCTGGCCAGCAGCCCCAGGCTCAGCAGCGCGCCGCCCATCAGCACCATCCGCCGCGAGCCGAGCCGGTCCACCATCCCGCCGACCAGCGGGGCGCTGAGCCCGCTCATCACCTGCGACACCGAATAGGCGATCGAGCTCTGCGCCCGGGTCCAGCCGAATTCCTCGACGAAGGCCAGCAGGAACACCGTATAGGCATGCATCAGGCCGGCGCTGACGCTGAACGTCAGAAACGCGCCGCCCAACAATATCCAGGCATGACCAGAGGGGGAGTTGGCGGGGCGTGCGGATGACATGAGCGGCGAACCGTAGGGACCCCGCACGGTCAGCGCAAACAGCCCTGCGGCGTAATTATTCGGCCACCCCGATCATTCTGCCGCGCTCGGGGCGGCGGCGCGCCGCGGACCGGATGCTGGCACCTGGGAAGCCGGGTCGGGAATATGCAGGAACAGCGCGCACACCACCGCCGCGATCAGCCCGAACAGCGCCAGGCCATACAGCCCGCCGGAGAAGCTGCCGGTCAGGTCCTTCATCGCCCCGACATACCACGGCCCGAAGAAGCCGCCGAGATTGCCGATCGAGTTGATCCAGGCGATCGCCGCCGCCGCACCGGTGCCGGTCAGAAACATCGGCGGCATCGCCCAGAACGGACCCTTGGAGCCGTAAAAACCCATCGCCGCCAGCGACATGCCGACCATCGCCCACCAGCTGCCCATCGTGTAGCCGGCCAGCAGCAGGCCGAAGGTGGACAGCACGCAGGCGGCGAACAGGTTCCAGCGCCGCTCGTTCATCCGGTCCGACACCCGGCCCCACACCACCATGGCCACCAGCGCGCAGCCATACGGGATCATCGTCAGCACGCCGACCATCATGTTGCTGTTCTGGCCCAGCGATTTGATGATCTGCGGAATGAAGATCAGCATGCCCAGGCTGGCGGTGACGATGCCAAGATAGTTCAGCGCCAGCAGCAGCACTTTCGGGTTGAACATCGCCTGCCACATGCCGAAGGTCTTTACCGCCTCCTTGGCCTGGCGCTCGGCCAGCAGTTTTTGGGCAAGCCAGGCCCGCTCCTGGGCGGTCAGGAAAGTCGCCTGCTCCGGCCGGTCGATCAGCACGAACAGCGTGGCGATGCCGATCAGCACCGTCGGGATCGCCTCGGCGATATACATGATCTGCCAGCCATGCAGGCCGAACATCCCGTCCAGTTCCAGCAGCGCGGTAGAGATCGGCGCGCCCAGCCCGACCGCGATCGGCAGTCCGACCAGAAAGCCGGAAACGATGCGGGCATGGTGGTGGCGGGGAAACCAATAGGTGAAATACAGGATGATGCCGGGGAAGAAGCCGGCTTCCGCCACGCCGAGGAAAAACCGCACCCAGCCATAGCTGACCGGACCGGTGACCAGCGCGGTGCAGCCGGCCAGGATGCCCCAGGTGATCATGATGCGCGCGATCCACACCCGCGCGCCGACTTTTTCCATGATGACGTTGCTCGGCACCTCGAACAGGAAATAACCCCAGTAGAACCTCCCGGTGGCAAAGCCGAACGCGGTGGCGGTCAACCCGAGATCGCCGCGCATGGTCAGCCCGGCGAAG
>JAYTXR010000108.1:0-4246 GCA_043742865.1 Acetobacteraceae bacterium
GCTGATCGCCGTAAACGCGCCAAGTGGCACCCGGTATTTGCGGCGCTTGATAGAATACTGCGCGAGGTAGGACCGGCTGCCGGTGCTGGTGATCCGCGCGGCCAGGCCCCGCTGCACGTCATCGAACACCAGCCGGTCCCGCTTTCCAGGGGCGCATTCCAGTTTTTCGATTATCCGCTCGGTCAGCTTCATGGTGCCGATCTCCGCCCCGCCGTGCCGGGGTCCGCTGCATCGCCTCAAACACCTTCAGCGGACCCCATGGGGCGTCGTGTGCTGGCGGTGTCTGACGGCTTATGTCAGAGGATCGGAGAAATAGTGGTGTTCTGCAAGGGGTTTCTTAGGTCCGCGTCGGACAGCGACGGCTCTTGTCGGCGCCTGACAGGCCCGACTTTCTGAATGGCATTCAGGAGGTCAGCGGTTCGATCCCGCTTGGCTCCACCAATCCCCCCTCCCGCACGCCCCCCTGGCGCAGCATAGACAAGCCCGGACCCCCCACCGATAATCCCTCCAGGCAGAAGCCGTTCGACGGCATTCGGGAGGAAGCAGGTGCCAGGGACAACGATGCCCCCAGCCGATCGCGCGGGTCGGCAGGACGCGCTTTCCCGTCAGGCGGCCGGGCTGACGATCGGTGACTGTCTGCTGAACCAGGTAAGGCTGCGCCCCGACCACCCCGCGGTGCAGGACGGCGCCCGGCTTCTGGATTTTCGCCGGTTCAATGAACGGGTGAACCGGCTGGCCCATGTGCTGAGCGGGCTGGATATCGGCCGCGGCGACCGGGTGGCGATCCTGGCGGAGAACCGGTTGGAATATCTCGAGCTGCTGTTCGCCGCCGGCAAGCTCGGTGTCATCGTCGCGGCGCTGAACTGGCGCCTGTCGAACCCGGAGCTGCTGCATTGCATCACCCTGGTCGAGCCGCGGGCGATTTTGGTCTCGCCGCTATATGCGGCGACGATGCGGCGTCTGGGCGATATCGGCGGTGAGGTCATCGCCCTCGGCGATGATTACGAGCAGCGTCTTGCCGGCGCGCGCAGCACCGAGCCCGGGCGGCCGGTGGATGCCGAGGACGGGCTGGTCATTCTGTACACCAGCGGCACCACCGGGCTGCCGAAGGGCGCGCTGGTCAGTCATCGCGCCATGCTCGCCAGGATGTTTTCGTCCTGCGCGGAGTTTCTGCTGACCGCCGGCGACAGCTTCGTCGCCTGGGCGCCGATGTTCCACATGGCGTCGGCCGACCAGTCGATCCACGCGCTGTGCCTGGGCGGCAAGGTGGTGGTGATCGCGCGCTACGACCCGCATCAGCTGATCCACGCGATCGAGACGGAGCCGCAATGGTGGCTGGTGCTGATGCCCGGCATGATCGCCGAGCTGATCGTGGAACTGCGCCGCCGCCCGATCGTGCCGGCGCCGATCAAGCTGGCGGGTGCGATGGCCGATCTGGTGGCGCTGCATCAGATCGCCGAGATCTCGGGGCTGTTGCGCACACCCTATGCCAACACGTTCGGCTCGACCGAAACGGGATTGCCGCCGTTCTCCGCCGGCCGCTTTGCGCCGGGCGTGGTGCCGGCCCGGCTGTCCAAGACGCCGTCGGCCAGTACTGCGTTCCGCCTGGTCGATCCCGACGACGCGGATGTGCCGGATGGCAGCCCCGGGGAGGTCGCGGTGCGCGGCCCGACGCTGTTCAGCGGCTATTGGAATGCCCCGGAGACCAACGCGCGGGATTTCCGCAATGGCTGGTTTCATCTCGGCGATATCTGCCGGCGCAACCCGGACGGCACGGTCGATTTCGTCGACCGGGTCAAATACATGATCAAATCCGGCGGCGAGAACATCTATCCGGCGGAGATCGAGCGGGTGCTGCTGGCCGATCCGCGGGTTGCCGATGCGGTGGTGGTGCGCCGCGCGGATACGCGCTGGGGCGAGGTGCCGGTGGCGTTCATCGCCCGTCATGACGGGTCGGTGACCGAGGCGGAGTTGCTCGCCAGCTGCCGCGACCAGCTGGCCGGCTACAAGCGCCCGAAGCAGATATACTTTGTCGAGGCCGAGGCATTGCCGCGCTCGACCACGGGCAAGATCCAGCGCCATGAGGTGGAGAAATGGCTGCTTAAGTAAGGTCCAGGGGCGGAGCTGGCCAAGGTTCCGGCTGGCCCGCTTGGGACAGTTGGAATGCCGGCGGAGGGTTGGCCCCTGGCGGGTCTGGGCAGAGCCCAGCCTTGCTTCTATTGTTACCAGCCATTAACGCGAGGCCATACCGCAACGACTTCATCGCTGCCGTCGATCACGAAATACCGGTCATGCGCGGCGGCGGTCATGCAAACGTGATTGGGCGCGATGCGGACCCGGCCGCCGACCGGCAGATCGAGCGAATGGGCGGGGTCCAGGTCGATCATTCCATGCTCCTGATAGGCCCGCCGGACGATGGCCTCGCCATGCCGGCGCGTGCCGTCCAGGTCCAGCATCAGCCCGAAGCCGTAATCCTTCGCCGTGGCTTCGGTGCTGCGGTCCTTGGACAGCGCCATGCCGCCGGCATCGACCAGCAGCTTGCCGGGCCGGCGGCCGATGACGCTGGCCAGCACGGTTACCGCGATGTCGTCCAGGCCATGCGTGCCGATCTCGGCCTGGAACAGATCGCCGAACATATAGACCCCCGCCCGCACTTCGGTGACGCCGTCCATCGACGCCGCATGCAATGCGGTGGGGGAGCTGCCGATCGAAACGATATCGCAAGCGTGGCCGGCCTGGCGCAGGCGGTCTGCCGCGCACACCGCGCCGGCGCGCTCGGCTTCGGCGATGGCGGTCATCTCGGCGGCCGAACGCCCGCCATAGCTGTGCCCGGCATGGGTCAGGATGCCGGCGAAATTCGGCCCCAGCGCCTCGGCGATGGTCAGCAATGCGGTATCGTCCGGCCCGACCCCGCCACGCGCCTCGCCGGTGTCGATCTCGATCAGGCAGCGCGGCGGCGTGGGGTGCGCGGCGATCGCCGCGGCGGTGTCGGTATCGTCCGTTATCACCATTATCTTGGCGCCGGCGGCGTTCAGCTTGGAGATCTGGCCGAGTTTTTGCGGGGTGATGCCGACCGCATACACGATATCGGTGATGCCGTGGGCGCTGAAATACTCCGCTTCCGCGAGCGTGGAGACGGTGATGCCGCCGGGCTGGCCGGCCAGCGCCAGCCGCGCCACGTCGATCGACTTCGCGGTTTTCATGTGCGGGCGCAGCGGCACGCCGTGCCGGGCCAAAGCTGCCGCCATGGTCTGGATGTTGTGCAACAGCTTCACCCGGTCCAGCACCAGGCACGGGGTCGGCAGGTCCGATAGTTTCATGCGCGATGCCATTCGGCGGAAGGGTCGATCGGGAGGACCGGCCGGGGTAAATGCCGCCAGTCGAAATTGGATAATATCGGACTGGTCAGGCCGGGCGCGTCCACCTCGATCACCTGGCCGTGGCGGAAGAACTCGTCGAAGCCGCCGCGAAAATGGCCGCGCGACTTCACCACCACCACCCGCGCCGCGCCGATATCCAACCCGAGGCTTTCCAGGAAGGCGGGGTCCGCGCATTGGATCCGCCGGGAGATGACCACCACCGCGATGCCGCCGATCCGTAACGAAGCTGCGGCGCCCAGATCGATCGATCCACCGGCGAAGATGCCGCGCCGCGCCAGCACTTTTCCCGGATGCAGCGCGCTGACCGTGGCGGGCACGTAGAACGGTTTGGAGAAGCCGTCGCCGCCGTCGCGGTTGAACCGCGCGAGGAAGCTCGCATTTTCGCCGAGGCCATGCGCCTCGGCCGCCAAAACCGGATCGGTGATGACGCCGACGATCGCATCGCGCACGCCGGCCCGCAGGAAGGCGTCCAGGATGAACATCGTGTTGCCGCGCCCGCCGCCACCGGGATTGTCGGCGACATCGGCGAAGATCAGCGCGGGGTTTGCCGGGTTTTCGGTTTCCCGGGCCAGCCGCACAGCGTCTTGCAACGAGGTTAGTTTCGCCACGAACCGGTCGCGCCGCGCCCAGCCGGCCTCGGCGATTTCGTTTGCCAAAGCCTCGGCGGCCGGTCGGTCGGTTGCGGTCACCACCGCGGTCAGCCCGTTGAATTTGGTGTCGGCATAGGCGAAGCCGCCCATCACCGAGACGTTCAGCACCCGCCCGGCATAGGGCGCCTGGCGCATCCGCAGCTGGCCGAGATCGATCAGCTCGCCATAGGGCCGGTCATTGGCATCCTTGCCGGTCAGCTGGGTGACGGTCGGCGG
>JAYTXR010000109.1:0-2463 GCA_043742865.1 Acetobacteraceae bacterium
CGATCTGGACGCCGCCCTTCCGCGCGCCGATTACGTGACCATCCATTGCCCGAAATCGCCGGCGACGGTGGACATGTTCAACGCCGCGCGGCTGGCGAGAATGAAAAAAGGCGCGGGTCTGGTGACCACCGCGCGCGGCGGCATCGTCAACGAGAACGCGCTGTACGACGCGCTGACCTCCGGCCATCTGCGCGGCGCCGGGCTCGATGTGTTCGACGAGGAACCCGCACCGGCCTCGAAAAAGATCCTGTCGCTCGACAGCGTGCTGGCGGCGCCGCACATGGCGGGCGTCACCGCGGAGTCGATCATCTCCATGGCGCAGGCCACGGCGCGGAACATCCTGTCGGTGCTGGACGGCGCGCCGAACCACGACAATGTGGTGAACAAGGAAATCTACGCATGAAGGCGATTGTCTGATGCCGCAACCCGGCCATATCTCTAAGCTGGGCGTGCCCGATGCAGCGGTCCTGGACGCCGATTTGCAGGTCGTCTGGAAGAAGGCGGCGGAAAAACTCGGCCTGGTGCCGAATGTGCTGCAATCCTACAGCCTGCGGCCGCAGCGGCTGCGCAACTTCATGGCCATGTACAACGAGCTGATGCTGTCTCCCTCCGGCCTGTCCAAGCTGGAACGCGAAATGGTCGCGGTGGTGGTTTCCTCGGCCAATCGTTGTTTTTACTGTCTGGTCGCGCATGGCGCGGCGGTGCGCCAGCTTTCCGGCGATCCGGAACTTGGCGAGATGATGGCACTGAATTATCGCGTGGCGCATCTCGATCCCCGCCAGCGCGCGATGTTGGATTTCGCCTGGAAGCTGACCGTCACGCCGCACGACATCGGTGACGCCGACCGCGCGGCGCTGGCGGAAGCCGGATTGTCGAACGAGGACATTTTCGATCTCGCGGAAACGGTGGCGTTTTACAATCTGTCCAACCGCATGGCGCATGCGCTGGATATGATGCCGAACCCGGAATATCACAAAGCCGTTCGGGGCTGACGGCCCCATTCGGCGATCCGCTGACCCAACCACTGACCGTTCGGAAAGAAGCTTGGGCGCTCCCTCCGCTGGCATTCCAATCAGCCGAAGACGGCTGGCCGGAACCTTGGCCAGCGACGCCCAAACCCGCCAGGGGCCGAGCCATGGCCTTGTCTATGCTTGGTATTAAACCAACCCGCGGAATGGCTGACCCACATACGCCCGTCATGGCCGGCCCTGTGCCGGCCATCCACGGCTTACCGGCCTGCCGAGAAAGCCGTGGATGCCTGGGACAAGCCCAGGCATGACGAGTCAATCTTGCCGCTGGTTGGTATGACAGGGTTCACGCAACCGACGTAAAAATGTCATCCGCACGCAATGGCTGGGGCTTATGAACGGAATATCCAGGCTCCGGAAGGAAATCCCCGCCATGAACGCTCGCCCCCTCCTTACCCGACGCCATGCGCTTCTAGGCTCCGTAGGGATCGCCTCCGCCGGCCTGCTGGCCGGCGCGGTTCCCGCCGCCCGCGCCGAGACCGCGATGCCCGCACCCGGCAAGCGCGCCTGGGCGGAGCAGATCCCCACACTGCGGATCGGCTTGCTCGGCGGCGAGAACGACAGCGACCGTCTCGGCCGCTATGGCGACTACCAGAAGCTGCTGGAAACCACTTTTGGCATCCCGGTCCGGTTGTTTCCCGCTGCCGATTATGCCGGAGTAATCCAGGCTTTCGGCGCCGGGCAGATCGAGATCGCTTCTATGGGTTCGTCCGGCTACGCGGGCGCCTGGATCGATACCAACGGCAATGTCGTGCCGCTGGTCGTGGCGATCGAAACGGACGGCTCCATCAGTTATCACAGCGTCGTGGTCGTGCGCGCCGATAGCGGCATCGCCAAGCTCGATGAGCTGAGGGGCAAAACCCTGGCCTGGGCCGACCCGAACTCCACCTCCGGCTATCTGATCCCGCGCTTCGAGCTGAAACAGGCCGGCTACGATCCCGAGCCCGGCGCGTTCTTCCGCAAGACCGGCTTCGGCGGCGGCCATGAGCAGGCGGTCGTGGCGGTGCTGCAAAAGCAGTACGACGCCTGCTGCACCTGGGTTTCAGGCATCGGCAACGAGGCCGAAGGCTTCACTCGCGGCAATTTGCACGAGATGGTGGCCAAGGGCATGATGAAGATGAGCGACATCAAGATACTCTGGATGTCGAAGCCCATCCTGAACGGGCCGCTGACCGCGCGCAAGGACACGCCCCAGCAATTCCGCGATGACATCACCGCCTTCCATCTGGCGCTGCCCACCGCTTTTCCGGCTGTCTATAAGCAGATCGAGCGCGGCGGCGGCAAGGGCTACCAGCAGGTCACGCATGAGGATTTTCAGATTTTTATCGATCTGCGCCAGGAAGAAGCGAAAAACCGCCGCCAACGCGGTTGATATTTCCCCGCCGCCGCCCGGGTCACGCTCCGGGCGGGTTGAACCCTTGAGCCAAAGCGCCGC
>JAYTXR010000110.1:0-14442 GCA_043742865.1 Acetobacteraceae bacterium
TCATCGAAACCGCGATGCACGAGGCCGCCGATGGCCGCCGCTTCCTCGTCATCCACGGCGATCACTTCGATCTGGTGGTGACGCAGGCGCGCTGGCTCGCGCTGTTGGGGGACAAAGCCTATACCGCCGCCATTGCCCTCAACACCATCCTCAACCGGGTACGCCGTCTTCTCGGCTTTCCCTATTGGTCGCTGTCGAAATGGGCAAAGCTCAAGGTCAAGAACGCCGTCAACTATATCGGCGCGTTCGAAAAGACGCTGGCCGGCGAGGCGCGGCGTCACGGCGCCGACGGCGTGATCTGCGGCCATATTCACACCGCCGCCATCCGCGACGAGCACGGCATCCGCTACATGAATTGCGGCGACTGGGTGGAAAGCTGCACCGCGCTGGTGGAACATCATGACGGCCGGCTCGAGCTGATCGATTGGGTGGCGCTGAACCGGTTGTCGTTCTTCGCGCCCCGCCCGCCATTGAGCCAGGTCGTCAATAAGGCGAGGCTGCCGGACCCTGTCTGATCTCGATATGCTGCCGCATGCCCCCTCTCACCGCATCCTGATCGTCTCGGATGCCTGGCAGCCGCAGGTGAACGGCGTGGTCCGCACGCTGTACACCGTGGCCGGCGAACTGCGCGGCATGGGTAACGTGGTCGAGGTGATCGGCCCCGACCGGTTCCGCACCATCCCCTGTCCGACCTATCCCGACATTCTGCTGTCGCTGCTGCCCCGGCGCCGGTTGGTGCGTATGATCGAGGCGTTCCGGCCCGACGCGCTGCACATCGCCACCGAAGGCCCGCTGGGCCTGGCCGCGCGCGGCTGGGCCAGACGGACCGGGTTTCGCTTCACCACGGCGTTCCACACCCGCTTCGCCGAGTATGTCCAGGCCCGCATCGGCCTGCCGGTGCGCCCGATCTATGCCTGGATGCGGCGCTTTCACGCCGCCGGCGCCGGCACCATGGTGGCGACGCAGAGCCTGCGCGAGGAGCTCGCCACACGCGGTTTCGGCAATATCCGGGCCTGGTCGCGCGGCGTGGACCTGGCGCTGTTCAAACCGTATGAGGAGGCGCTGAGCGCCGCCGGGGAAGGCCGTGAGGATTGGGGGCTGGCACGGCCGATCTTCCTGCATGTCGGGCGAGTGTCGGTGGAGAAGAATATTTCGGCGTTTCTCGATCTCGACCTGCCGGGATCGAAGGTGGTGGTCGGCGGCGGCCCGCAACTGGCCGCATTGCGGCGCGATTATCCCAGCGTGCTTTTCACCGGCCCCAGGCACGGCGAGGCGCTGGCGCGCGCCTATGCCGGGGGCGACGTGTTCGTGTTCCCGAGCCGGACCGACACGTTCGGGCTGGTGATTCTGGAAGCCCTGGCCTGCGGCACTCCGGTCGCTGCATTCCCGGTCACCGGCCCCAAGGACGTGCTGGCCAACGCTGCCGGCAAAATCGGCGCGGTGAACAAGGACCTGCGTGCGGCAGCGCTCGACGCCCTGGATGCCGACAGGGCGGCCTGCCGGGCGCATGCGGAACGCTTCAGCTGGCGCGCCTGCGCGGAGGTGTTTTTATCGCATCTGGTGCCGATCAACGGGAGTTGAGGGCCCCATGGGACCGGTCCGCGATCGCAAGTTTAAGGGGCGGTCTTCCCGGATACGACGCGATAGATCGCCGCGCCCCCGGTGCGAAAAACGCCGCGGCCGCGCGTAAAGGATCCCACGCGGGTCCCCGCTCCCCGCTATAGCTCCAACATGTTAAAAACCTCATCGGTTCTGCCTCGGCACGCAGTCAGGAGACCGCCGCGATTACCGTCGGCGCGACCGCGGTGGAGCGGTAGATCGGACAGGTCATGCGCGAGCGCCTTCCAGGCGTCGACGCCGGCCAGGTCACCACCAGCGCGGGCCGGGCCGGCTGGCCCTTCGCCGGCTGATCCAGGGCGGCATCCCAAAGCCTACCCGCGACGCATCCAAAAGCATCCGCCGCCAATATTTATCCCTGAAAACAGATGCCCCTGTTCCCATAGCGGTGCCATGATGCCGTACAGATCAGGCTGTTCGATCGCCCAATGCACCGGCAGCACGATCATGTCCCTCCCGCCGCCGCCCAATAGATAGGTCATCAGCAGATACTGCTCGCTGTAGTATCGCTCCCGCCAGGCGTCGGGATAATCATGCGGCAGAAAAATATCGTGCAGGCCGTAGAGGATTCCCGGCGGCAGCGCCGGCATCACTTCGGCGAAGAACACCGTCACGTCCGAGGCAGGGAAGCTGCGATGGCTGTTGTCGACGAACAGCATGTCGTTCGGCGAGAGCCCCGCCCAGAACGAGGCCGGCATATCCTCCATTCTCGAAACGATAATCTCGTCGCAAAGCCCGTCCACGGAATTATGTGGATGGGGATCGATCGAGACGATGCGCGTCTGAAGACCTAAGTCGCGGACCGCCTGGCGGGCGAAGCGGGTCGAAATGCCGGATCCCACTTCGATGTAACGGCCCGGTCGGGACTCGGCGATCAGCCCGTAGAGGCTGGCGCCGTCGAATGGCGGGAACCAGGGATTGTCCCATAGCGGCGCCAGGGGCGTGGTCGCTGCGCGCGGGATGTGCGCGAGACTGTCGATGTGACGCGCGATGCCGCGCAATGTCTCGGCATAGCGCGCGGATTCCTGCTCAAAGCGGGCGATCAACTGGCGGCCGGACGCCGCTGTGGCAAGCGGGCGCTCATGGGGATGATACGGGTAGTCGGTGAGGATGAGCCGGCTCTGCTGCAGGGCGATGCGGATGGCTGCCAGTTGTTGCGGCGGGATCCCGGTGTCGCCTGGCTCTGGACGAGGCGCTCCCGCCAGCGCGAGCAATCGATCGCGATCCTCGCGTAGGCGCCGAACCGCCGGCACCTGTAACGCCGCCCATTTGATAATATTCCGCATATTTATCCCAGCGCTTCGCGCGGTTGTACCAATGGTTTGGCCGCCGTATCTTTGGTTGGGGAGCCCAGGCGCAACGCATGTTTCTCTATTAGCTGCCAGGAGATGACGGCCATGAGGACCGTAGGGGGCAGGACGAGTGCGGCGTTGCTCCAGCCGCCAATGCCTGGCCCGACCGTTGCAACCACCATTTGTTGGATCGGGAAGGCCCAAAGATAGATGCCATACGAAAAATCACCCCACCGCCCAACGCTGGAGATCCCTGGCGTTTGGCGGATCCCGACGGCGAGCACGCTGTAGGGCAGCACAAAGCAAAACACCGCTTCCTGCCAGACTGCCAGCTGTGGCGCGGCGAGGTGCATGAACAGAATGCCAAGCAGCCCAAGACGCCAGTCAAGGAAGCGCTCCAACCGCAGCGTGGCGACCGCGGAACCGGCGACAAAATACGGCGCGAGGGTGGACGCAGACCAGAATTCCGAGCCGAGTATGACGAGGGGGGGCGGGCTACGCAGAACATAAAACATGCTGACCGAGACTGACAACAACAGCAACAACGTGATCGGAGCCCTCCGCCGCGCGGCCAGAACCAGAAGCGGCGTAAGTAAATACATCACGATCTCAACCGGTAGCGTCCAGAGGCTGCCGTTCACCGCGTTCGGAAGTGGATTCGTCGTGAACACGCCGGGCAGCGCATAGGAGACGTAGAAAATGAGATTGCCGAGATAGCGCGAAGTGAAAGGATGCTTGAAGTATGCCCCGATCGGGAGCGATGTAAAAATGGGGCCGATGATCAGGATCGACACCAGCACCACGAAAGCCAGCGCCGGCAGAATGCGCCGCGCCCGGCGCAGCACGAAACGTCCGGGATGTGAATCTCGGAGCCAGCTCGACGTGATCATATATCCGCTGATTACAAAAAACATTTTCACGCCCAGCGTGGAGACCGACTGTCCCGCGAAGCCGTAGGCGTGGTCATCACTGAGGATCATCGAGTGGTTCACCAGCACGAGCAGCGCGCCGAGCAGCCGCAGGGCGTCGAAATTATTCTTGTGCGCTCTCATATCCGACCCTGGGCGCGACAGTTGAGGAAGCCTCGTATTGTCAGACCGGGCCGCGCAGGCCAGACATCCAGCGCTTTTTGGACGTCGGGTGCGATCGGCGTCATCCGCCGACGCAACTCGACAAATTCCTGCGCCATCGCGATCCGCTCGGCCACCTCGGGCGAAATGGCGGCGTATCTGCTGAAGGTGTTGCTCCCATCACTCTTGTAGAAGTATCGGCCAATATCGGTCTCGCGCAGCGCAAAGTCGGACGGCAGGGCGGCGCAGAGCCGCAGCAGGAAATCGTAGTCTTCCTCGTTCGTCATGCGCTGCTCGAAGCGCAGCATATCCGGTGGAATTCGGCTGCGGTCCATCAAATAGCTATGGATGGGACAAAAATTGGTCTTGAACAGATCGGCTAGGGTCTCGCCGGAAAAGGGGTGGGAAAGACTGCGGGCGTGCAGGAAGCCGTCATGCACGTCCGCTCTGACCACCGGCGTACGGGCGAAGGCGATCGCTGCCCCGCTTTGGCGCAACTGGCTGACAAGAAGGCGATAAGCCTCTGGATAAAGAACGTCGTCGTAGTCGAGGAATGCAAGGTAGCGTCCGGACGCGTGGGCAAAGCCGAGGTTAACCAGTTCGGAGCGAGCGTCGGCCGGGTCATCGCGGCCGAAATTCAACACCGTGACACTGGTGCCACGCGACCAGCCGATCACTTCTTCCACGGCCCTGCGCGCCGTCATCTGCGCCGCCGCGGAGAAGCGCTGGGTGGCCAATAAAATACGCACCGGCCCGTGTTCTTGGCTGGCAATGGAAAAGGCGCCACGCTCCAACTCCTCCAGCCGGGACAGATCGTGGAAGCGAACGATCACGTCCACGCCCTCCGCGGCATGATGTGCGCTATGGGAGGCCAAGCCTCACCACCTCACGGGGGCGAAGCTGAAGCTCCGCGTGAAATCGGGGATTTTACGCCATGCTTCCGGGACTGGCTCGGGTTGCGTGTGGGGAACAGGCCCGCCCAGCCGCGCAAGCTCCGCCGCCGCGGTCTCGGCAAAGGCGGAATTGCCCCATTTTCGTCCAAGAATGACCGCGGATGCAAGCATCATAGGGCGAAGCCCCGGATCGCCCGGTCGGTTCGTTACGGCATGCATAAAAAGCGCGTGCGGCGCAATCAGCACTTTCATTCCGGCCGCGCGTACCCGCCAGGACAGGTCCACATCCTCACAATACATGAAGAAGGCGTCGTCGAAGCCGCCCGTGGCGTCGAACACGGCGCGCGGGATCGCGAGGCAAGCTCCCGAGGCCCAGGAAGTCTCGAGGGTAACGGGGTCGAATTCTTTGGGGTGTTCCGCCGGAAATTGGCAGGCTTCCACAAGGGCACGTCCGTCATGTGCGGCGATAACGCGGGCAAGCCTTTCCAACGCCTGGGGATGGAGTGCGCCGTCGGGGTTCATAGCCACATAGACATCGACGCCGCGGGCAAAGGCTTCGCGCATGAGAGTATTGTGTCCGCGGCCGAAACCGATATTGCCGCAGGTGTTGAGTTTGCGCGTATCGCGCCTGACTTCACTCGGCGCGCCATTGTCGATCAGAAGAATTTCGCCCGCGCCGCCCGCGCGGTCGAGAGCTATTTCGGCGCTCGCAATGCAGCGCGACAATGTCTCCTCGGCGGTGTTGTAGGTAACGATGCCGACAGCGACGGACAGAGCGGGCGGAGGTAGATCCGTGCCAAACGCCTGTCGCTGGCGCAGCTGCTCGGCACCCGAGATGACCTGCGGCAACGCGGACTCAGACACGTGCACTGGCGTCGGCTCGGGCGTCGGCTCTGGCGTCGGCTCTGGCGTCAGCTCGGGCGTCGGCGGTGTGGAATGCCCTTCCCGCCGCAACGCGCGCACCAGGGCACGCAGCGGCGCGGTTATTCGCCAACTCGTGCTCTGATGTATATCCAACAAGATTTTCTGCGCCCCGGCCAGGCGGATGTTTAATTCGGCATCCTTCGCCTCGAGCCTGTGTTTCGTCTCGGCATCCTTCGCCTCGAGCTGCCGGTTGGCCTCAGCATCCTTGGCATGAAGGCAGCGGTTCGCCTCAGCATCCTTCGCATCAAGTTGGCGAACGAATTCCCCCTCCCGTACTGCCAGCTGACTGGTCTCGATATAGGCGCTGGCCACGGGCGCCGACACCGGTTGATCGGAGGCGATGGCGATCAGATAGAGCGCCCGCGGTAGACCCGCATTCGCCTCGAATGTGTCCCGCCCGCGCTGTTCGAAGGTCAATGCGCGCGCTTCGGCAACGGACGGCTCGGCCGCAAGCATGAGCGATCCGATCATTGGCCGTTGCAACAACAACGTAATGTGCGGAAAAACCGCCCGCAGCCCGTTCTCGAACTCGACCCGGGTAAGTTCCCGCACGTGATATCGGTTGGCCGTCGAGCCATCGGGGGAATAGACGTCTCGATCGGGGGTGCTGATCACCAGCCATCCGCCTGGCCGCAGGACGCGGCGGATCTCCGCGTAGAATTGTGCGTGTTCATAGAAATGCTCGAGCGTCTCAAAGGAGGCAACCAGGTCGAAGGCTGCGTCCGGCGCATCGATCCGGCGCGCATCCGAAGCGCGAAACTCGAGGTTGGGGCGACCGTAGGCATGGGCCGCATGCTTAATGGCCTCAGGCGAAACGTCCATGGCCACGACCGACCGCGCAACCTGCGCCAGAAGTGCCGCGCCGTACCCCTCGCCGCAGGCGATGTCCAACACGTCTTTCCCGCGCACCATCTCGCGAACGAGGAAGTATCGGTGCAGGTGCTCGATTTCAATCTGCCCGGATATGGCACTGGTCAGGCGCTCGCCGGTGAAGCGCAACGTCTCCTCCGGGCGCTCCATATGAAAAATCTCACCCAATCGTCTCAACTCCCGAGGATAGCCCTATCGTTGCCGGTCGGTGTCGACGTGGGCGGTTCTGATGTATTCCATGATTATCTTGGCAAAGCCATTTTAGCATGGATTTCATTTTGAATAGCAGCGATCGCTTATGCCGCGAAGGTCCTGGGACGGATTAGGGGCGCCGTCATGGACCAAATACCCCCTGAATGCCCGAATTCAGCGTAGCTCAGCGCGCGCTCTACCCCCCGGTCACGCTCATATGCCGCGCCACCGAGGGGGCCTGGGTCAGGCGGTCGATGATGAAGTCGTGGCCCTTGGGTTTGCGGCTGATGGCTTCGCGGATGGCGGCGTCCAGCGCGTCGGCCGACGGGTCCGCGCGCAGCACGCGGCGCAAATCGGCCTCGTCGTCCTGGCCCAGGCACATATACAGCGTGCCGGTGCAGGTCAGCCGCACCCGGTTGCAGCTTTCGCAGAAATTATGCGTCATCGGCGTGATGAAGCCGATGCGCTGGCCGGTTTCCTTGACGTTGAAATACCGGGCGGGACCGCCGGTTTTGTAGTCGGTGTCCTCCAGCGTCCAGTGCTTGCGCAGCCGGCTGCGCACCAGCGACAGCGGCAGATATTGTGCGGTGCGGTCGCCATCGACATCGCCCATCGGCATGGTCTCGATCAGGCACAGATCGAACCCGTGCTTGCCGCACCAGGCCAGCATCTCGTCGAATTCGTGCTCGTTCACATCCTGCATGGCAACCGCGTTGATCTTCACCGCCAGGCCGGCATCCTTGGCGGCGAAGATGCCCTCCAGCGTCTGCTCCAGCTTGCCCCAGCGGGTGATCCGGGTGAATTTTTCGGCGTCCAGCGTATCCAGCGACACATTCACCCGCCGCACCCCGGCAGCGTACAGGGTCTTGGCATGCTTGCCGAGCTGGGTGCCGTTGGTGGTCACGGTCAGTTCGTTCAGGCCGTTGCCGATCCGGCTTCCGAGATTCTGGAACAGCGTCATCACGTCCCGGCGCACCAGCGGCTCGCCGCCGGTGATGCGGATCTTGGTCGTGCCCAGGCGGATGAACGCGCCGCAGATGCGGTCCAGCTCCTCCAGGGTCAGGATGTCCTTCTTGGGCAGGAATTTCATGTCCTCGGACATGCAGTAGACACAGCGCAGATCGCAGCGGTCGGTGACCGATACGCGGAGATAGGTGATGCTGCGGCCAAACGGGTCGATCATGGTCTCATGGGTCTCCAAAAACACCCCTAGACATGCGGCATCCGGGCCTCCGATACAAGGCGCGATAGGGCGTTCAGCAGGGAGGGGGGCAGGGGAGGGAGGGGGGACTCGATCGGCACAGATAATCGTGCCATTAGCATTTCTCCAAAATGTTTCTCCATCTTCGATATTAACCCTAAATTCAGACAGCCTATTCGAAATTCAGCGATCGTTATGCCTTTTTCCCCATCCATGGCCCGCCAGCAACGGAAACCGCCGATGACAGCCCTCCCGCCACCCGACCCGCTGTATCTGGCCGAGCTGATCGTGGCGCGCCTCTGCCATGACCTGAGCGGGCCGATCGGGCCGCTGGCGGGGATGCTGGAATTGGCGCTCGAGGATCCGGACGCGGCGGAGGAAGCCCTGGCCGTGATGCAAGAAACAGCGGCCGGCCTGATCGCGCGGATCCGCCTGTTGCGTTCCGCCTGGACCGGCGATTGCGGCGCCATGGACAGCGCCGCGATAGGCGTGCTGGTCACCAATGCGCTGGCCCGCAAGCAGGTGACCATCGATTTATCAGGCCTCGCCGCTCAGCCGATTCCCCCCGCCACCGCAAGACTGCTGCTGAACGTGCTGATGCTGGGCACCGAGAGCCTGCCCGGCGGTGGCACGCTGGCCTGCGCCGGCGCGCCGGACGGGGATATCGTCATCTCCATCGCCGGTCCCCGTGCCGGCTGGCCGCCCGGCCTCGCCGCCTGCCTGATCGATCCCGCCGCGGCCTGGCGGCTGCTGGAGCACCCGCGCGACTTGCAACTTCCGCTCGTGGCACTGCTGGCCAGCCGTCCAGGGCCGCGGCTGTCCCTGCTGTTTGGCGCCGCGACCGCAGGCGGCCCGCCGCCGCTGCTGATCTCGCATCGCGGCCTGGACCCATGGACGACCCGCTCGCCGATTTCCTGACGGCGCTCAGTTAAGCCCGCCCCGCGCTGCCACCGGCCAAAGACACTCGACGCGCCCGCCACGCACCCCGACATACCAATCGAAACGATCCACCGTCGGATCGCAATGGCCGGGTATCAGTCGCAGTTTTTCGCCCAGCTTCACGGCCGGGGTCTCGGCGCCGTATTCCAGCTTGCCGTGTTCGTCGGAGGCGGAAACGTAGCGAATATCCGGCCGCTGCCACAAAGTCGGCATGCCGCTGTCGATCGAGACCGCCTTGTGCCCGGCATCCAGCACCGCCAGCCCGTGCCGCGGCGCGCTCATCACGCTGGCCAGCACGAACAGCGCGTGGCGAAAACCGGAAACCGGCGCGCCTTCCGCATCCAGGTTGCGGGCATAATCGGCATCCATGAAGGCGTAGCTGCCGGCCTGGATTTCGGTATAGACGCCGGATGCTGCCTCGAACTCGAAGGTGCCGGTGCCGCCGCCGCCGACGATCGGGCAGGCCAGGCCCTGCTGGCGCAGCTGCTCCACGGTGCGGCGCGCTCCGTCGATGGCAAGGTCGATCAGTTTTTTGCGCTCGTCCACGCCGCGCCGGTGCTGGGCGCTGCCCTGATAGGCCTGCAGCCCGCCGAAGAGCAGATGTTTGGACGCCGCGATAAGCTGCGCCAGCGCCACCGCCGCGGGACCCGGCGGCACGCCGCAGCGCGCCGCCCCGACGTCGATCTCCACCAGCACCGAAATCCGCACCCCCGCCGCCTCGGCCGCCGCTGCGACCGCCGTTACCTGGGCCGGATCATCGACGCAGACCGCCACCTTGGCGATCCGCGCCAGTGCCGCCAGCCGCGCCAGTTTCCCGGTGCCGACCACTTCGTTGGACACCAAAATGTCGGAAACGCCGCCCCAGGCCAGGATCTCCGCCTCCGCCACCTTCTGCACGCACTGCCCCACCGCGCCGCGGGCGATCTGCAGCTTGGCGATCACCGGCGATTTATGCGTCTTGGCGTGTGCGCGCAGCTTCACCCCGGTGGGTGCCAGCAGCGCGGCCATCCGGTCGAGGTTGAATTCGAACGCATCGAGGTCGATCACCAGGGCCGGGGTGTCGATCTCGTCCTCGCGCATGCCGGGCTGGGCGGGGGGGGATTGCAGCATGGTTTGTTCCTACGGGACGCCTTCGCGTAATGTTGCCCGCGTCGGTCCGCCCGGCAACCCCGGAGGCGGCCGGCAAGCAAGCCCCAGAAGCGAGCCCCAGAAGCAAGGCAAAGAAAAAGGAGCCTCGCGGCTCCCTTCCAGTCTTTCAGCCTCGTCCTCTTGCGTCAGACGTAATGCTCGGCCAGCGGCAGGAAACCATTGAAGCGCTGAGCCGCGTAAGTGGTCACGTAGGCACCGGCGTCGAGGATTTCGACCTTGTCGCCGCAGGCCAGGGCCAGAGGCATCCGGTAGTTGCTTCTTTCATACAGGATATCGGCGCCATCGCAAGTGGGCCCCGCGATCGCCACCGGTCCGGTGGCGGTGCCGTCATGCGGGGTGGCGATGCGGTATTTGATCGCCTCGCCCTCGGTTTCCGCCAGCCCGCCGAAGCGGCCGATATCCAGATAGACCCAGCGCACCGGGTCGGCCGGGTCGCGGCGGCACACCAGCACCACTTCGGCCTGCACCAGCCCGGCGCTACCGGTGATGAAGCGGCCCGGCTCGATCAGCATTTCCGGCAGCGCGTTGCCGAAATGCTTGGTCATCGCGCCCATGATCGCATCGCCGAACCGGTCGATTTCCGGCACCTCGCTGCTGTAGCGCACCGGGAACCCGCCGCCCAGATTGACCATGCGCAGATTGACCCCGGCCTCTTTCAAATCGGTGAACAGCATGCCTACGCGGCCGATCGCGGCCTCGTAGGAACGCGTGGTGGTCTGCTGGCTGCCGACATGAAACGACAGACCGAACGGGTCCAGCCCCAGCTCGCCGGCGCGGATCATCAGCGTGCGCGCGTTTTCCAGCGTGGTGCCGAATTTGCGCGACAGCGGCCAATCCGCCCCGTCATTCTCCACCAGGATGCGGCAATACACCCGTGCGCCCGGCGCGTGGGCGGCCAGCTTATCCAGCTCCTCGATGCTGTCGAACGCATACAGCGACACGCCGGCGGCATGGGCGCGCTGAATCGCGGTCACCTTCTTGATGGTGTTGCCGAAGCTGATCGAGCCCGGCTGCGCGCCGGCCGCCAGGCAGAACCCGATCTCCTCGATGCCGGCGGCATCGAAGCAGCTGTCGAGCTTCACCAGCCGCTCCAGAATTGGCGCGGCCGGGTTTGCCTTCACGGCGTAGTAAATCTGCGCGATCGGCAACGCACGCTTCATCGCGCGGAAATTTTCTTCCACACGATCGACATCCAGGACCAGACACGGCGTCGCCGGTTGCTGATCATGGAGAAACTGGGCGATTTTCGGGGTCATCGCACCGGGCCTCCCTCTATAGACGCCTGTCTGTGAAATGCGACAGGCGTGATTAACGAAACGGTCGAACGAACCAGCGACAAACAAAGTTGCCAGAACGCTTGACGTCGTTGCGTAACCACGAGGGCCAGAGGCACGTGCGTTGCTGCGTGACGCGTTGATAAGACCCCATTCCCGGCAACGCAAGTGATTTTAGCCCCGGCTTGGGGGCGGGCACGAATTTCTGTCCTGCTCTGCCGGCATGACGATTGTGCTGGCGGAACCTCCGGCGCATTGCATCACTTTATCCGGGGATGTCGGCATCTAATGCGAGCCGGGAAACCGGCGGAGCCACGCGGATAACGAAGGAAGACCGGGATCGACAAATCCGCCGCCCCGCTATCGCAGACCTGCTCACCGGGAAGCTGGCTGGTAGCGGTCGTGATCCACACCGCGCGCGGCATCATCTCGGACAGGGTGTCCCTGGCCGCCGCCGGATGCGCGTTTTATGCCACGCTGGCGCTGTTCCCGGCCATCGCCATCCTGATCTTCGTCTACGGACTGGTGTTCGATCCCCTGACCGTAGAGCCGCAATTGCAGGGGTTGCGCGAATTCCTGCCGGACAGCGCGTTCCAGTTGATCTCGGCGCGGGTGCACATGCTGGTCACCCAGCCCCGCGGCAGCCTCGGCCTCGGCCTTTTCATCAGCACCAGCCTCGCCTTCTGGTCGGCGGCCACCGGTACCAAATCGATCTTCTCGGCGCTGAACATCGCCTACGACATGCCCGAGCGGCGCGGCATCCTGCGCTTTCAGCTGACCGCGTTAACATTGACGCTGTGCGCCATCCTCGGCGCGATTCTGGCGATCGCCACGCTGGTGTTCCTGCCCGCGGTCATCGGCTTCCTCGGCCTCGCCTCGCACCAGGCCTCGCTGATTAAACTCGTCAGCCTGGCCGTGACAGTGCTGTTCGTGATGCTGGGCATTCGCCTGCTGTACCGGTTCGGCCCCTGTAGCATCGACGAGACCGGCGAGGAAATCCGGCACCGCATCGGCACCGGGGCACTGGTCGCCACGCTGGTCTGGTTGCTCGCTTCGGTCGCGTTGTCGTTCTACGTCGCCCATCTGGCCAGCTACGACGCCACCTACGGCCCGCTGGGCGCCGTGGTGGGCCTGATGATGTGGTTTTACGCCACCGTCTATGCGGTGCTGCTGGGCGCCGAACTGAACGCTGTTCTGGAGCGGCTGGCGCGGCCGGATCAGGTGCCGCAAAAAGTCTGATGGACGCGCTGTTCGGGACCAGGTGGTGCTGAGTAGCGTTCGAAGCCCGGCTGGTCCTCATAGGGCCGCGACAGGACAAGCAGCATTTCGTCGAACGGGCCGTAATCCTGCCGCTCGACGGCCGCTTCGATCATCGCCTCCACCCGATGATTGCGCGGGATGAAGACCGGGTTCACCGCCCGCATCGCCGCGGATCGGGCCTCCCGTGGCCCAGGCGCCTCCTCGCCGAGGCGCCGGCGCCAGCCGATTGCCCAGGCATCGTAGGAGCCGGGGTCCGTGAACAGCCCCCGCACCGACGCGTCGCCCTGCGGCCCGTCCGCGGCGTCAGCCAGAAGGCGAAACGTCAAAGTGAAATCCGCGCCGTTTTCCGCCATCCGTTGCAGCAAATCCCGGGCAAGCTCGGCGTCCCCCTCGCGCTGCGTGGACAGGCCGATCTTGCGCCGCAGGCCGCCGACATAGGCCGCTTCGAAAATCCGGCCGAATTCCCCCAGCGCTGCACGCGCCGCCTCCAACCCCTGGTCCGCGGTCTCGCCCAGTAACGGCAACAACGTTTCGGCCAGCCGCGTCAGGTTCCAATGCGCGATCCGCGGCTGGTTGGCGTAGGCGTAGCGCCCCGTCCGGTCGATTGAGCTGAACACCGTGGCCGGGTCATAGGCGTCCAGGAATGCGCAGGGGCCGTAATCGATGGTCTCGCCGGCGATCGAGCAGTTGTCGGTGTTCATCACGCCATGGATGAACCCGATCCCCAGCCAGCGTGCCACCAGGCTCGCCTGGGCCTCGATCACGGCGTCCAGCAGCGCGCGATACGGATTTGCCGCCGCTTTTGCCGCTGGATAATGCCGTTCGATCGCATAATCGGCCAGCAGCCGAACCGCAGGCACATCGTCACGCGCGGCGAAATACTGAAAGCTGCCGACCCGGATATGGCTGGCGGCAACCCGCGTCAGCACCGCACCCGGCAGGCTCGTCTGGCGCTGCACCGCCTGTCCGGTCGTCACCGCGGCCAGCGACCGAGTTGTCGGCACGCCCAACGCCGCCATCGCCTCGCTGACCAGGTATTCCCGCAGCACCGGCCCCAGCGCGGCCCGCCCGTCGCCGCTTCGCGAGAACGGTGTCGGCCCCGAGCCCTTGAGCTGGATGTCGTGCCGCGCGCCGTCGGGTCCCACCACCTGGCCCAGCAGCAGCGCCCGCCCGTCGCCGAGTTGCGGCACAAAATTGCCAAACTGGTGCCCGGCATAGGCCAGCGCCATCGGCGCAGCACCAGGGGGCAAATGGTTGCCGGCCAGAACCGCGACGCCTGCTGGACTTGCCAGCGCCTCAGCATCGAGCCCGAGCTGTTCGGCCAGGGCGGTATTCACCCGCACCAGCCGGGGCGCGGCCACCGGCGTCGGCTCCAGACGCGCGTAGAAACGTGCCGGCAGGCGGGCATAGGAGTTGTCGAACGGAAAACGGACCGATGATTCGAGCATAATTGTGGGAATGGCGCCATCACTGCTGCAAGGCAAGCCCCGCTCTAAGCCAGCGCGGGTTACCTACTCAGACAAACTTAAAGTCACTGGCACTCAGCGCGCCCGGTGCGATGCCCTGGATCAGCAATTGATCGCCGCCCCCCAGCGCGATCAGCGTGCCGCCGACCGAGGCGCTGCTAGCGGCCTGCACCGCGGCAAAATTGGCGAATTTGGTCAAAGCGAACTCGACCAGATCATGCGCCGGATTGAACCCGGCAATCGCATGTGCCCCGGCGGCGAACGAGGTGAACACGAAAACATCGTCCTCGGATGT
>JAYTXR010000111.1:0-12338 GCA_043742865.1 Acetobacteraceae bacterium
GGCCCTTTCAAGAGAAACCACACAGATGGGGGTCAAGGGGCCCCTGGCTCCTTGCGAGGTGGAGGGGCGGAGCCCCCCTGGGGTTTGGGGCAAAGCCCCATCCCTTTGGCTACAGCCAGCGCTCGCTGAACGGGGAGCCGAGCAGGTATTGGCCGACGGTTTCGAAGTGGCTGGATCGTCCTTGCACCTGTTGGCAGACCGTGTGTACATCGCGAAAGCGGCGTTCGAACGGGTTGCTTTTGAACACCGCGGTGGCGCCGGCTTCGTGATAGGCGAAATCCACCACTTCGCGGGACTGGTGGATGGCGAAGGTGGAGGCCAGGCGGATTTTCGCGCGATGTTCCAGCGGCAACGATGTCATGGTGGTCACGGCTTCCTGTGCGTCGGTCAGCGCCTTCATCACCAGCAGCCGCGCTGCGCCGAGTTTCGCCTCGTTATAGGCCAGCTGGTACTGGATCACCTCGCTGTCGCGCAGCGCGGACTGGGTCAGCGCCGGGGTTTTTTCCCGGGCCAGGGTGACGAACGCGTCCAGCGCGCCGCGGGCCAGGCCCATCGCCACGCCGGCAAAGCCGGCGGCGTAGATGTTCATGGTGCTGAACCGGTACAGCAACCCGGGGTGGCGGCGTTCGGATACCATATCCCGGGTCAGGCTCAGGTCGTTGGCAACGAATCGATCGGTCACCGCGTAGGTATCGCTGCCGGTGCCGCGCAGGCCGATCACGTCCCAGGTGTCGGTAATCTCCGCCTCCTCGCGGCGGAACAGCATCGTCGCGTCCCACGGTTTGCCGTCGGGGCGGCGGATCGGCGTGCCGTCGGCTTCGAAAATCGGGCAATGGCCGCCCAGCCAGGTGCTATGGCGGCTGCCGCTGGCAAAACTCCATTTCCCGGTCACCCGCCAACCGCCCTCGGCGCGGATGGCCTTGGCACCCGGCCCCTGTCCCCAGGCCAGCACCGCGCGCGGATCGGCGAACACATGGCGCGCCCATTCCGGTTGCAGATAGGCCGCCGACATTGAGCAGCCCGATCCCTGGTTCATGCACCAGGCAGCGCTGCCGTCCCCGCTGGCGATCGCTTCCACGCATTGCACGTAGGTGGCCGGGTCCAGTTCGGCGCCGCCGACCGAGCGCGGCAGCAGCAGGCGGAACATCCCTGCCGCGTGCATCGCCTCCGTCACGTCGGGCGGCAATTCGCTGTCCCGGTCGATGCGCGGCCCGGCTTCCTGCAGCAGCGGCACCAGCGCCCGGGCGCCGGCGACGTAATCGGTGGCCGATCGCTGCCATCCGGTATCGTGCGCATCCATGATCCTGGCTTCCTTCCGCAATATGCAGTCAGGCTATACCCGGTTAGCCGGCCGGCGAAATCGGGCTCGATTGACCCCACTCGATTGACCCCACTCGATTGACGGGGCGTAACCGCGCCATCAATAATGCCTGCCGCTGCTGGTGGCGGAGGAAAAACAACGCATGACGCTTGATCCGGATGTCGTATCCCTGCTCGCCCTGATCAAGGCCGCCGGCCGCCCCGCACTGGACAGCCTGCCGCCGCCGGAGGCGCGCGAAGCGTACCAGGCCGGCCGCCGGGTTTTGCAGCCCGACGCGGCCGAGGTCGCCGCAGTTCGCGACCTCGTGATCCCCGGCCCGGCCGGGGCCATTCCGGCGCGGCTGTATCGCGGCATCGGCACCGACGCCGCGGCCAGGCTTCCCTGCCTGGTCTATTATCATGGCGGCGGATGGGTGATCGGCGACATCGAATCGCATGACGTGATCTGCCGCCGGCTGGCCAACGATGCCAACTGCGCGGTGCTGTCGGTCGATTACCGCCTCGCCCCCGAACACAAATTCCCCGCAGCGTACGACGACAGCGTCGCCGCCATGCGTTTTGCCGTCGAGCATCCCGACCAGCTCGGCATCGATCCCGCCAAGGTCGCGGTCGGCGGCGACAGCGCCGGCGGCAACCTTGCCGCCGCCGCCGCCCTCGCGGCGCGCGATGCCGGCCTGAAACTGACCGGGCAGGTGCTGATCTATCCCGCCACCGATATGGACATGACGCTCGACGCCTACCGCCGCGTCACCGACGGCTTCCCGCTGGTGGCCGGCACCATGAAGTGGTTCATCGACCATTATCTGCGCGATGAGGCCGATCGGCGGGATTGGCGCGCGTCCCCGTTGCGCGCCGCCAGCCTGCGGAACACCGCGCCGGCCATCGTGATCGTCGCTGCGCACGACCCGCTGGCCGATGACGGCCTGGCCTACGCCAAACGGCTGGAACAGGACGGCGTTGTCGTGACCAGCCATTATTTCAGCGGCCAGATCCACGGCTTCGTGTCGATGGGCAGATTGCTTCGCGCGGCCGACACCGCGCTGCAAATAGTTGCCGTATTCCTGCGTCAGGCCTGGACCTGAGGGCGGACGCACACGACATAAGCTTTTTATTTACTCAGGGAATGCAAGACCATGACCAAGCCAACCAATGCTCCGGCCCAACGGCGCGCGGTTCTGCAAGCGGGGCTGGCGATCGTGGCCGGCGTGGCCGCGCTGCCCCGGCGCGCCCAGGCGCAGGTGAAAGTCGCGCAGAAGCTGGTGCAGTACATTCCCCAGTCCAAGAAGCCGACCCAACTTTGCAGCAACTGTGCGAACTTCGTGGTCCCGAACGCCTGCAAGATTGTCGAGGGCGAGATCGCTCCGAATGGATGGTGCGTTTCCTGGTCGCCGGCACCGAAATCGGCGTCCTGAAATTCAGGGAGGCTAATCCGACACCAGCATCAGCCGGATGCCGGACATCTGTAGCGCGAAATCGGCCATGCGGTGGCAGAGCTGGTCCAGCGACAGCCGGCCATCCGGCCGGTGCCAGGTGTAGGACCAACTGATCATGCCGCCGATCGCCAGCGCGGCCAGGCTGACGTCGGGAATTTCGAACTCGCCGGCGGCGATGCCGTCGCTGAGAAGTTTTGACAGCAACCGGTCGAATTGCTTCTGCGCCTGGATGATTTCGGCCAGGGCCTCGGGTGCCAGGCTTTTTTCCTCGCGAAAGAAGATGGCGATATTGGCCTGGCGTTCCAGCACGATTCGGGTGAAGGCGGCGACCGCCTGGCGCAGTTTCTCGGTCGGCGTGCCCGTGCTGTCGACGGCGTCCTGGATCGCCGTAACGGACAGCTCGATTGTCGGCTGGCAGACCGCGGCGAGCAGGTCGTTCTTGCTGCGAAAATGCGTGTAGATGAACGGCTTGGTCACTCCGAGCTCGGCGGCGATGTCGTCCAGCGTGGTGCCGGTAAAGCCGCGCGCGTAGAACAGCGCCACCGCCTCCTGCAGTATCCGTTCGCGCTTGTAGGCGATGATCTCGTCGCGCATTCCGCCGATCCATTTATCTACTGACCGGTAGCGTAGTTCGAATCCGGTACATTGGAAAGAAACGAGGCGATGGAAAGAAGCCCGCCGGAATCGTCGGCCCGGAAATGGGGCACTTGAGGGGTTGGGCGGAGACGGTCATCCTTGCCGCCGGCAAACCAAAAACGGAGGAAACCATGGCTGGCATGTTGCAGGGCAAGACCGCGCTGATCACCGGCGGGGCGCGCGGGATCGGGCGCGCCACGGCACTGCTGTTCGCCCAGGAAGGCGCGCGGGTCGCGGTCGCCGATCTATCGGCGGACGGCGCGGCGGAGACCGTGGGGATGATCAACGCCGCCGGCGGGCAGGCGATGTCGATTGCCGTGGATGTGACCGTGCCGGATCAGGTGGTGGCGATGGTGGCCAGCACCGTCGCCGCGTTCGGCCGACTCGACTGCGCCTACAACAACGCCGGCATCGCCGGCTACCAGGTCGGCGCCACCGGTGCCAAGACCGCTGATTGGTCGGAGGATGCGTTCGACCGCATGCTGGCGGTGAATTTGAAGGGCGTCTGGCTGTGCATGCGCAGCGAGCTGCAGCAGATGGTCAAGCAGGGCGGCGGCGCCATCGTCAACACCGCCTCGATCGCCGGCCTGATCGGGCTGCGCACATCCAGCGCCTATGTCGCCAGCAAGCACGGCGTGATCGGCCTGACCAAGACCGCCGCGCTGGAATACGCGGACCAAAAAATCCGCGTGAACGCGGTCTGCCCCGGCTATATCGAGACCGACATGACCAAGGAGACCATGGCCCGCCGCGGCGCCGAGTTGATCGCCCAGGTGCCGTTCCACCGCATGGGCACCGCTCACGAGATCGCCGAGATGGTGTGCTGGTTCTGCTCGGACCGGTCGAGCTATGTCAGCGGCGCCGCCTACAACGTGGATGGCGGCTATATGGCGACCTGAGACCCTTAAAGCCGGTGAGGATGCGGGAGGCCATCGCTATGGCTCTAACCCTGCCGGCTGACGATGCAGGTTTCGACCGGCGCGAAGCCGGCGAGGTCGTAGACGCTCCGCGTGCCACCGTCCGGGCGGATCTCCAGCTGCTGGAAGCCCAGCCGGGCGTAATGCTCGCGTACCATGGCGTTCTTCTTCGTCGGCTGGTACTCGCCGAGCAGGCGCTTCGCCCCCATGCCGATCGCCTGGGCGGCCACCAGGTTCATCGTCGCTTGTTCGACCTGGCGCCCCAGCACGCGGCAGCTCATCAGCCAGATATCCAGGCACAAATCATCCGTTGCGGGCAGCATCCGGCCGCTGACGATGGCGATGATGCCGTTATCGCCGAACATGTCGAGCAGTCGCAGCTGCAGGCCGAAGGACCGGTTATCGGCCATCACCGCCAGCATTTCGTCCTCGGTGGTGCGCCTTGTGGTCAGGTTGAACTGGTTGGTCTTGTTGATCAGCTGCACAATTCGCGGCAGACCGGTGCGGTCGAACGGACGATGCAGCAGGGTCATTTCCAGCCCGCGTAGATAGCTGGCCATGTCGGTGGAGGAGGCGCGCAGAATTTCCCGGTGGATGTTGCCCTGATACTGGCCGGAGCGCTCGCGGTCCTCCTGGGTGACGGCGACCCCCTCGAAATAGCCGGCATCGGCCAGGCAGGGCACCACCCAGGCCGGGTCGTCGGGGATTTCCGGCACCGCGACCATCGGCAATTCGCGGCGGATCAGCGCGCGCTCGGCCGGATTGTCGTCCACGAACACCATCGCCTCCAGCCCGATGCCCAGGCTATGGGCGATGGCGCGCAGATTTTCTGCCTTGTCCTGCCAGTTGGCCATGAAGCTGGCGATGTCGCGCCGCTTCAGCAGCATGTCCGGATGGTTGTCGAACGGCTCGGCGGCGTTGGCCTCGTCGTTCTTGGAGCAGACCGCCAGGATCACGCCACGGCGGGCCTGCTCGCGGGCATAGTCCTGCAGGGCGGTAAAAGCCTCGCCGAGCGGGCTGCCCTGTCCCAGCACGATGCCGTCCATGCCGTCATCGCCGATCACCCCGCCCCAGAGCGTGTTGTCGAGATCCAGCACCAGGCATTTTTTCGCCAATCCCTGGCGTGCCGCGACAATGCGCCCGACCAGCTCCCCGTACATCGGGGCCGCGGTGGGCGTCACTTCCTGCTTGGAACGGTGCCACAGCCCCGGATCGTGCCAGGCCAGCAGGCCGTCGCGCGCGGCGCGGTCGTCCAGCGCCAGCAAATCGACGCCCTCCGCATCCGCCATCGGGCGCAGGGCGGCGTTCAGGCGCGCGATGAAATGCGCCTGCGATCCGGCCAGCCGATGCTCGTTGCCGCCGAGCAGCGGCGGGTGCACCGCCAGCGCGGTCTGCTGGATCACCGGAGATTGGAACGCCTCGCGGGCCTGCCGCCAGCAAAGGGTCAGCTGGTCGCGGGCCTGCGACAATGCCGCATCGGCGTCCTCGGTCGTCAGACCGGCATGCACGAAGCCGGCCAGATGCGCCGCATCCAGCGCTAGCAGCACCAGGGTCGGGCGGAAGGCGTGCAGCGCGGAGCCGGGGTCCGCCAGTTCCTGGCGGTACTGGCCGTACTCGTTCTCATAGGTGTCGATCCAGATGCCCCGGCGCAGCCCGGCGACGCGGATGGCGGGCAGCAGATGCGACAGCGTGGCGGAGCCGAGCACCGCCAGGCGAATTTTCCGGGTCGCCAGTTCCGCTGGCGGGGCGTTGTTGAACAGGCTCCGCACGGCCGCATCCAGCGCATTGGTGGCGGTGAAATCGAGCCGCGTGTTCGCCATCGCGACTGCTTCGTTCCAGGCGGCATCGGAGGCGTCTTCCCTGCCGCGCAACGCCCGCAGGCGGTCGCGCCGGGCCGGATCGGCGGGCAGCCAGGTCAGCTGGGTCACGGTATCTTGCCCTGTCGGTGGGTCGTCCATGGCGAGTTAGCCGGTGTCATGGCCCAACCGATTTCTCCGATCAATAGCGGATACCGCCATGGATGGATGCGCAGTAAAGCCCCCTGCGTTCAATTGCCGAATGGCCGTTCGTCGAGGCGGCTCTCAGATTTGGCTCCGGTGGCATTGAAGGGCGGCCATCCAGGGGGCAATACCGGCCGATCCCCGTTGGACTGGCAGGCGAGGTCATGCTACGCGCCCTGGATATGCCGCATTCCTTTTCCTCCCGAATCGCGCCAAATTTGATCGCGATCCTGAACGGTCCGAACATCAACATGCTCGGACTGCGCCAGCCCCAGCTCTATGGTTCCGCCACCATCGACGATGTGGAGGCGCTGTGCGCCGAAACCGCGGAGGGCCTGGGTATGGCGATCGATTTCCGTCAGACCAACGGAGAGGGCGAGCTGATCACCTGGGTGCAGGAATGCCGCGGCCGTGCCGCCGGGATCGTCATCAATGCCGGGGGGTATACCCACACCTCCATCGCGCTGATGGATGCGCTGCTGGCGGTCGAGTTGCCGGTGATCGAGGTGCACATCACCAACATCCATCGGCGCGAGGAATTCCGCCACCATTCCTATATCTCGAAAGTGGCGGTTGGCATGATCGCCGGACTGGGTATCCAGGGCTACGCGCTGGCCCTGATGGCCATGGCGGACAGGATCGCGGAGAACGGCGCGTGACCAGCATTCGATTCGACGCCGCCGCCATAAGGCTGCTGGCCGATATCCTGACCGACACCGGCTTGACCGAGATCGAGATCAGCGAAAAGGACAGTCGCATCCGCGTGGTGCGCGCGCCCGCGCCGGTGGCAACCCAATATTCCCAGGTCCCATCTTCCCAGGCCCCATCCGGTCCGATTATCGCCCCCGCGACACTGGCGCAGCCCGCGGCACCGGCCGACCTGTCGGCCCATCCCGGCGCGGTTAAAAGCCCGATGGTCGGGGTGGCGTATCTGTCCGCCGAACCCGGCTCCCTGCCATTCGTCGTTGCCGGCCAAGTGGTAACGGAGGGGCAGACGCTGCTGCTGATCGAGGCGATGAAGACCTTCAACCAGATTAAGGCGCCGAAATCGGGCACCGTCGCGCGGATACTGGTGCACTCGGGTTCGCCGGTGGAATATGGCGAAGTACTGATCCTGCTGGAAGGCTGATCCGGGGTGGCTGCGTTGTTCCAGAAAATCCTGATCGCCAACCGGGGCGAGATCGCGCTGCGCATCCAGCGCGCCTGCCGCGAACTCGGCATCCCCACGGTCGCGGTGCATTCCACCGCCGACGCGGAGGCGATGCATGTGCGCCTGGCCGATGAAAGCGTGTGCATCGGACCGCCGTCGGCGAAGGATTCCTACCTCAATATTCCGAACCTCCTCTCCGCCGCCTCGATCACCGGCGCGGACGCCATCCACCCCGGCTACGGCTTCCTGTCGGAGAATGCCGGTTTTGCTGAAAAAGTCGAAGCGCACGGCATGACTTTCATCGGTCCGTCGCCGGCGCATATCCGGATGATGGGCGACAAGGTCGCCGCCAAAACCGCCATGGCCTCGCTCGGCGTGCCGCTGGTGTCGGGGTCCGAAGGCGTGGTGGGCGATCTGGACGCGGCGCGGGAAATCGCGACAAAGATCGGCTATCCGGTGCTGATCAAGGCGGTCGCCGGCGGTGGCGGGCGCGGCATGAAGGTCGCGGAAAACCCCGACGGGATCGAAGAGGCCTGGCGCGTGGCCCGCGCCGAAGCCCGCGCCGGCTTCGGCAACGACGCCGTCTATATCGAAAAATACCTGGACAGTCCGCGCCACATCGAGTTGCAGGTGATGGCCGACGCGCATGGCAACGTGGTGCATTTCGGCGAGCGCGATTGCTCCTTGCAGCGGCGTCACCAGAAGCTGCTGGAGGAAGCGGGTTCGCCAATCCTGACTGCTGCCCAGCGCGACGCGCTCGGCGCCGTCGCCACCGCCGGGCTGGCGAAGCTTGGCTACCGCAACGCCGGCACGCTGGAGTTCCTGTATCAGGACGGGCAGTTCGCCTTCATCGAGATGAACACAAGGTTGCAGGTGGAGCACCCGGTCACCGAGATGGTCTGCGGCGTCGATCTGGTGCGCGAGCAGATACGCGTCGCCGCCGGGCAGGAGCTTGGCTACACGCAAAAGGACATAAGCTTCAACGGCCACGCGATCGAGTGCCGGATCAACGCCGAGGATCCGGAAACCTTCCTGCCCACGCCGGGACGGGTGACCGCGTTTCACGCCCCGGGAGGGCTGGGGGTGCGGGTGGATTCAGCTTTGTATGCCGGCTGCACGGTGCCGCCCTATTACGACAGCCTGATCGCCAAGGTGATCGCGCACGCGCCCACCCGTCCCGAGGCGATCGCGCGCATGCGCCGGGCGCTGGCCGAATTCGCCATCCTCGGCGTCAGCACCACGGTGCCGCTGCATCAGCGAATCCTGGAAGCGCCCGAGTTCCAGGCCGGAAATTACACGATCCACTGGCTGGAGCGGTTCGTGAACCAGCCGCATTAACCCACTCTCAGGCCGCTTGCAGCGCCGCGCGTTCGCGGATCTTGCGCGCCATGGCGGCGATACCGTTGCCGCGATTGGTCGATAGCGCCTCCAGCAGGCCTAAATCCTTCAGAAATACCGGATCGGTGGCAATGATCTCGGCCGGGCTGCGGCCGGAATAGACCCGCAACAGCAGCGCCACCAGGCCGGAGACGATCGCGGCATCGGACGCTCCGGCGAAATAGAGTTTTCCGTCGCGCAGCCGCGCCTCCATCCAGACCCGGCTCTGGCAACCGGGCACCCGGTGGGCATCGTCGGCCCATTGGTCGGGGAACGCCGGCAGCTTGCGGCCGAGCTCGATGATGAACTGGTAGCGGTCCATCCAGTCGTCGAACACTTCCAGCTCGTCGCCGATGGCGGCGATGGCCTCGGTGGTGGTGGGTTCTTCCGGCAGCAGAAACGGATCAGGCATAAGGGGCATGTGCGTTCCCCCAGGGACCGCGTCAAGCGCTGACATTGGCGCGCGCCCAGTCGATAAACGCATCATCGTTCATGTCTCCGGCCGCCATCTGCAGCGTGATGATCACGGCGTTGGCGTCGCTGACCGGAAACCGCAGCCCGTTCAATGCCAAAAAAGTTTCCAGCGCGACATAGGCGGTGCGCTTGTTGCCGTCGATGAAGGGATGGTTGCGCGCGATGCCGAGTGCATACAAAGCGGCTAGTTCCGCGATATCGGGCTCCGCATACCCTGCGCGGTTGGCCGGACGCGCCAGGGCGCTGTCCAGCAGGCCGGCATCGCGCGGACCGCCCGCTCCGCCATGTTCGGCCAATTGTTCGTCGTGAATGGCGAGAACGAGATCGCGCGACAACCAGATTGTCACTTCGCGAGTTCGCGCAGGACCGCCCGGCGCTCCTTCATAATCCGCCGCGCCACCGCCATCTGCGCCTCGAACTCGGCATCCGACGTGGTCAGCCGGAGGCCGTCCTCGGTCTCCACCGCATACAGCGTGTCGCCCTTCTTCAGGCCGAGTTTCACCAGTAATTCCTTCGGCAGCACCACGCCCACGGAATTGCCGATGCTGGTCAGCTTCAAGGTGGTCATGGCTGCTTCTGCTCCTACCGAGTATGTTCGATACCGAACCATCGGACGCATTCAGTTATAACATAAGTATGGACGTAAACACCATCCCATATCACCGTTAGGGGCCGTGGCTACAAAATAAACCGGCTCAGATCGCCCTTCCTGGCCAGCGGAGCCACCCGATCGGCGACATAGGCGGCATCGACGACCACGGTCTCGCCGGACCGGTCGGTGGCGGTGAAGCTGATATCCTCCAGCAGCTTTTCCAGCACCGTGTGCAGCCGGCGGGCGCCGATGTTCTCGATCCGGTCGTTGATGTCGGAGGCCAGCTCGGCCAGCGCGTCGATCGCGTCCTCGGTGAATTCCAGCTGCACGCCTTCGGTGCCCAGCAGCGAGAAATACTGCTTGATCAGCGAATGCTCGGGCTCGGTCAGGATGCGGCGCAGATCGGCGCGCGACAGCGGCGCCAGCTCCACCCGGATCGGCAGCCGGCCCTGCAGCTCGGGCAGCAGATCGGACGGCTTGGCCAGATGGAACGCGCCCGAGGCGATGAACAGCACGTGGTCGGTCTTTACCGGGCCATATTTGGTGGTGACCGTGGTGCCTTCGATCAGCGGCAGCAGGTCACGCTGCACGCCTTCGCGTGAGACATCGCCGCCGCTGCGGCCGTCGCGCACGCAGATCTTGTCAATTTCGTCGAGGAACACGATGCCGTTGTTCTCGACCGCGTTGATCGCTTCCTGCACCAGCTGGTCGCTGTCCAGCAGCTTGTCGGATTCCTCGTTGACGAGGATCTCATGCGAGCTCTCGACCGTCAGGCGGCGGGTCTTGGGCCGTCCGCCCATCTTGCCGAAAATATCGCCGATCGAAATTGCGCCCATCTGCGCGCCGGGCATGCCCGGGATTTCGAACATCGGCATGCCGCTGCCGGAGGATTGCGTCTCGATCTCGATCTCCTTGTCGTTGAGCTCGCCGGCGCGCAGCTTCTTGCGGAACGAATCCCGCGTCGCCGCGCTGGAGGAGGCTCCGACCAGCGCATCGAGCACGCGGTCCTCGGCGGCCTGCTGCGCGCGGGTCTGCACGTCCTTGCGCTTGCGCTCGCGCACCTGGGAGATCGCGACCTCGACGAGATCGCGGATGATCTGTTCGACGTCGCGGCCGACATAGCCGACCTCGGTGAACTTGGTGGCCTCGACCTTGATGAACGGCGCGCCTGCGAGTTTCGCCAGCCGCCGCGCGATCTCGGTCTTGCCGACGCCGGTCGGCCCGATCATCAGGATGTTTTTCGGCAGCACCTCCTCGCGCAGCGAGCCGGTGAGCTGCAACCGCCGCCAGCGGTTACGCAGCGCGATCGATACCGCGCGTTTGGCGTCGGACTGGCCGACGATGTAGCGATCGAGTTCGGAGACGATTTCACGGGGAGAAAATTCGGTCATATTTCCTAGCTAGGGCTCGAATGTCGTGAGAACAAGTCACATTTAGCGGCATCAAATGATCGGCGGCCCCGACTGCCAGTGCCTGATCGCCTCGAACGGGTGAATCAGCATGATGATGTTCAGCGTCAGATTGTCGCGAATGTGCAGCGCCAGCACCGTTTCGAACAGCAGCGCCAGCGCTATCGTGAACGCGACGGGGAGTTTCCTGGCGAGCAGGAAACCGCTGATCATGGCGAAATTATCCGAGATCGAGTTGACGATGGAGTCGCCGTAATAATCCAGCGAAATGGTGCCGGCGCGGTAGCGTTCGATGATCCAGTTGGAGTTCTCGACCAGTTCCCAACCGCCCTCGACCAGCATCGCGAGCACCAAACGCCCCGGCCAGGCGAGGCGCGGGAACGCGAGAAAGGTCGCGCCGTAAAACAGGAAGCCGTGCAGGATGTGCGACAGCGTGTACCAGTCGGTAATGTGCTGCGAGTTTTCCGAACTCTGCACCGTGCCGTGCCAGAGTTTGATGGTGCCGCAGGCGCAGATCGGCAGCCGCCCCATCGCGTAGAGGATCGACGCCTGAGCTATCAGGATGGCGGCCGCAATCGTGAGCCAGCGCCACGTCGAAATGCGGTTGGCGACGGCAGATGTCCCGGTCATGTTGTCAGCGGTCATGGATGGTCGACCATCAGAAGCTCCGCGCTGCTACAGCGTTTCGAGCGTCACGTTGCGGTTGGTGTAGACGCAGATGTCGGCGGCGATATCGAGCGCACGGCGGACAATGGTTTCGGCATCCTTGTCGCTGTCGACCAGCGCCCGGGCGGCGGCCAGCGCGTAGTTGCCGCCGGAGCCGATCGCCATCACGCCGGCTTCCGGCTCCAGCACGTCACCGGTGCCGGTCAGGACCAGCGACACATCCTTGTCGGCGACGATCATCATCGCCTCCAGCCGGCGCAAATAGCGGTCGGTCCGCCAGTCCTTGGCGAGTTCGACCGCCGCCCGGGTCAATTGGCCGGGATACTGCTCGAGTTTGCTCTCCAGCCGCTCGAACAGGGTGAAG
>JAYTXR010000112.1:0-2915 GCA_043742865.1 Acetobacteraceae bacterium
TGGCCGGCGCGGGCCAGTTCGGTCATCGCCAGGGTCGCCAGGACCTCCTGGATCGACACGTCGATGTCGCTACCCGGCCGCAACGCCGCGTGCATCCCGCCACAGGCCGCCGCGATGCCGCCGAGGAAGGCCGATTGTTCGCCGGCCGGGCGCAGCGGCGGTTCCGCCAGATCGTCCACCTGCCCGGTCAGCATCCGCGCGATGAAGCTGGCGCAGAACAGCGTGAGGTCGCTCGCCGCATCGTTTGCCTTGGGGCCGGTCTGACCGAACGGGGAAATCAGCACGATCGCGGCGATCCGATTGAGCCGGCGAATGGCGGTTGGCGTGTGTACCGAAGCGGCAAGCTCCGCCGGCCGGCCTTCACACACAACCAGATCGGCCGACGAAATCGCCTGATCGGCCTGGGGCGATCCGCCGGCGACAATCGTCTTGCCGTGATCGAGATAGCCGGCCAAAGGCATCGACGTGCCGGGATCGATACAGCAGATCTCGGCGCCGGCATCGGCGAACAGCCTTCCGCACACCGCGGCGGCCAGGCCCGGCCCGATCTGAACGACGCGAAATCCGTCCAACAGCGCCACTCCTGTCGTCTCCCCCCGGGTTGGGTTATTGAAGGCCTGAATTGGCCCCGGGGGGAGTTTGCCGGCTGACGGATCGGCGGTCTATTCGGCCAGGACCAACGACAAGGACTGCGCCGGATCCGGCTGGCGTCCGTCGGCCCGCCAATCGCGGCCGATCATGGCCTGAACCTCGTGCGCGGGACGAGGAGTGCTGAACAGATAGCCTTGCACCTCGTGGCAACCCTCGGCCCGCAGGCAGGCGAGTTGCTCTGACGTCTCCACCCCCTCTGCGGCGATCTTCATGCCCAGGGTCAGGCCGAGGCCGATCATGGCGCGGACAATGGCGCCCGAATCTTTGCCGGCGGCATCGTGGATGGCGCTGAGGTCGCGGACGAATTCCTGATCGATCTTGATCTTGTCGAACGGAAACGACCGCAAATAGCTGAGCGAGGAATACCCGGTGCCGAAATCATCCATGGCGATGCGTACCCCGAAATCGCGCAGGCTGTGCAGCGTCGACAGGGTCGCCTGGTTCTCCGCCAGCAGCACGGTTTCGGTGATTTCCAGTTCCAGGCGCGAACTCGCCAACCCCGAAAGCGCCAGCGCGTCGCGCACCGCGGTGAGGATGTGGCCGTTGCGGAACTGCACGGCCGAGACATTGACCGCGATCAGGATGTCGTCCGGCCAGCTTGCCGCCTGCTTGCAGGCCTGGGTCAGCACCCAGTCGCCAAGCTGGACGATCAGGCTGATTTCCTCGGCCACCGGAATGAACTCGGCGGGCGGCACCATCCCACGGGTCGGGTGGTGCCATCGCAGCAGCGCCTCGAAGGCACTGACCCGGTTGGTTCGCAGATCCACCAGCGGCTGGAAATGCAGCACGAACTCATCCTGTTCGATCGCCCGGCGCAGGTCGATCTCCATCTCGCGCCTGGCCTGCAACGAGGCTTCCATCTCCGCCTCGAAGAAGCGGAAGGTTCCGCGGCCATCCGCCTTGGCACAGTACAGCGCAATGTCGGCATTCTTCAGTAGCCGGTCGACCGAGGACGCCTCGCCATCGCCGATGACGATGCCGATACTGGTTCCGATCACCAACTGGTGCCCCTCCACGTCGAAGGGCTGGCCCAGCTCGTGCACCACGCGCTGGGCCAACTCACTTGCGTCTTCCAGCCGTGCCACGCTGGCTTGCACGATGGCGAATTCATCGCCGCCCAATCGCGCCACCGTATCCGTCTCGCGAATGCAGGACTGGATGCGATTGGCGACCGCGCGCAGCAGCCGGTCGCCGACCGGATGGCCCAGGGTGTCGTTGACCGCCTTGAAGCGATCGAGGTCCAGGCACAGCACGGCGAAGCCGCGGCCCCGGCCGGCCTGGGCGATCGCCTGTTCGACCCGCTCGCTGAACAGGATCCGGTTGGGCAGGCTGGTCAGCGCATCGTGGCGCGCCATGAACACGATCTGCGCCTCCGATTTGCGCCGTTCGGTGATGTCCTCATAGGTTTCCACCCAGCCGCCGTCGCGGGTCGGCTTGTGCGAGACCGCGATCACGCGTTCCTGGCTCAAATCCTGAAAATGCGTGCCGGCCTTGCGTCGGGCGATCGTCGCCTCGCGTTCCGCATACAGCGCCTGGGGCGCCTGGTCCGGATGATTGCCGGCCGCGATGCTCATTTCGAGCAGCTGGCGATAGGTGATGCCCGGCCGAAGCTGGTCGGCGGGCAGCCGGAAGATCTCAGCAAGCCGCGGGTTGGCCACCTGCAAACGCCCGGAGGCATCGAACAGCGCCAACCCCTGGGACATGTTGCCCAGCGCCGCCTCGAAGCGGAGATTGATCTTCTGCAGCTCGTCCTCGCGGTTCTTCAGCACGCTGATATCGCTGCAGATGGCCACGAAGCCGCCTTCGCTGGTGGAACTGCGGCTGACGCGCAGCCAGCGTCCGTCGGTCAGCCGTTCCTCCGCAGTCAGACCCGACTCGGCGATGCCCGGCTTGCGCAGCACCTCGGCGGCCCGCTTCGGATTGCCGTCGAAGACCTGCCCGGCGGTGACCGCTTCCAGGAAGCGGTCGAAAATCGTGTCGGGTTCCAGCAGATGACGGGCATTGCTCATGAACTTCGCCATCTGCGAATTAGCAATGACGATCTGCCCTTGCCCGTTCACCAGGATCAGCCCCTCATGGGAGCTCTCGATCGCATCCACCAGCCGGGCTTCGGCGGACCGGCGCTGATTGACCTCCCGCTGCATCATCGAGCGGATGTCGCCGCGCATCTGCTCCATGGCGGTCAGCAGGGAACCCAGTTCGTCATCGCTCCCATTTGGGCCGGTACCGGGGATCTCGGTATCCAGTTCGCCCGACGCGATGCG
>JAYTXR010000113.1:0-3212 GCA_043742865.1 Acetobacteraceae bacterium
CGTTGCGGATCGTGCTCAGCTCGTCGCTCGGCACGGTCTCGCCGCGCGAGGTCGATCCGCCCGGCGCCGGACCGAAGCGTTTCGATGCCTATCTGTCAAAGCCAGCACGCCAGCGCGATATCGTCGATTGCCTGGTCGGTATTCTGCAGCCGTCCGATCGGGGCGAACCGGAGGCGCCGGCTGCAACCCCCCAGCCAGACCTGCCAAACGCCCTGCCAGACCTCCGGCCCGGCCCCCGGCCCGGCGCTGGGCGGCGCGTCCTGGTCGCGGAGGACAATGCCATCAACCGGATGCTGGTCGAGACGCTGCTGGAGGCGGCAGGCTACCAGGTGGATTTGGCGGAGGATGGCCGCGAAGCGGTCCGGATCGCCGCCGGCGGGGGGCACGACCTGATCCTGATGGATATCCAGATGCCGGAGCTGGACGGCATCGAGGCGACGCGGTCGATCCGGGCGCTGGGGGGCGCCTGCGCGCGCGTGCCGGTGGTGGCGCTGACCGCGCATGCCATGGCCGGCGACCGCGGCGTGTTTCTCCAGGCCGGAATGAACGACCACATCACCAAACCAATCGACACCGCCATTTTGCTGGCCACCATCGCCCGCTGGATCTCGCTGGCCCCGGCCATCGCGCCGGCCCCCAGGTCGCAAGCCGCGCCCGCCGGTTCCACACTGCCCGGCCCTGATCATCTGTTCGACCCGAAACCACTAACGCAATTGCGGATGGCGATGACGGCGGAGAAATTCGCCACCCTGGTCGCGGCCTTCCTCGATGCCAGCCGCGCGCGCCTGCCGGCGATGCAGGCGCTGGCGGCGAACGCCCAGTTCGCCGCCCTGGCGCGCGAGGCGCATGATCTGAAGGGCACCTCCGGCAGCTTCGGCGCCCTCCGGCTACAGGGCCTGGCCGAGCAGCTGGAAGCAGCTTGCCATGCCGGGGATCTGCCCTCCGACGACCTGCCCTCGGTCGCGGCGATCATGGCGGCGATCCAATCGGCCTCCGGCGAGACCTGGGCGCGGATGCAGGCGCACGCGGCGTGCTCCGAAACAACGCGCGCCGCGGCACAAGTGGAGGCCTGACATGATCGGCAAGACCGTGATCGGCGTGGACGATCTGGCGGAGAACCGGATGCTGTTGAAAACGCTGCTGGAGGCGAACGGCTACAACTTCTTCGGCTGCGAGGGCGGCCGCGACTGTCTGACCCTGCTGCAGCGGGTGGTTCCCGGCCTGATCCTGCTCGATGTCCAGATGCCGGACATGGACGGCTTTGAAACCTGCCGGCAACTGCGAAGGTGGCCGCAATTCAACGACGTGCCGGTGGCCTTCCTGACCGCGAGCAAGACGCCTCAGGATTTGCGCGCCGGCCTCGATGTCGGCGGCAACGACTTCATCCTGAAACCGTTCGACACCACCAAGCTGCTGGCCCGCGTGGCCCATTGGTGCGGCCGCCGCGCCCCGCCTGCCTGGGCACCCGAACCGGCGGGTCGGTCATCCAGCGGGGGCTCATTCAGCCGCCTGGGCGGCAAGCGGCCGACGGACGCGTAGGCGGCGGATCCGCCTGGCATCCGCGTCCAGCACGCGAAATTCGATGCCGGAGGGGTGACTGATCACCTCGCCGCGGGCCGGCACGCGCCCGGCGAGCGTGAACACCAGCCCTCCCACCGTGTCGATATCGGCGTCGCGCTCGTCGTCCGACAGCACCGCGCCCAGACGTTTCTCGAAATCTCCCACCGGCATGCGGGCGTTGATATCCAGCGCGCCGTCCGGGCGTTCGGTCACCATCGGGCCTTCGATCTCGTCATGTTCGTCGGAGATGTCGCCGGTGATGGTCTCCACCAGATCCTCGATCGTCACCAACCCGTCAATGCCGCCATATTCATCGACGACTAGCGCCAGATGCATCCGCGCCTGACGCATTTGCAGCAACAGATCCAGCACGGGCACCTGCGGCGCCACCAGCAGCGGCTTGCGCAGAATGGCTTCCAGCGAGAACGCCTCGGGGTGACCGACAAACGCGAACACGTCCTTGATGTGGATCATGCCAACGATCTCATCCAGTCCATCGCGAAAAACCGGAAGCCGGGAATGGCCCTCGGCGCGGATCTGCTCCAGCGCCTGCTCCAGCGTCACCTCCACGCTCATGGCGATGATGTCGGCGCGCGGCACCATCACGTCGTCGGCGGTGGTGGCGCGCAGACGCAGCACGTTGGCGATCAGCGCGCGCTCCTGGCGGTCCAGTTCGGGCAATTCGCCGGGCAGGGGTTTTTCGTCGGCGGCTTCCTGGACCAGCTCGGCGATCGAATCGCGCAGGCTGAGCTCGACCCCGCGCCGGCCGAGCAGGGTGCGGATCCGCGGCCACATGGCCTGATTCCCGCTCATGCCCGCTTCCCGGTCATGCCCGCTTCCACGGGTTCGGCACGCGCAGCGAATGCAATATGCGGGCCTCGGCCATTTCCATCCGCCGCGCGTCGCCGGCGGCGACGTGGTCGTGCCCGGCGAGATGCAGCGCGCCGTGCACCACCAGATGCGCCAGATGATGCGCCGGCCGTCGGCCGGCGGCCTCGGCTTCGCGCCGGATGGTGCCGAGTGCCAGGATTACCTCCCCCGGCATTCCGGCCGCCGGCGGATCATAGGTCAGCACGTTTGTGGGCCGGTTGCGGTCGCGATCGCGGCTGTTCAGGTGGCGCACGATCCGGTCGGAGGCCAGCACGATCGAGGCGCTGCTGCCGGCGGCCCGGGCGGCGCGCCCGGCAATGGCGGCCGCGTTTGGAACCAACCGCCGCCAGGCCGGCTCGGCGACGGTGATGGCGCTAAGCCCCGCCGGACGACGCCCCGCTGAAAAAGGGGGTGTCCCGACGGGGCTTCGACTAGAGTCCGGATCCATTTAGCTGTTGTGTCCCTCGACTAAGCGGCGGCGCGTATCGCCCTCGGCTTCCGCCCGCTGCTCATAGGCCTCGACGATGCGTCCGACCAGCGGGTGGCGCACCACATCGCGCCGATCGAAGCGCACGACCCCGATGCCCGGCACGCCTTCCAGCGTGTCCAGCGCATCGCGCAGGCCCGAGCGGGTGCCGGCGGGCAGGTCGACCTGGCTCAGATCGCCGGCGATCACCATGCGCGTGCCCTCGCCCATGCGGGTCAGGAACATCTTCATCTGCACCGGCGTGGTGTTCTGCGCCTCGTCCAGAATGGCGTAGCAATGCGCCAGGGTACGACCG
>JAYTXR010000114.1:0-3622 GCA_043742865.1 Acetobacteraceae bacterium
TGATCGGCGCCGCCAACCAGATGGGAGCCCCATGCGCACAGGCAAGATCGCGCTGATGGAGCATCTGGACACGGTCCTGGCGGTTAATCTTTCCGCCACATTCCATACCATCCGGCTGGCGGCTCGCCTGATCGCCTTTTTGTGCGGTCCGCATGGGCGCGGCATCAACGGCGCGGCGCTGCCGATCGATGGCGGCTGGTCGGCGGGCCGGGCCTGATTATGGCCTTGCGGTGGATGTTCTGGCAGTCCGGTGTTCGGATCCTGCTGTGCCTGCTGCTGGCGGTTCCAACGGCGAGCGCGCAGCCGCATGTGAAGATCGGCGTGCTGACCAATATTGGCGCGGTATTCGCCGCCTATGCCGGGCAGGGCTCGGTGGTGGCCGCAAGGCTGGCGATCGAGGATGCGGGGATGGCGGGCCACGCCGAGCTGTTGGTCGCCGATCACCAGAACAACGCCGATCTCGGCGTGGCGATCGCGCGCGACTGGTTCGAGCATGGCGTGGACGCGATCTTCGATGTTCCCACCTCCGCCGTGGCGCTGGCGGTCAATGCGCTGGCCGCCGAGACCCATAAACTGGTGTTCTTCAGCACTCCGATCACCGACCGGCTGACCGGGGAGGATTGCAATGGCTACGGCATCGCGTGGACCTGGGATGTCTATTCGGTCGCCCACAGCGCCGCCCTGGCGCAGCTTCGCGCCGGTATGAAGCGGTGGTTCATCATCGCCCAGGACTACCCGGGCGGGCAGGCGATCGAGGCGATGATCCGCCAGACCGTGGAGGCCAATGGCGGCGAGGTGCTGGGAGTGGCCCGCCATCCGCTGGGGGAAACCGAGTATGCGTCCTATCTGGAGCAGGCGAAGGCGTCCGGCGCCCAGTTCATCGCGTTCACCGCGGGGGGGGCGGATCTGTCGAGCGCGGTTGGGCAGTTGCGGGAAGCCGGCGCGCTCGAGCCGGAGCAGCGCTTCGGGATGATGTACACCACCATCACCGAGGTGAACACGGCAGGCCTCGCGGTGCTGCACGGGCTTGAATTCGCCACCGCCTTCTATTGGGACCGGGACGAAAAATCGCGGCAATTCGCCCAGCGCTTCTTCGCCTTGCACGGGGCGATGCCGACGATGTTCCAGGCCGGGGTCTATTCGGCGGTGCTGAACTATTTGCGCGCGGTGCGGGCCACCGCCAGCACCAGGGCCGAGACCGTGCGTGATCGGCTGACCCGCACGCCGATCGAGGATGCGTTCGCCCGCAACGGCCGGCTGCTGGCGAATGGGCGGTTCATCCACGACATGCTGCTGGCGCGGATCAAGACCCCGGAGGCGCAGCTTGCGCCGTGGGATTACTACCAGATCACCGGCACCGTTCCCGCCGCCGAGGCGTTTCGAAGCCTGGCGGACAGTCAATGCAAGCTGCGGTAGCGGCCGAGATACTTTCGTTGTGAAAGGGCTTTCCATCCCACGCTAAAGCCGGCATATGCGAGAGACAATCGTCATAGCGGTCGTTGGGCGCGGTTTTTCGCCCCTGGGCGGCGGGTGGCGGGCAATCCGGCCGGGCAAGCGTGATTAGCGTTGTCCAACCATCAGTTAAAGGATGAACCGATGCGCCTTGCGGTGCTGAAGGAACGCCGTCCATTCGAGACGCGCGTGGCCGCCACCCCCGATACGGTAAAGAAGCTGATCGGCCTGGGCCTGACCGTGGCGGTTGAGGCCGGGGCCGGCGCGCATGCGTCGATTTCCGATGCCGAATATGCTGCCGCCGGGGCGGAAATTGCCGCCGATGCCGCCACCGTGCTGGCCAATGCGGGCGTGGTGTTCGCGGTGCAGACGCCCGAGCCCGAGCAGCGCGCGCTGATCGCGCGCGGTACGTTGCTGATCTGCATCGCCGGGGCGTTTGGCGATCCCGCTTTGGTCGCCTCGCTGGCGGAGGCCGGCATCGACACCGTGGCGATGGAGCTTTTGCCGCGGATCACCCGGGCGCAGTCGATGGACGTGCTGTCCAGCCAGGCCAATCTGGCCGGCTATCGCGGCATCATCGAATCGGCGAATGCGTTCGAGCGCGGTTTTCCGATGATGATGACCGCTGCGGGCACCGTGCCGCCGGCGCGGGTTTTTGTCATCGGCGCCGGCGTGGCAGGCCTTCAGGCGATCGCCACGGCGCGGCGTCTGGGCGCGATCGTTTCCGCGACCGACGTGCGCCCGGCCGCCAAGGAAGAAATCAAGTCGCTGGGGGCTGCCTATGTCGGCGTCGAGGACGCCGAGACCGCGGCGCAGACCGGCGCCTATGCGAGCGAGATGACCGACGCGTTCCGGCAGAAACAGGCCGAGCTGATGGCCGCCACCATCGCCAAGAACGATATCATCGTCACCACCGCCCTGGTGATGGGCCGGCGCGCGCCGATCATCGTCACCCAGCCGATGGTCGACAGCCTGAAGGCCGGCAGTGTGGTCGTCGATCTCGCCGCCGAGGCCGGCGGTAATTGCGCGGCGACGGTTCCGGGCGAGCGCATCGTCACCCCGAACGGCGTGATCGTGCTCGGCTACCGCAACTGGCCGGGCCGCATCGCGGTCGCGTCCAGCGCGCTGTACGCCCGCAACCTGCTGACGTTCCTCTCGACTTTCTGGGATAAGGACGCGCAGTCGGTAAAGTTGCCGGACTCCGACGACATCGTGAAGGGCGTGCTGCTGACCCGCGCCGGAGCGGTGATCCACCCGCAATTCCTGCCCGCCGCCGCCGCCTGAGACAGGAGAGAAGCTATGAACCCCAATCAATTGGCTGAGGAAGCCGCCCGGATCGCCGACCGGGCGCAGGAGCTGGCGTTTCAACTCAGTTCGATGGCCGATGGCGTGGCACCCGCGGCCGCCGCGGTCGAGCCGTTCATCTTCCTGCTGGCGATCTTCCTGATGGCCTGCTTCGTCGGCTATTACGTGGTTTGGAACGTGACCTCGGCGCTGCATTCGCCGCTGATGGCGGTCACCAATGCGATCAGCTCGGTCATCGTCGTCGGCGCCATGCTGGCCACTGGCCTGGGCACCAGTGCCTGGGCGATTGGCTTTGGTTTTGTTGCGGTGACCCTGGCCAGCGTCAACATCTTCGGCGGGTTCCTCGTCACGCAGCGCATGCTGTCCATGTTCAAGCCGAGAAAGTAAGCAAGATGTCCGCCAGCCTGACGTCCCTCGCTTATCTGGTCGCCGCCGTTCTGTTCATCCTGGCGCTGCGCGGCCTGTCGCACCCGACAACCTCCCAGCAGGGCAACCGCTTCGGCATGATCGGCATGGCGGTCGCGGCCGGCGCCACCCTGTTGCATCACGGCATGGCGACTTCCGGCTTCGGCCTGATCCTGCTCGGCGTCGTCATCGGCGGCGGCATCGGCACCGTGGTGGCAAGACGCATCCAGATGACGGCGCTGCCCCAGCTGGTGGCGGCGTTTCACTCACTGGTCGGCCTGGCCGCGGTGTTCGTCGCCGCCGCCGCGCTGAACGCGCCGGAAGCCTTCGACATCGGCACGGCGCATGACATACACCCGGAGAGCCTGGTCGAGATGTCGCTCGGGCTGGCGATCGGCGCCATCACCTTCTCCGGTTCGCTGATCGCCTTCGCCAAGCTGCAAGGGCTCCTGAAGGGCGC
>JAYTXR010000115.1:0-12168 GCA_043742865.1 Acetobacteraceae bacterium
GTTGTCATGCAGGACAGGCAGGACAGGCAACGATCCACATGCCGCACGACCGCCTCGGTCGCCGGCCGCGCGTTTTCGAGCATGTCCTTGATCAGATAGATGCGCCCGCGCGGGCTATCGAGCTCGTCGCCCAATAGCAGGAACGTGGGACAAGTGGCGGTGCACATGCCGCAGTGCACGCAGGTCCGCAGTATCTGGTTGGACGCGGCGATGTCGGGGTCGCGAAGCTGGGCGTCGGTGAACAGGGTTTGCATCAGTGCGCAGGCCTTCTCGGGGGCATCAGCCTCCACATGAGGACGGTTACGCCAAGGCCACCCAGCGAGCCGAGGAACAGCCAGACCGAGATCCACCCGACCCCTTCGTTCAAAAATGTCGCCAGCGTCATCCCAACGACGCACAAGACCATCAGTGCGAAACGGAAACTGAGGACGGGACTGCGTTCGCCCTCCTCCAGCTTGAATTGCAGACCGGTCAGGACGAACGTCACCAGCAACAGGAACATGTCGATCCAGGTGGGAATATGGATCATGCGCTTACAGCCCCGCATACAAGCGGCCAGGGTTGAGGATTCCGGCAGGATCGAGCGAAGCCTTCATCCGCCGGGTAATCGCCGCGAGCGCGGGCACCTCGGGCGGCACCACATCGACGGCGGTGCGCAACGTGTCCGGCGCGCGCAGCAGCATCCAGGTGCCCCCGGCGGCGCGCGCGGCGGCTTCGACCTGTCGATGGGCGTGTTCGGAGGCCGGGCCAGCCAACCACACAAGCCCTCCGCCCCAATCGAGGAAACCGCCGATGCCGGCCGGCGCGACCGCCGCCAGCACGTCCGGGCCGGCCGACGGCCTGACGGAAACGCGCCAGACGGCTTCCGCCGATGGCAGCGGCGCGACATCCCGCACCGCGGCCCACAGGGCTTTGGATGCCGAGACGTCCAGGATTTCGGCATTCGGAATGCCCAACTCACCGCGCAATTTCTCGATGCGGTAGACGACCGAGGCGGCGAAATCCTCGATCCGCACCAAAGCGACGGGGCCAGTAAAACCCTGAAGAGCCGGCAGCCACGCCGCCCCGGACACGCCATACGGCGACCCCAGCGCGGCCGACAACGCCGCAACCCCGGCGCGCGCGTCCAGGCCAGGCAGAACCAGGGTGGCGGAGGTTTCGGCGGCTGGCAGAACCTTCAGCGTCACCTCCGTGATGACGGCCAACGTGCCGTGGCTGCCGGTGAACAGCTTACACAGGTCCAGGCCGGTGACGTTTTTGAGTACGCGCCCACCGGAGTGGATTATTTCTCCGCGCCCACTGACGGCGCGAATGCCCATGACGTGGTCGCGCATCGCGCCCCAGGCGACGCGGCGCGGGCCCGACAGGTTGGTGGCGGTGATTCCGCCGATGGTTTGCGGCTTTCCGTTCGACCCGAAGATACGGGAGAGGTCGGGCGGTTCCGCCGTCAGTTGCTGGCCTTTTTCGGCCAAGGCGGCCTCGATTTCCATGATTGGCGTGCCGGCGCGGGCCGAGATAATGAGTTCGCTGGGCGAATAGAGCGTAATACCGGTCATATTAGCGGTGGATACGACACGGGAGGCCTGAACCGGCCGAAGCATGCCGGATTTGGTGCCGTTGCCTTGTATGAGCAGGGGTTCGCGCGCGCGCGATGCCGAGCCGATCGTGGCGGCGATGGCGGCTTCAGAGGGGGTCGGGACGATATCGGTCATCGGGACGTATCATGCCCATTTGCCACGCCGGGCGCTACCAGGGCCCCGGTCTTAATGGCAATCGCAATGTCGGCATCGCCGTACCAACTTCACGCCGCCTTTGCCAACGCCACGGGTTCCACCAGCGGGAACACCTTGCTCGGGTTCAGCAGCCACTCCGGGTCGAACGCCGATTTGATCATGCGCTGCTGTTCCAATTCGTGCGCCGCGAACTGCACCGGCATCAGGTCGCGCTTCTCCACGCCCACTCCATGCTCCCCGGTCAGGCAGCCGCCGACCTCGACGCAGAGTTTCAGGATATCGGCGCCGAATTCCTCCGCCTTGTGGAAGCTGGCGGCGTCGTTGGCGTCGAACATAATCAGCGGGTGCAGATTGCCATCCCCCGCATGGAAGATGTTCGCCACCCCCAGCCCGTACTCCGCGCTCATCTCGCTGATCCGCCGCAGCACGAACGGCAACTGCCCGGTGGGGATGGTGCCGTCCATGCACAGATAATCCGGGCTGATGCGCCCGATGGCGCCGAACGCCCCCTTGCGGCCCTTCCAGATCGCCAGCGATTCCTCGGCGGATTGCGACACTTTCAGGCTCAATGGCGCGAATTTTTGGCAGATGGCCCGGATCTGATCGAGCAGCCAGTCCTGTTCGGCGACGCTGCCCTCGACCTCGATGATCAGCATCGCCTCCGCGTCCAGCGGATAGCCGGCATGGGCGAAAGCCTCGCAGGCGTGGATCGCCGGGCGGTCCATGAATTCGAGTGCGACCGGGATGATACCGGACGAAATGATCGCATCGACACAGGCGCCGGCGATTTCGTTGGAATCGAACGCCACCAGCATCGCCCGCGCGCCTTCGGGGCCGCGCAGGATGCGCACCGTCACCTCGGTGACCACCACAAGCTGGCCCTCGCTGCCGGTCAGCAGCCCAAGCCAGTCATAGCCGGCGGCATCCAGATACGCGCCGCCGATGTCGAGGATCTCGCCCTCGATGGTGACGACCTTGAGACCGAGCAGATTATTGGCGGTGACGCCGTATTTCAGGCAATGCGCACCGCCGGAGTTCATGCTCACATTGCCGCCAATCATGCAGGCAAGCTGGCTGGACGGGTCCGGCGCGTAGAAGAACCCGCGCGCCTGCACCGCCTGGGTGATGCCGATATTGGTCACCCCGGCCTGCACCACCGCGCAGCGGTCGACATAGTCGATATCGAGGATGCGGTTCATCTTCATCAGACCGAGCACCACGCCGTCGGCCAGCGGCAGCGCGCCGCCCGACAGGCTGGTGCCGGCGCCGCGGGGGATCACCCGCACGCCATTGGCGTGGCAGAATTTCAGCACGGCGGCGACCTGTTCGGTGGTTTCCGGCAGGGCGACCGCGAGCGGCGGCTGACGATACGCCGCCAGGCCGTCGGTCTCATACGGCTTCAGCCGGATGGTCTCAGATATGACGCTGGATGGCGGCAGCAGGGCGGTCAGGCCGGCAATAATCTGCTCGCGCCGGGCGAGCACGTCGGCCTTGGGGACCGGTTGGCGGATCATCGTGCTATCTCCCTTCCAGAGTGGATCGGAAGATGGCGCTATCCATCCCGCCAGGCAAGCCAAACCGGCGGAAGGGATTGCCCTAAAAGAAACGCCCCAGGGAGACGATCGGGAGCGACGATCCGGGGCGGGGGATCGGTCAGCCGATCGAATTCAGCCCTGGCGGGCTTTCATCCGAGGGTTCTTCTTGTTGATGACGTAGACGCGTCCACGACGGCGCACCACGCGACAATTCTTGTCACGGATTTTGGCCGATTTCAGGCTGTTGCGGATTTTCATAAGACTTACGACCCTGCGTGCGCGATAGCGGTGAGAGGCGCGGTGCATAGGCGGCCGGGCAAAATCTGTCAACCGGAGGCGGCCCCCCGCGCCGCCATTGGCGCCGCCATCGGGGCCGCGATCGGGGCCGCGATCGGGGCCGCGATCCCTGGGAGGGGGGAGGACGGCGTTGCGACGACAATGGCGCCTTTGCGGTTCGCGTGCCAGCGCAGCAGCCGCAGCCGGCCCAGACGGAACAGATCCAGCCGTTGGCTCCAGGCTTCCGCCTCTCGCACCAGCAACGCCGCCAGCGGCGGCGGCGGCCGCTCCTTATCCAGGCGCCGCACCGCGTCCCGCCAGCCCAGCACCGCCAGATGGGCCTGGCGCTCCGAACGATCCTCCATGGCGCGCATCTCAAAACCGAGTCGGCCGAGCATGCGCGTGATCGAGGCTTCGGTGGGCAGATCGGGCGCCTCGCCGCCGGCCAAGCCGGCTTCGGCCGGGTGCAGCGGCAAATCCGCGATCGTTTGCAGCAGGATCAGCTGGCCGCCGGGCCGCACCGCCGCGGCGATGGCGGCCAGCACCGGCTCGGCGTGAACGCCGCCCAACGGTTCCAGCGCCAAGCCGTGATGATAGGCGCCCAGCGGAAACACCGGCCGTCCGGGGTCCCAGGTGCCAATCTGCATGCGCTTGCCCAGGCCCGATCTGCCGGCACGCCCGGCCGCGCTGGCGGCCAGCGCCGGATCGGCCTCGAACCCGCTGACCAGCGCGCCGAGCTGACGGGCGATGGCAATGGCCGGCCCCCCTGCCCCGGCGCCGACCAGCAGCAGCGAGGCGCCGCCGGCGATGCCCAGCGGTCGGATGTCCCGCAAAATCTCCGATTCGCCACCGGGGGACCCGAACCCCTCGCCCCAGAGCCCATCGGTCACGGCGATGCGGTCCTCGGTCCAGAGCGGGCGCGACCAGGGCGAAGAACCGGGCGGCCGGTCCGCCACCACGAGCGGCTCGGCCACCATGAACGACCCTGGCGCGATCGCCGTATCCGCCACCGGGTATGGCAGGGATTCGCCGGTGAACCAGTTCTTGACGCCCGCCATCTGCATTCCCCGCCACCTCCGAGTAGAAATGGCCGAGAAAGCATTGAAAAAGCGTGAAGCTCGCTCGAATTCGGTCGGCACACGGACCAAATAGGGATTGTCGGTCATCAGCTGGGTGTGCCATCAGCGGGTCGGCATGGAGGACAGGAACAGCGCATGGCACAGCGGATCGACCCCGGACCGGAAACTATGAAGCCAGTTGGCAGGGTGAATTTCAATCTGCTGGCGTTCGTGGCGATGGCGTTTGTTGTCGTCGGCCTGATCGGGATTTTTTCCACCTATGCCGCCCCGCTGCCGCTGGAGCGGGCGATGGCGCGGGAAACCGCGCTGGACGCGGCGCTGGAAGCGGGCAAAAGCAGCAACCCCGAGACCGCGCTGGCGGCGTTGAAAATCCGCCTGGATGACAGCGCCGGCGTGCTGACCGGTGGGGCCGACGGGATCGAGGCACGAGTCGCGCGCGAGCGGGTGGCCATGCGGGCGCGCTTTGACGCCGAGGCCGCCGCCACCGGGCTGCGGCTGCGCTGGCTGATCGGGATGGTGACGCTGATGGGGTTCGTGTTCGCGATTACGATGATGGGGGGCGCGGTCCGGCGGGGCTGATGGGATCGGCACCGGGGCGGCGCCAGGCGCCGCGACATGCCAATAGGCTGCCGATAGCCTGATAGACTGAGGGTTCATATCGCGGGAACCCAGATCATGCTGCCATCGCTGACCCTTCTGATCCTCTGCCAGTTCGCTGGCGAGGTGATCACCCGCGCCAGCGATTTGCCGTTGCCCGGCCCGGTGCTGGGATTGGTTCTGCTGCTCGGGTTGCTGATGCTGCGCGGCGGGCCGGACGAGGCGATGAAGACCACGTCGTCGAACCTGCTGCGCCATCTGCTGCTGCTGTTCGTTCCCGCCGGTGCCGGGGTGGTGACGCAGCTGGACGTGCTGGGGCGGAACCTGCTGCCGGCGATGGTGGCGATCCTCGTGTCCACCGCCCTCGGCCTCGGGGTTACCGCCTGGGTGATGCAGCGTCTGATGCGGCGTAATGCCCGTCCCGGCCCCGATGCCAGTCCGGGTGCCGGCGCATGAAGCCGGATCTGGACCATCTGTGGGTTTATCTGCAATCGACCCCGCTGCTCGGGCTGGGGGTGACGTTGCTGGCCTATCAGGCGGCCCTGGCGATCAACGCGCGGCTGGGCGGACATACTCTGGCCAACCCGATGCTGATCGCCATCGGCATCATCGTCGGGCTGCTGCTGGCGACCGGCACGCCTTATCCGGTGTATTTCCAGGGCGCCCAGTACGTGCAGTTTCTGCTGGGGCCGGCAACGGTGGCTCTGGCGGTGCCGATGTATGCCAATCTCGGTCAGATCCGCCGCACCGCCTTCGCCCTTCTGCCGGCATTGCTGGCGGGGTCGATCACCGCCGCCGGCAGTGCCATGGGGATCGCCCGGCTACTGGGCGCCAGCCCGACCGTGGTGCTGTCGCTGGCGCCGAAATCCGTCACCACCCCGATCGCCATGGGCATCGCCGAGCAGATCGGCGGCGAACCCTCGCTGGCCGCGGTGTTCGTGCTGATCACCGGCATCACCGCCATCGTGCTGCTGGGCCCGGTGATGCGCATCCTGCGGATCACCAGCTGGGCGGCGCAGGGCCTGGGCGCGGGCACCGCGGGACACGGCCTGGCCACCGCACGCGTGCTGCTGCTGAGCGAGACGGCTGGCGCCTTCGGCGGCCTGGCGATCGGGCTGAATGGGCTGATCACCGCGCTGATCGTGCCGCTCCTGGCACGGTTGTTCGGCGCGTTCTGAACAATGCCGGCGATCGCCGGGTGGGCAATTGCCGGCGATCGCCGGGCGGGCTTCAATCGACCCGGCAACCAAAGGAGCGAAGACGATGACCGGCTTGTATTTCGAGGAATTCACCGAGGGTCAGGTGTTCGAGCACGCGATCACCCGCACCGTCACGGAAATGGACAACGTGCTGTTCACCGCGCTGACACACAACCCGCAACCGCTGCATCTGGACGAGGAATTTGCCAAAAAGACCGAGTTCGGCCAGCGCATCGTCAATTCGCTGTTTACCCTTGGACTGATGATCGGGATTTCGGTCGGCGATACCACCCTCGGCACCACGATCGCCAATCTGGGCATGACCGATGTCGCGTTTCCCAAGCCGGTGTTTCACGGCGACACGTTACGGATGAAATCGATCGTCCGGAAACTGCGCGCCAGCAAGTCACGCCCGCAAGCCGGCGTGGTGGAGTTCGAGCACCAGGCGCATAATCAGCGCGGCGAACTGGTGGCGAGCTGCCTGCGCTCGGCGTTCATGAAGCGCCGGCCGGGGTAGCCCGCGCGCGCAGCCCGGCCGCCTGGCAATCGGGCGGGAAGGTCCAGTCCGCCCGCTCCGCACCGGCCGGCATGCCGGCCTGCCCGGGATTGCGCATGGCCTGCAGGACGCGCAAGCCAATTGGCCAGCGCGCCTTGATGAAGGCGATTACCGCCAGGATCTCACGGTCGACAAGCACCGCCCTGAAGGCCGGCATGGCCGAAGACCTGGTCGCCGCCACCCCGGCGAAATTTCCTTCCTTTATCATGGTGAATAGCGCCGCATCCGAATGCTGCCAGGTGTGGCCGGTTTGATCCTGCGCCGGCGCGCGCCGGCCAGCATAGGCATCGGCCAGCTGCCAGAGCGGCTGGCCCTGAAGATAGCGTCCATGGCAAGACGCGCATTGCGTCATGTATAACTGTTTTCCCTGCGTCACGGTCACGCCATCGCCGGCGTCGGCGAATGGCCACGCGCGGGTCGCGACCATCGCCGTGGCTGTCAGCAGCAGAATGACCGCGGCCAGGGCGATCCCCGACCGCCAGCGATGTCGGGTGTCCGGCCCGGCAACAGCGACCATTACCCGAGTGACCGGCCGCGCTTTACGATTTTGGCAGCACGCGGATGGTTGCCATCATGCCGTTATCCTCATGGCCCAGAATATGGCAGTGATAGACGAAATCGCCGATATCCGGGCCACGGAAATCCATCCGCACGGTCACGCTCGGATAGGGGCCCGTGCCGCTCCAGAACGGCACCTGGATCATGTCCAGGAACTGTCGCTGATCGGCCGGCACCGGCAACCCGTTCTGCTTCAGCAGCTTGAAGTGGATCTGGTGCATGTGGAACTCGTGGTGTTCCCCGCTTCGGTTCTCGATGGTCCAGTCTTCCGTCGATCCCTGGGTGGTGGTGATGGCCGGCGGGTTGGCCGGATCGAACAGCACCGGCGTCGCCCCGTCCACGGTGAGGAAGAAATTGGTCGGACTGGCGGGGTTGGTCGGATCGGATAGCACTTCGGAGAAATACAGCTTGCGGTTCGCCGACACGCGCTCGCGGTCCAGGCCCTCAAAACGCTGCGGCCACGGTGACCCCGTATTCGACGAAATGACGGAAGTGTCGTCCGCCTCCGAGGTTTCCTGCAGCAGCGCCAGCGGGCGTTCGGGATCATAGTCGCCGCCCGGGCCGGTGTTGACGTATTGCGTCACCAGCACGGCCGTTCCCACGCTCGCGGGTGGGGTGTTGACGATGAATTCGGCGCGGCCGGCCGGCGGGATCAGGATATGCGTCACGGTGACGATATGACCCCTTCGGCTGCCGTCCTGCGAGCCGGTCGGCACGCCGTCGAGCCCGACGATTTGAAGCGGCTGCGCAATGCCGTCGAAACGCAGTTGCAGGTCCATGATGGTGTCGGACGCGGCGTTAACGACCCGCCAAAGCTCCTGCCGGCCTGGCTTGGTGTGGAGGATCGCCGGCGCGTAGGCGGGGTAGGCGATCGGGACATAGTTCAGCGACACGTCCCACGCGGGAACCTGTTGGCCAACGACCGGCGCGGCGCCGACATTCTGGTCGCGGATCACCAGGATGCGCTCCCGCAGGCCGGCGACCGCCGGCTGCAAATGCTGGATGCCCTCGACGACGATGGCGCCCGATGCGCCGCCCAGCACAGCCCCATCGGCGATCCCGTGCACGTGCGGATGATACCAATACAGACCGGGCGGCTCGTCGTTCGGAAACTGGAGGGCGTAATGGAAGGTTTGGCCGGAATTGATGATCGTGTGGATAACCTGATCGCCATGACATTTCGGCGACGTGTTCGTGCCGTGAAAATGCATGTTGACCGAGGTTCCGGTCATCGTCTTGTCGCCGCACACATTCGATGCATCCGAGACGATTTCGGTGGGCGAGCCCGGCGGCAAGGCTGGCACGTCGTTGGTCACGGTGACATCGAGCGTGTCGCCCGGCCGAACATGCAGCGTCGGCGATTCCAGGCCATCCGGGGTCTTGAAGCAGAACAACGTGCGCCCGACGCCGTCGACTGAGGTGACGTAGTGAAACACCACCTTCAGCACACCGTTCTGGCTATGCAGGTCCGGCGGGCGGGCGACGACGGCGCCGCTGTTCGGGCGCGGGCATGGATCGGCGGCGACGGCGTCCAGGGTGGCGATGGTGCAAAACGCGACGGTCAGGGATAGGCCGAGGATCAGGCGCTGCATGACTCTTTCCTTCCTAGAGGGCATCCGGGATAATGGCGGGCATGAACCGGGTTTGGATCGTCGGTGCGCTGCTTGGCGCGATTGTGCTGGCGGGCGAGATCGTCGGCCTGGCGCCCGCGACGGATCGGTCGCCCGCCGGTCCGAACCGCGCCAATTTCCCTACAAGGATCGCAGAGTCGGGCACAAGGTCCGCAGAATCGGGCGCGGCGCGGGCAGAACCCACGGCGGACCGCGCTGGAGAATGGGCCGCCCGCATCCTGGCGCGACCGCTGTTCTCGCCGACCCGCCGATCCGCCGAGGTTCGGGGAGCCCGAGCCGCCGGGCCTGCGGATCCACCCCGACTGTCCGGCATCCTGTGCTGGCCCGGCACCTGCTTCGCCATTTTCCAACCCGAGAAGGCACCGCAAGCGCTGGTGCTCGGCGAGGGGACCTCGCTGGATTCGTGGACGGTGCGAACAATTGCCGGCGACGGCGTCACTGTAAGCCGAGGTAACGAGCACCTGGTTTTGCGCCCGAGCTTCGTTGGCGCCAGTGGTATTGTTTCGATACCAATTCGGACTGTCGACCGGGCCCGTGACCCGTGGGGACGTCATTTTGCGCCGCTGAGCTATCTGGAACGGCGTCGCGAATGATCTGACCGGAAGGTTCATGTCACGAGTATAACTTTTCTGCGCGGATGATTACAATGGATTGTGATCCGCTCATGCGATTGTGGTCCTGATTGGCTGTGTCGCGCCAGCCGCTACGCCGTCAGCCGCCGGATCAGCTCCGCTGCCGCCGGCGTTGCCCAGTCCGCCGCGCCCTCGGCGCGCGCGCGTTCGCGGCCGAGGCGATCGATGATCAGGGTCGTCGGGATGCCCCGCGCGCCCCAGGCCAGCCCCGCCGCGCCCTTGGGGTCTAGCAGGATCGGCAGCCCGGTTATGCCGCGCTCGGCGTAGAACGCCGTCACCTTCGCCAGCCCGCCACGGTCCGACGACAGCGGCAGCACCGCGATGCCGTCGGGCGCCAGCCGGCGCGCCAGTGCGGCCAGCGCCGGGAGTTCCGCCACGCACGGCACGCACCAGCTCGCCCACAGATTGACCACCATGCCGTGGCCCAGAAACTCCGCCAGCTGATGCGGGGTGCCGTTCTGATCAAGAAACGTAATCGCCGCCGGCGCGGCCGGCGGATCGGTGAGTAGGAGCACCTCGGCCAGACCCGGCAGAATTTCGCCCGCCAGCCTGTCGGCCGCAACCTGGGCGAAAGGCCGCTCCGCGGCGGGCAGTTTGCGCGCTGCCAGCCCCGCCGCTAGGGTCCCCGCCGTTGCCGCCAGCACGAAGCGGCGCGAAATCAGCTGCATTCCGAAATATCCCTCCCTGGAAAGACGACCGCTTTGAACGAGACCCCGACCCGGCGAAACGAGGCGGCCAATGTCCAGTGGGGTGGGCGCTTCGCCGCGGGTCCGTCGCTGATCATGCAGCAGATAAACGCCTCGATCGGTTTCGACCGCAAGCTCTGGCGCCAGGACATTCGCGGTTCGCTGGCGCATGCGGTCATGCTGGCACGCATCGGGCTGATCACCGCCGAGGACGAAGCCGCCATCCGTGCCGGCCTAGCCGCGATCGCGGCGGAAATCGAGGCCGGAGATTTTGCATTCGACCCGGCACTCGAAGACATCCATATGAACATCGAGGCGCGGCTGACCGAGCGCATCGGGGAAGCGGGGAAACGGCTGCATACCGCGCGCAGCCGCAACGACCAGGTGGCGACTGATTTCCGCCTCTGGGTGCGCGACGCGATCGACGGCATTACCTCGCAGATCGAGGATCTGATGCGCGCGCTGGCCGAACAGGCCCAGGCGCACGCCGCCGATCCGATGCCCGGCTTCACCCATTTGCAGACCGCCCAGCCGGTGACGTTCGGCCATCATCTGCTGGCCTATGTGGAGATGCTGAACCGTGACCGCGGCCGGCTGGCCGATTGCCGGCGGCGGATGAACGAGAACCCGCTGGGCTCAGCCGCACTGGCCGGCACCAGTTTCCCGATCGACCGGGATTTGACCAGCCAGCAACTGGGTTTCGATCGTCCGACCGGCAATTCGCTGGATGCGGTGTCGGACCGCGATTTCGCGCTGGAGTTCCTGTCCGCAGCGGCGATCTCGGCGATGCATCTGTCGCGTTTCGCGGAAGAAATCGTGATCTGGTGCAGCGCGCCGTTTCGCTTCATCCGCCTGACCGACGCCTTCACCACCGGCAGCTCGATCATGCCGCAAAAACGCAACCCGGACGCCGCCGAGTTGGTCCGCGCCAAGACCGGACGCATCAACGGTTCCCTGGTGGCGTTGCTGACCGTGATGAAAGGCCTGCCGCTGGCCTATGCCAAGGACATGCAGGAAGACAAGGAACCGGTGTTCGACGCCGCCGAGGCCTGGACCCTGGTGCTGGCCGCCACCGCGGGCATGGTCCGCGATATGACCGCCAACACCCAGCGCATGCGCCAGTTCGCCGGCTCCGGCTTCGCCACCGCCACCGATCTGGCGGACTGGCTGGTGCGGATGCTGCATCTGCCATTTCGCACCGCGCACCATATCACCGGCCGGCTGGTGGCGGCGGCCGAGGCCAAGGGCGTTGATCTGGCGGATTTGTCACTGGCCGAGATGCAGGCGATCGAGCCCGGTATCGGCATGGACGTGTTTTCAGTGCTGACCGTGGAGGCCTCGGTCGCCTCGCGGACCAGCTATGGCGGCACCGCGCCCGCAAACGTGGCAGCCCAGGCCGCGCGCTGGCTGGCAGCTTTGGCATGAGGCCGGCCCTGCTGGCGCTGGCGCTGGTGCTGCCGCTGGCTGCCTGCGGCAAGAAAGGTCCGCCGAGCCCGCCCGGGCCGCCCGATCAGATCCTGTACCCTAAAATCGGCTATCCGAAACCAGAGCCGTTCCCGATTGCGCCGCTTCCGGTGCCGCGGCTGTAGCGAAGGCGCGAGCCAATGCCAGCGGTGCTCTTGTGACCGCGCTATAGGGTCGGCAAATGGATCACGCAGCGACGGTCCCAGAGATTCTTTCCGCCGA
>JAYTXR010000116.1:0-6976 GCA_043742865.1 Acetobacteraceae bacterium
GGGTCGGCACCGCGCGCGGGTCGATGGCGAACAGATTGCGCCCGGTGGGCAGCACGTCGGCGCGCCCGCGCGTCGGCGCGCCGGCCGGGCCGGGGGGAACGAATTTACCGTCCAGCGCGGCCAGCAGCCCGGCGGCTTCGGCATCGGCGCAGGCGTCGAGCCTGGCGCGCAATACGGATTTCGAAATATCCGGACAGGTGCGGCGCAGCGCCGCCAGCAGCGTATCGAGCTGGCGGGGCGGGGTGGCGAAGATGTGCAGGCCGTCGCGGATTTGAAGTTCCTTCACGTCGCACAGATACGCATCCAGCCGGGCCAGCGCCTGGTCTTCCGATAGGTCCGGGTGGATGCCGCTTTCCGCCAGCAGGCCGATCTCGGCGGCGCGGTCCAGGATTTCCCGGCGCAGCAGTGCGCCGCGGCGGCGATCCAGGCCATCGGCGGCGGCGTATTCGTCGATACGTTTTTCCAGCCCGGCGGCGGCCCCGTGCAGTTCCGCGGCGGCCAATGGCGGGGTCAGGTGGCCGATCGTGACCGCGCCCAGCCGGCGTTTGGCCGCGGCGGCTTCGCCGGGGTTGTTAACGATGAACGGATAGATCACCGGCAGGCCGCGGATCAGCGCAATGGGAAAACAGCCTTCCGATAGCGCTACCGCCTTGCCGGGCAGCCATTCCAGCGTGCCGTGGGTTCCAATATGGACGATGGCGTGAACCCGTTCGGTTTCGCGCAGCCATAGGTAGAACGCGAGATAGGCATGGCGCGGCGGCAGGTCGGCATCGTGGTAGCTGGCACGGCGGTCGAGCCGGTTGCCGCGATCGGGTTGCACGGCGAGCAGCAGACCGCCAAGGCGGCGATGGCGCAAGTTGAAATATCCGTCCGACACAGCCGGATCGTCCGCCGGCTCGCCCCAGGCGGCGATCACGCGGTCCCGCATGGCTTTTGGCAGGGTTGCGAACAGGCATTGGTATTCCGCCAGGCCGAGCATTGCGGTCGGAAATCCGTCGCCGAGCCCGGCTGCGAGCGCCGCGCCATCGGGTTGGGCTGGGCCGGTCGCATAGCCGGCTTCTCGCAACAGGCGCAGGATCGCGGCCAGGCTGGCAAAGCTGTCGAGCCCGACCGCGTGGGCGATTTGCCCGCCGGCGCCGGGGTAGTCCGACAGCACCACCGCCAGCCGGCGATCCGCGCGCCCGGTGGTGGCCAGCGCGGCCCAGCCGGCGGCACGGTCGGCGGCCAGCGCGATCCCGGCCGGGTCCGGACGGTTATAGGTGCGGCCAAATTCCAGTCCGGCTTGCGGCTCGCCGGTGGATTTGAACGAGATCGCGGTGGTCAGCAGCCGGCCGTCGAGTTCCGGCAGCACCACCTGCATGGCCAAATCGGTTTGCGACAGACCCCGAAACCCGGCCTGCCATGCCTCGATCCCGCCGACCGCGAGCACCAGTTGCAACACCGGCACGCCCGCTTCGTCCAGCGGCGAACCGCCCCCATCTCGGCGAGCCGAAAATCCGGTGGCATTCAGCACCACGGCCGGACGCAGTGCGCGCAGGGTCGTTGCAACGAAATTGGCCGCGACCGGGTCTTTCAGGCTGCTGACATACACCGCGCGCACGCCAAGACCGCGCTCGGACAGCGCCGCCGCCAGCGCCTGAACGGGTGTGAAATCCCCTGCCAGAAGATGCGAGCGATAGAAAACGATCACCGCCAACGGCCGGTCATCTTGCGGATATGGCAACGGGTATAGTCCGGCGTTCGGCACTGGCTCGGCGATCTTGTCGTCGTCGGAACCTACACCGGCCAGATGCTGGCTCAACATCAGCGCCCGTGTCGTGTTCTCCGGCCCACCCTCGCGCAGCAAGGCGGCGAGACGGGTCAAAGCCGGAACCGCGACCGTGGACAGGTCGGCCAGACGCGGATCGTCCCTTGCATCGCCTGGCACCATCGCCAAGGCGATGCCGCGCGCCCGGCAAAGGGCAAAAAATTCCTCGGCGCCGTAGCGCCAGTAATCGAGGCCCCCAAGCAGGCGGATCACCACGCATTTCGCGCCGGCAATGACCCGTTCGACATATAGATCGACCGACATCGGATGACGCAGCCGAGCCAGGCTGGCCAGGCGCAGGCTGGGCCGGGGCTCGGCCATTGCCTGCCAGGCGGCGGACATTGCCCCCAGATCGCTGTCGGAGAACGATAGGAAGATCAGATCGGCGGGCGTCTGGCCGAGATCATCGGCGGTGTCCTGCTCGTCGAGCGTCTGGGTTTCGCGGACCAGCAGGTGCACTTCGTTAGACCGTTGCGCCAGCCGGGATTGGGACCAGGATGGGATCCAGAATCGCGGCCTCGATGGCGGTTCGGTGCATGCCGGTCTGGCCGATCACCACGATGGCGCCTGCACGGGTCTCATTGGCTTGCCAGGGCCGATCAAAAATATGGCGAAACCGCGCGCCGACGCCCTGCACGGCCAGCCGCATCGGTTTTCCCCGGACCGCGGCGAAGCCCTTGATCCGCAGCACCCCCGGCACCTCGGCGGCCACGGCCAGCCGCGCCATCAGCATCTCGGGGGCGTCGATCTCCGGCAGGGTGACGGAGAAACTTTCGAAATCGTCGTGCTCATGCGCGCCGTCCGCGGCATCATGGTGCGACGGACGGGCCGCCAGATCGTCCTCGGCGGCGGCATACAGGCCCAGCAGGATGGCGGGGTCGACCCGCCCCTCGCGGGTGGTCAGCACTTTCACCGCACGGGGAATGGCCCGGGTTATTTCGGCGGTCACGCGGGCCAGGTCGGTTTCGTCCAGCAGGTCGGCCTTGTTCAGCACGATCAGATCGGCCGATTGCAGCTGGTCCTCATAAACCTCGGCCAGCGGATTGTCGTGATCGAGCGACGGGTCGGCGGCGCGCTGGGCGGCGATCGCTACCAGATCGTCGGCGAAACGCCCGGCTGCGACCGCGGGGCCATCGACCACCGCGATCACGCCATCGACCGTCACCCGGGCGCGGATGGCGGGCCAGTTGAACGCCTTGATCAGCGGCTTGGGCAAAGCGAGGCCGGAGGTCTCGATCAGAATATGTTCCGGCGGGTTGGGACGATCCAGCAGCTTTTCCATCGCCGGGAGAAAATCGTCGGCGACCGTGCAGCACAGGCAGCCATTGGCCAGTTCCAGAATATTGTCCTCGGTGCAGCCGGCGATGCCGCAACTGCGCAGCGTGTCGCCGTCGATGCCGATGGCGCCGAATTCGTTGACGATGACCGCCAGCCGCCGCCCGCGGGCATTCTCCAGCACATGGCGCAGCAGCGTGGTTTTGCCGGCGCCGAGGAAGCCGGTGATGATGGTGGCTGGAATTTTTCCAGTTGGGATTTTTCCGGTTGGGTTCACGAGCGTGGCTCCATGGCTGGAAAGCGGGCGATGATGGCGGTCTTCAGCGAGGCCGGGCGGCGCGAGGGCATGATCGTGCCAGTGGCGGAAGCGCCATAGGAAGCGGCATAGGTCACAATATCCGCCGCATCTTCCAACGAAAGTCCGCCCAGCAGATAGCCCCATTTGCCCGCCATCGAAACGGCGGCGGTGCAGCCTCGCTCGCAGGACGCCAGGCACACGACCTCCCGCAGCTCGACCGAAGCAGGCGCGCCAGCCAGAAGGCGGGTGGCCAGAATTCGGGCGATCTCCGCGTGCAGATACGCGCCGGGCGGCGTTGCCCCCTCGGCCAAAGGATGGCCGGCGCGGCAGGTGGTGCAGATGTGCAGGCAGGCAAACGCGTCGGCCATCGGACCCCCATAGGCATTCTTGCACGATCGCTCGCGCGCAGCATGGGAGTGCAAACCGCCCTCGGCCTGAACCAGGGGTCGACGGTCGAGATCGTCGTCAACGCCGGGGCACCCCGCCCGGTATCGCGGTCCGTCCGGCGACCCATGGGGGCCGCCGGGGATGGCAGGTCTCCTGGCTCACGGATTCGAGGTTTTCGCGCGGATGCGCCAAAAACCTCTCGCGGCCCGTCGGCCTTCCCGGAAAATTCCAGTGGCCGTGCGACGGGCTGCTTTCCGCTTACAGTTGCGGGGGCAGCCGCGGCATTGGGGAATATCCCCGCACCGCATTCCCTTTTCACCTTCCGCTTGGAAGGACCATCTGCGAACAGCTATTAGCCGCCATGAACCCAATCCGTCAAAGCCAACCCCATCGCCTCACGCTGGTCCTCGGCGGTGCCCGCTCCGGCAAGAGCCGGCATGCCGAAAACCTGGTGACCGCGCGCGCGCCGCCCTGGGTCTATATCGCCACCGCGCAGGCTTTCGATGACGAGATGCGCGCGCGCATCGGCGAGCACCGTGCGCGACGCGGCGCGGGCTGGCGCACCGTCGAGGCGCCATTGGAGCTGGCGGAAGCGCTGGACGGTGCCGGAGATTTGCCGGTGCTGGTCGATTGCCTGACCCTGTGGCTGACCAATGGGATGCTGTCGGGGCAGGATTTGCCGGCCGCCATCGCGGCGCTGGAATCGGCGTTGGCGCGCAGGACCGCCCCGACGGTGGTGGTAAGCAACGAGGTTGGCCTGGGCATCGTGCCGGACAACGCGCTGGCAAGGGCGTTCCGCGACCAGGCCGGGCTGCTGAACCAACGGATCGCCGCCATGGCCGATCAGGTGCTATTCATGGCCGCTGGGTTGCCGATGACTGTCAAATAGCGGGGCGAGCATGACGCAGGACGACGCGCATCACCGCGCGAAAATGCAGAAGCGCAAGGCAGTGCAGGATCAGGAAGTCGCCGGCAAAACCTTGGAAAAGGGGCTGCTGATCGTCCATACCGGCGCTGGCAAGGGCAAATCCACCGCCGCATTCGGGCTGGCGCTGAGGATGCTCGGGCATGGCCGCAAAATCGGCGTGGTGCAGTTCATCAAGGGCGCCTGGTCGACCGGCGAGCGCGCCGCGTTGCTGCGGTTTTCCGATCTGGTGACCTGGCACACGATGGGCGAGGGCTTTACCTGGGAAACCCAGGACCGTGCCCGCGATGTTGCGGCCTGCCGGCGCGCGTGGGGGAAAAGCTGCGAATTGCTGGCCCGCGACGATATCGCGCTGCTGGTGCTGGACGAGTTGAACATCGCCTTGCGCTACGATTATCTGTCGGTGGACGAGGTGCTCGCCGGTCTCGCCTTGCGCCCGGTTGGGATGCATGTGGTCATCACCGGACGCAACGCCCGCCCGGCCTTGATCGAGGCGGCCGATCTGGTGACCGAGATGGTGGCGACCCGGCATCCTTTTGCCGCCGGCGTGAAGGCTCAGCAGGGCATCGAGTTCTGACCTGTAAAGTATTAATGTTCCAGGGCACCGGTTCCAGCGTCGGCAAGTCGGTGCTAGTCGCCGGCCTATGCCGGGCGTTGACGCGGCGGGGGATGTCGGTGCGGCCGTTCAAGCCGCAGAACATGTCCAACAACGCCGCGGTCACCCAAGACGGCGGCGAGATCGGCCGGGCGCAGGCGTTGCAGGCGCTGGCCTGCGGCGTGGCGCCCAGCGTGCATATGAACCCGGTGCTGCTGAAACCCCAAAGCGAGACCGGCGCGCAGATCGTCGTGCAGGGCCAGGTTTTTGCCACCGCCCGCGCGCGCGACTACCAGAGTTTGAAGCCGGGCCTGATGGCCCCGGTGCTCGATAGTTTCGCCCGGATGCAGGCGCAGGCGGAGATCGTGCTGGTGGAGGGCGCGGGCAGCGCCTCGGAGATCAATCTGCGCGCCAACGACATCGCCAATATGGGTTTCGCCCACGCGACCGGCACGCAAGTGGTGCTGATCGGCGATATCGACCGCGGCGGGGTGATCGCCAGCCTGATCGGCACCCAGGCGGTGCTGGAACCGGCCGATGCCGCTTTGATCAAGGGATTTATTGTCAACAAGATGCGGGGCGATGCCTCGCTGTTCACGGACGCGATGGACGCCATCGCCGGGCACACCGGCTGGGCGCCCTTGGGACTGGTGCCGTTCTTCGATCGGATGCGCGAGCTGCCGGCGGAGGATGCCGCCGATCTGGCGGACCGCGCCCGCCAGCGCCGGCCAAACGCGCGGGTGCGGATCGCGGTGCCGCTGCTGCCGTGCATCGCCAATTTCGACGATCTCGATCCGCTGGCCGCGGAGCCGGATGTGGATCTGGTCCTGGTGCCACCAGGTTCCCCGCTGCCGGTGTGCGACCTGATCCTGCTGGCGGGATCGAAGGCGACGATCGCCGACCTGGCCGCTTTGCGCCGGGAAGGTTGGGACATCGACCTTGCGGCGCATCGCCGGCGCGGCGGCGGCATAATGGGGATTTGCGGCGGCTACCAGATGCTGGGCCGCAGCATCGCCGACCCGTCGGGTGCGGAGGGTCCGGCCTGCACCGTGCCCGGCCTGGGTTTTTTGGACGTCGAGACGGTGCTAACGCCGGCCAAGGCGCTGCTGCAGGTTGCCGGCACGGTGCTGGCCGACGGAGCTGCGTTGGAGGGGTTCGAGATGCATATGGGCCGCACCACCGGGCCAGACACGCAGCGCCCCCTGCTGCGGTTTCCGGGCGGTCGGCAAGATGGCGCCAGCTCGGCGGACGGGCGGGTCAGCGGCATTTATGTGCACGGGTTGTTTGCAGCGGACCCCGCGCGCGCGGGGTTTTTACGCCGGCTTGGGGCAGTGCCGTCGGGGCGGTCGCACGGGGCGGAAATCGAGGCGACGCTGGATGCGCTGGCCGAGCATCTGGAGGCGCATATTGACATCGATTTGCTGCTCCGTCTGGCGAGATAAGCAAGGAAGATGGCTTGGTACGGTTTTAATTTGAATGTCTGCAAAAGTGGTTTGCGGATTTTCTGGCATGTCTGTGCTGCGAATTTCAAGAAATTCGCAGCAGGCGAAGGCACAGGAGTGAGGTGGTCCCCGCAAATCGGACATGTGCATAAGCTTTGTTCGTCGTGAAAAGGACGGACCCGATGACGGGCAAACGGACGCGCTACGGCGCGGACTTTAAGTCGAAGGTTGCTCTTGAGGCGATCCG
>JAYTXR010000117.1:0-9624 GCA_043742865.1 Acetobacteraceae bacterium
CACCGCTATTACCGCGCCGTGGGTGGCGTTGCAGGAGAGGTTGGACAATTTCTTCGAACCACTCTCTGCCGCCGGCCTGCGTCAGGCGAGCGTTGCATCAGGAGAACACGTGGTCGATGTGGGCTGCGGGTGTGGCGCCACGGTAATCGATCTCGCGCGGGCGGTCGGCCGATCAGGCCATGTCCAAGGTATCGATATTTCTGAACAGATGTTGGGCCGGGCGCGGGAACGCGTCGCAGTCGAGGGACTGAAACAAGTCACGCTGACGCTGGCGGACGCCGCGACCTTCGGCTTCCCGGCCAATCGTGTGGACCTCATCTTCTCTCGTCTCGGCATCATGTTCTTCGCTGATCCCATTTCCGCGTTCGGCAATTTGCGGCACGCCCTAAAGCCTTCCGGGCGGTTGGTGTTCGTATGTTGCCGCACGTTGGCGGAGAACAGGTACATAGCGGCCGCCGTGCTGGCGGCCCGGGCGGTCCTGCCGCCTGGCACGATACCGGTGACGCGGCCCGAAGACCCGGGCATGTTCTCCCTCGCTGACCCGGCCCGCGTGACGAATATCCTGCAGACAGCCGGATTTGGCGCGGTTACGCTGACCCCTCTGGACGTCACCATGCGCCTGGCCGACGGAAACAATCCGGCCGATGCCGCAGTTTTTTCGTCCCAGTTTGGACCGTTACCACGCATCCTGGAAATGGCCGGCTCCGACAAAACCGCTACTGTGCTCGCCGCTGTCACCGAGGCATATCGTCCCATTGCGGCAGAGGATGGTGTCAATCTGCAAGGTGCATTCTGGATCGTTGCAGCACGTCCGTGACGCGTCAGAGCGCTCGCCCTATTGCCAAGGCGGCGTAGGCGTCATCACGGCGTCCAAAAGACCGAGGCGGCACATTGTCGGAAAAAAGTGATTTCTGACAGCCGCCGCCGGCAAAACCCCGTCGACGTGCCCCCTTCCCAACAAACCAAACAAATGGCGGTCAAGGGGCCCCTGGCTCCTTGTGAGGTCTGGGGCAAAGCCCCAGCCTTGCTATCCCCCCAGCACCCGCCCGATCTCCTCCAGCACGATCGGGTCCTCGATCGTCGGCGGCACCGTATAGGCCTCTCCATCGGCGATCTTGCGGATGGTCGCGCGCAGGATCTTGCCGGACCGGGTCTTCGGCAGCCGCTCCACCACCCGAGCGTCGCGGAACGCCGCCACCGGCCCGATCCGTTCGCGCACCAGGCTCACCAGTTCAGTACAGATCGTCGCGTGGTCGCGGTTCACGCCGGCCTTCAGCACCACCAGACCGAGCGGCGTCTGACCCTTCAACGGGTCATGCGCGCCGATCACCGCGCATTCCGCGACGTCCGGGTGCGACGCCAGCACCTCCTCCATCGACCCGGTGGACAGACGATGCCCGGCGACATTGATGATGTCGTCGGTTCGTCCCATCACCCAGACATCGCCATCGGTGTCGATTAATCCGGCATCGCCGCTGCGGTACCAGCCGGGGAAATCGCTGATATAGGCGCGGCGATAACCGTCGTCGTTTTCCCACAGCGTGGGCGCGCAGCCCGGCGGCAGCGGCAGCCGCACGCACAGATTGCCGGTCCGCCCAGGTTCCAGCAGATGCCCATTATCATCCAGCACCTGCAAATCGTAGCCGGGGCTCGGCCGGCCGCCGGATCCAGGTTTCACCGGAAACAACCCAAAGCCGCAAAACCCCGCGGTGATCGCCCAGCCGGTTTCGGTCTGCCACCAATGGTCCACCACCGGCAGCCCCAGCAGATCGGCTGCCCATAGGGCGGTCGGCGGATCGCAACGCTCCCCGGCTAGAAACAGCGCCGCCAGACGCGACAGATCATGCCCGGCGAGCTGCTTGCCGTCGGGGTCCTGCTGCTTGATCGCGCGCATCGCGGTCGGTGCGGCGAACAGCAGTTTGACGCCATGCTGCGCGCAGACCCGCCAGAACGCCCCGGCATCCGGGGTGCCGACCGGCTTGCCCTCGTACATCACCGAGGTGCAGCCCGCCAGCAGCGGCGCGTAGACGATGTAGCTGTGTCCGACCACCCAGCCGACATCGGACGCCGCCCAGAACACATCCCCGGGTCCCACGCCGTAGATCATGCGCATGGAATTATGCAGCGCCACCGCATGGCCGCCATTGTCGCGCACGACGCCCTTCGGCCGCCCGGTCGTTCCCGATGTATAGAGAATATACAGCGGGTCGGTCGCCTCGACCGGCACCGGCGGATGCGGAGTGGCAGCTGCCTCCGCGGTTGCGAAATCATGGTCCCGCCCGGCCTGCATCGCCGCCTCCGCCTGCTTGCGTTGCAGGATCAGGCAGGCTTCCGGCTGGTGCGGCGACAAGGCGATCGCGGCATCCAGCAGCGGCTTGTATTTCACGACACGTCCAGGTTCCAGCCCGCAGGACGCCGAAACGATCGCCTTCGGCCTGGCATCGGCGATTCTGGCCGCCAGCTCCGCCGCCGCGAAGCCGCCGAACACTACCGAATGGATCGCCCCCAGCCGGGCACAGGCCAGCATGGCGATCGCCGCCTCCGGCACCATCGGCATGTAGATTACCACGCGGTCGCCTTTCGCGACGCCCAGCGCCGCCAGCGCTCCCGCCACTTTGGCGGTGCGCTCGGTCAATTGGCGATAGGTGAAGGTCTCCACCGTCCCGGTCATCGCGCTGTCGAAGATCAGCGCCGCCTGCTCGCCGCGCCCGGCCGCCACGTGTCGGTCGAGGCAGTTGAAACTGGTGTTCAGCAGCCCCCCGGCGAACCAGCGTCCGTACGGCCCGCCAGAGCCCCCGCCCGAGCGATCGAACACATGATCCCAGCGCCGCACCCATTCGATCCCGTCGGCCGCCCGGGACCAATAGACCTCCGGCGAGGCGAGGGAGGCGGCATGAGCGGCCGCATAACCCATTTCATTCGATACAATATCCATCTGCCCCATCCCGGTTCTTCCAGCGGTAAAAACAGCAACGCCGGGGCATGCCCCGGCGTTGCGCACTCAGGCGTTCCGGTTGCCTCTCAGTCGTCGGCGAAGATGTCGCGGTCCTTGGTCTCCGGGACGAACAACATCCCGATCACGAACGTCGCCGCGGCAATTACCACGGGGTACCACAATCCATAGAAGATATCGCCGGTCTGCGCGATCATCGCGAACGCGGTGGCCGGCAGCAGCCCGCCGAACCAGCCATTGCCGATATGATAGGGCAGGGACATGGAGGTGTAGCGGATACGCGTCGGGAACAGCTCCACCAGGGCTGCTGCCATCGGCCCATAGACCATCGTCACCAGCACCATCAGCACCGTCAGCAGCAGCACGATCCCGCCGGTCTGGGCGCGGAACACGTCGAACGGATGGACCATCTTGACCACCGACGGGTTGGATGCCGCCGGGTAGCCCACCTTGGTCAGCGCGTCGGTCAGTCCCTTGACGAACCCCGTGCTCATCGCCGGGCCCTGCGCTCCGGCCTTGGTCAGGTCGAACGACGGCACCACAATATCGCCCACCTTGATCGAGGCGATTGTGCCCGACGGTGCCGGGTCGACATGGTATTTCACCGACCGTGAGGCCAGCGCCGCCTTGGCCTGGTCGCAGCTATGGGTAAATTTGGCGATCCCGGCCGGGTTGAACTGGAACGAGCAATCCGCCGGGTCCGCGGTCACCACCACATCTACCGTCTCCTGCGCATGGGCCAAAGCCGGGTTGGCATATTCGGTCAGCATCTTGAACAGCGGAAAGTAGATCAGTGCCGCGATCAGGCAGCCGGCCAGGATGATCGGCTTGCGGCCGATTTTGTCCGACAGCCAGCCGAACAGCACGAACCCGCCGGTTCCCAGGGCCAGCGCCCAGGCGATCAGCAGGTTGGCGGTGAAGCTGTCCACCTTCAGCACCGCGCCCAGGAAGAACAAGGCGTAGAACTGTCCGGTGTACCAGACCACCGCCTGCCCGGCGACCAGGCCGAACAAGGCGAGGATGGCGATCTTGGCGTTCTTCCACTGCCCGAACGACTCGGTCAGCGGCGCCTTGGACCCGGTGCCGTCTTCCTTCATCTTCAGGAACGCCGGGCTCTCGTTCAGCTGCATGCGGATCCACACCGACACGCCCAGCAGCAGGATTGAGACCAGGAACGGAATGCGCCAGCCCCACACCTTGAAATCATCGCCGGTCGCCGCCTGGGTGACCAGAATCACGATCAGCGACAGGAACAGGCCCATCGTCGCGGTGGTCTGGATCCAGCTGGTGTAAAACCCTCGGCGTCCCTGTGGCGCGTGCTCGGCCACATAGGTTGCCGCCCCGCCATATTCCCCGCCCAGCGCCAGGCCTTGCAGCATGCGCAGCGCGATCAGGATCACCGGTGCGGCCAGCCCGATCTGGTCGGAGGTCGGCATGAGGCCGACGACGAAGGTGGATGCACCCATGATCAGGATCGTGATCAAAAACGTGTATTTCCGCCCCACCAGATCACCGAGGCGGCCGAACACCAGCGCCCCGAACGGGCGCACCAAAAACCCCGCGGCGAAGGCCAGCAGGGCAAAGATGTTGCGCGTCGCTTCCGGGAACTGGCCGAAGAACTTCACCCCGATGATCACCGCCAGCGAGCCGTACAAGTAGAAATCATACCATTCGAATACCGTGCCGAGCGAGGAGGCGATGATCACCTTGCGCTCTTCCCGGGTCATCGCGCGCGTACGCGAGGGCCCGGTCATGCCCGAACGCGGCAAACTGGCGGTTGTCATCGCTTGGAACTCCCTCGGACCGTGGGGTAGCTACCCCCGTACTATGCCTCGGCCACCTTTTGGAGATCAATCGCCGTGCTTTGGCAAGCGATTTCTTGCACTTGCAGGCAAGCGGGGGCAACGCCGGCAGCCGTCTTGCGACCTGGCGTGCCCGTGGGACGGAATATCCTTGGCGAACGCACATGGAGGAAGCTTCATTCGCCGCCGCACCGGCGCCGCATTTAAGCCAATCCGCCGCCGCAGCTTGAAGGTCTTATCCGGTTGTCCGGCAATTCAGCCGGCTCATAGGACGAAGCCCATGACCAACTTCTCCCGCCTCACGCTCGCCACCTTGCTGATGGGCAGCCTGGCGCTGCCGGCGCTCGCCCAAGGGTCCGCGACCGCCAGCGCCGGAACGGTCGCGCCGGCCTCCGCCGTGGTAAAGCACGGCCACGCGATGAACGTTCCGGTCACGTCCGGCAAGCCTGGCGTGCACAAGGTCGCCACCGGCAGCGAAACCACCGCCCCCGCGCCCGTCGTTAAGCCGGCGTCGGGCGTCACCACCACGACCGTGGCGCCGTCAAAGGATCTGAAGACTCCGATGGATGCGAAGCCCGCGGTTACCGGCAAGGAAGCCGCCAAGGATGGCAGCGTGAAGACCCCGACCCCGACCCCGGCCATCAAGACCAACTGACGCCCTGCCGAACCGGGCTGGGTAGTTCCCAGTCCGGTCTCGGAAGCGGTTTTGCATCCCGCAAATTCAAATCCGTTATTAGGTCTTGTTTCGGCCACTTTTGCCGGCTTCACTGCATTTCACTTCATACGGCATCCTCGACAAAGGAGGGAACTTCATGATCCATAACAGTTTTCGCCGGATCGCCCTCGCCCAGGGCCTGCTGCCCACCCCTCCGTACCCTTCTGGTTGCCCCGGTCCGGACACTTGGCCCGACGCGATCCTGGCCGTTGACGAACCGCCGGCCTATCGGCCTGAGCCCCTGAAGGATAATTCCACCCTCGACGTCATTCAGGTCTGACCCACCAAACCCGAACTTGACGCAACCGATGCTTCGCCCGATCACTCTCCGCACCCCCAAAACTCCCTCCTTGCGGAAGATGATCTGTGCCGATGCCTATCCCGGATGTGGCTTGCCCTGCTGAAGCCTCCCCCCTGGCATTCGGCCTCAATTTTGCCGATCTGGCCTGCCGCGACGGCCTGATCCGGCTGGACCGGCGGTTCCTGAACAGCCTGGCCGAGACGGATGAAGCGCTGCACGCCAGCTTGCTCGCCGCCCGCGCCGCGCCGCAAAACCTGGACAGCCGAGCCGAAGCGGACCTCATCGTGGCCCTCGGCCGGGCGTTGGACCCGTTCATCGCCACGCTGTTCGCCATCGAGGCGGAGGCCGCCGCGCTGACCGCGCGCACCCACGCACTCGATCCCATCCACGCCTGCAAACGGCTGTTCGTGCAGCGCCAGGCGGTGAAGAAATATCCGGATCCTTCGCCCTTCGACGGTCCCGCTTTGCGCGCCGCCCTGACCCAGGCCGGCATCGAGCCGTTCACCGAGCAACGCTTCGCCGAACAGGTGAAAACCTGGGAGGCAGCGGAGGAGGCAACCAGCCTCGATCTGGCACAGCGCTACGCCGCCTGGGCCACGCTGACCGAACCCGGCCGCGCCGCGCATAGGGGCGGCACGCTGTTTCGGGTTCCCGCCCGCCCGAACCCGGCCCATCTGGTGCCCGTCGAGACCATCGAGCGCGACGGCGTCACCATGCTGCGTCTGCCCGAGCATGATTGGCGTCCGCGCGACGGTTTTTCCCTGACCGACCCCGGCATGGACGACCAGCAGGCGTTGGACCACATGAATTACTGCATCTGGTGCCACACCCAGGGCAAAGATAGCTGCTCCAAGGGCCTGACCGACCGCAAAACCGGGGAGTTCCAGAAATCGCCGTTCGGCGTCCCTTTGGCCGGCTGTCCGCTGGACGAGAAGATCAGCGAGATGCACACGCTGCGGGCCGGGGGGGCGGTGCTCGGCGCGTTCGCCGCGATCGCGATCGACAACCCGATGATGGCGGCCACCGGTCACCGCATCTGCAATGACTGCATGAAGGCCTGCATTTTTCAAAAGCAGGAGCCGGTGGACATCCCGCAGGCCGAGACTTCCATCCTGCGCGAGGTTCTGGCGCTGCCCTGGGGGGTGGAAATCTATTCCCTGCTGACCCGCTGGAATCCGCTGGATATCCGCCGCCCGCTGCCGCTGCCCGACAGCGGCAAGAAGGTGCTGATCGTCGGCCTCGGCCCCGCCGGCTTCACGCTGGCGCATCATCTGATGAATGACGGCCACAGCATCGTCGCCATCGACGGGTTGAAGATCGAGCCGCTCGGCATCGACTCGACCGCCCCGGTGCGCGATGCGCAAACCCTGTTCGAGAATCTGGACGATCGCGTGATGGCCGGCTTCGGCGGCGTCGCGGAATACGGCATCACGGTGCGCTGGAACAAGAATTATCTGAAACTGGTCCGCCTGCTGCTGGTGCGCCGGGCGCAATTCGCCCATTTCGGCGGCGTGCGTTTCGGCGGCGGGGCGACGCTGTCGATCGACGATGCCTGGGCGATGGGTTTCGACCACATCGCGCTGTGCATGGGCGCGGGCAAGCCGACGATCCTGGACATCCCAAACGGCCTGGCCCGCGGCGTGCGCCAGGCCTCGGATTTTCTGATGGCGCTGCAGCTGACCGGTGCCGCCAAAATGTCGTCGATCGCCAATCTGCAGCTGCGCCTGCCGGTCATTGTCATCGGCGGCGGCCTGACCGCGATCGATACCGCTACCGAAAGCCTCGCCTATTACGTCCGCCAGGTGGAAAAATTTGCCCTCCGCACCGGCAATTTGGCTGCCGAACGCGGCTGGCCGGCGGTGCGCGCGCCCTGGTCCGCCGAGGAGACCGAAATCGCCGACGAATTCCTCGCCCACGCCGCCGCCATCGCCGCCGAGCGCGAGTCGGCCGGAGCTGAAAACCGCTCGCCGCTTCTGGCCCAATTGCTGGAAGCCTGGGGCGGGGCGACGATCGCCTATCGCCGTGGTCTGACCGACGCGCCGTCCTACACGCTGAACCACGAGGAAGTCGCCAAGGCGCTGGAGGAAGGCGTGCGCTTCGCCGAGGGCCTGACCCCGAAAGCCGTACAAACCGACGTGCACGGCCACACCGCCGCGCTGACCCTGACCCGCGCCGACGGTAGCGAGGTCACTTTGCCGGCCCGCGCCATTCTGGTCGCCGCCGGCACCCAGCCGAACACCGTGCTGGCTCGTGAAGACCATCGCATCCTGCTCGACGGCAAATATTTCCAGGCCATCGACGAGGACGGCCACAAGGTGACCCCCGAACGCGCGATCTCCAAGCCGAAGCTGGCCCAAATTCTGATGCACCGGGCTGCCGATGGCCGCTTCATCAGCTTCTTCGGTGATTTGCACCCGAGTTTCTTCGGCAACGTGGTCAAGGCCATGGGCGGCGCCAAGCGCGGCTACCCGGTCGTATCGCGCGCGTTGGCCGCCCGGCCGGCGACCCAGGTTACCGGCCCCGAATTGATCGCCGCCTGCCGGGCCGAGCTGTCCCCCACGGTGCACGCGGTCCGCCGGCTGACGCCGACGATCGTGGAGGTGGTGCTACACGCCCCGGCCGCCGCCCGCGCGTTCCGCCCTGGGCAGTTCTATCGGTTGCAGAATTTCGAGATGCTGGCCCCCCGCCTGGCGGAACCCGGCATCGACACCTTGCTGGCGATGGAGGGACTGGCGATGACCGGCGCCTGGACCGACCCCGGGCGCGGTTTGGTCTCGGTCATCGTGCTGGAGATGGGCGGCAGTTCCGACCTCTGCGCGCTGCTGGCACCGGGCGAGCCGGTCGTTCTGATGGGTCCGACCGGCACGCCCACCGAGATCCATGCCAACAGCACGGTCGCGCTGATCGGTGGCGGGCTGGGAAACGCGGTGCTGTTCAGCATCGGGGCCGCCACGCGCGCGGCCGGCTCCAGGGTGATCTACTTCGCCGGCTACAAGGCGATGGCCGACCGCTACAACGTCGAAAAGATCGAACGCGCCGCCGACACCATCATCTGGTGCTGCGACCAGGCGCCCGGCTTTGCCCCCAACCCGGCCCGGCCGCAGGACCGCAGTTTTGTCGGCAACATCGTCCAGGCGATGGCAGCCTACGCCGCCGGCGCGCTGGGCGAAGTGTCGATCCCGCTGTCGGATGCCGAACATTGGATCGCCATCGGCTCGGACCGCATGATGGCCGCGGTCGGCGCCGCCCGGCACGGCGTGCTGGCGCCGTATTCAAAGCCAGGGCACACCGCCATCGGCTCCATCAATTCGCCGATGCAATGCATGATGAAAGAGGTCTGCGCCCAGTGCCTGCAACCGCAAATCGATCCGGCCACGGGAGCCCGCAGCGTGGTGTTCAGCTGCTTCAACCAGGACCAGGCGCTGGACCGCGTCGATTTTCCGGCGTTGAACGAGCGGCTGCGGCAGAACAGCCTGCAGGAAAAGGTCACGGCGCAATGGATCGACCGCGCGCTGCGGCGCCTGGATGCGCGGCCGGCCGCTGCCGAATGATCGGACCCGCAGGGTTCCTCCCGGACGCAGGCGTTTTAATCGGTGGGTCATAGGAACTTCTTGTGTCGTGGAATTAAGCGCCCTAGCCCATCTTATACCAACCGTCCTAGACATTGACCGCTGCCCACTCGCGGTTTCCGATTGAGCGGATGCGCTGGGGGTCCGCGATCAACCAGTTCCACGCGACTTTGCAGGCCTCGACGAGATCGTGCCCCTTGGCGTGGTGTAGGAGCGTTGTTCCTGAGCAGGCTGGGCTGCCCGATCAGTTTGCCAGCGCTGGCATTCCGACGATCGGATCATCG
>JAYTXR010000118.1:0-9315 GCA_043742865.1 Acetobacteraceae bacterium
CCCCATTGGCGCCCCACTGGCGGGCCGAACAACCGCGGCGCACATTGCCCTTGTCCAGGACAATGGAGAAAATTCCCGTGGCCAAGATTATCATCAGCTGCGCCATCACCGGCGGCATTCATACGCCCAGCATGTCGCCGTATCTGCCGATCACCCCCGAACAGATTGCCACCGAGTCGATCGCCGCGGCCGAGGCCGGGGCCGCGATCATCCATCTGCATGCCCGCAACCCCGAGACCGGGGAGCCGACGCCCGATCCGGCGATGTTCATGCGCTTCCTGCCGATCATCAAGCAGAGCACCGACGCGGTGCTGAACATCACCACCGGGGGCGGCCTGAACATGAGCCTGGAGGAGCGGCTCGCCGCCCCGCTGGCGGCCAGGCCGGAGATGTGCAGCCTGAACATGGGCAGCATGAACTTCAACATCTCCGACGCCGGCGCGCGCGTGAAGGAATGGAAGCACGCCTGGGAAAAACCCTATCTGGACCGCACCGAGAACTTCATCTTCCGCAACACATTCAAGGATATCGCCGGCATCGTCGAAAGCCTGGGCAAGGGTCACGGCACCCGTTTCGAATTCGAATGCTACGACATCGGCCATCTGTACAACCTGGCCTATTGCCTCGATAAGGGCATCGTCGAACCGCCGTTGTTCGTGCAGTCGATTTTTGGCATCACCGGTGGCATCGGCGCCGATACCGCCAATCTGCAATTCGCCCGCGAGACCGCCAACAAGCTGTTCGGTGACCAATATGTCTGGTCGGTGCTGGCAGCCGGGCGGCACCAGATGGCGTTCACCACCATGGCCGGCATTCTGGGCGGCAATGTCCGCGTCGGGCTGGAGGACAGCCTGTATATCGCCAAGGGTCAGCTGGCGAAATCCAACGCCGAACAGGTGAGCAAGATCCGGCGCATCCTGGAGGACCTCAGCCTGGAAATCGCCACCCCGACAGAAGCGCGCGCGATCCTGAATTTGAAAGGCGGCGACCGCGTCGGGTTCTGACCGCCTATACAGCGATCGCCTATATCCCGATCATCTATACTCCGATCGCTGGGCCGAACGGTATCCAGGCCTTGCCATCGAAGCGTTGCATCCGCAACTTCTTGATGCCGTAATAATTGTCCGGCGTGGTATGGAAATCCACGCCGGGCTGGAACATCGGCAGGTTGAGGCTCAGATTGGTCGCCTGCTTCAGGATGTTTTCCCGCGACAGATCGTTGCCGCACTGGCGCAGCAGGGCAACGCAGGTCTGCGCCGCCGAGAAGCCATAGACGGTGTTGATGTCGGCGAGGTCGCCCTCCGGATAGTATTTCTTCATGAACGCCAGCCACTCGATATAGCCGGGATCGGTGAACCAGGTGGGGTCCGAGGGGTCTTTCAGATACGCCGAGGTGAGCACGCCGACGGCCTTTTCGGGTCCGGCCGGATTGATCGCCGAGGTGACCGAGGACCCCGTCGAGGTGATCAGCAGCATCGGCTTCCAATCGAGGTCGTAGACCTTGCGCACGCCCATGGCGATGAATTTGGGCACGCCGGTCATGAAGAACACCTCGGCCCCGCTATCTCGCAGCTGCACGATCTGGCTGTCGACCGTTGCGTCGGTAACCTCGTAGGTGCTGGCGGCGATGATCTGGCTGGCGGCCTGTCCTAATCCGTCCTTGAAGCCCTTCAGAAAATCGCGCCCGCTATCGTCGTTCTGCGACAACACGGCGATCTTGGCACCCGGCTTCTGCGCCAGCACATGCTTGGCATAGACCGCGCCCTCGACCTGATAGGTCGGCTGCCAGCCGATGGTCCAGGGGTAGTTTACATGGTCACCGAACTGGGTGGCGCCGGTGGCGACGAATAGCTGCGGCACCTTCTTCTGGTTCAGATATTTCCGGATCGCCATATTGGTCGGGGTACCCAGGGGGCCGAACAGGAACGCCACCTGATCCTGCTCGACCAGCCGGCGGGCCAGTTCCACGGTCTTGGGCGGGCTGTAGCCGTCATCGAGGCTGAGCATGCGCAGCTTGCGTCCGTTGATGCCGCCCTGTTCGTTGATGAAGCCGAAATACGCCGCCTCGGTGCGCCCGATCGGGCCATAGGACGACGCGGGGCCGGAATAGGGCATGGTCTGGCCGAACAGGATTTCGCTGTCGGTGACGCCCGGCGCCTGAACAGTTTGCGCGATCGCCGGCATCGCCAGCACCGAGGCCGAGGCGGCGGTCAACAGCCGGCGCCGGGAAATCTTCGGCGCGGCCGAAATCCTGTTTGATTCTACGTCCATCGTTCGATCCTTCCTGTTTTAACTCGCCTGCGCGCTCGCCTCCGAGCGCGTGGCGCCGACGCGGGCAGCGAGGGCGGCGGCCATGAAATCGTCGAGCTCGCCGTTCAGCACCGCCTCGGGGTTGCCCTTCTCCACGCCGGTGCGCAGATCCTTGACCATTTGATACGGCGCCAGCACGTAATTGCGTATCTGGTGGCCCCAGCCGATCGCGGTTTTTGCGTCCTCGACCAGCGCGGAGGCGGCCTCGCGTTTTTGCAGCTCAGCCTCGTACATGCGGGCTTTCAGCATGCCCATCGCGGTAGCGCGATTGCGGTGCTGGCTGCGGTCGGTCTGGCAGGCGACGATGATGCCGGTGGGCAGATGGGTGATGCGGATCGCGCTCTCGGTCTTGTTGACGTGCTGGCCGCCGGCACCCGAGGCGCGATAAGTGTCCACCTTCAGATCGGCCGGATTGATCTCGATCTCGATGCTGTCATCGACCACCGGATACACCCAGACGCTGGCGAAACTGGTCTGCCGGCGGGCGGCGGCGTCGAACGGGGAAATGCGGACCAGCCGGTGCACGCCGGCCTCGGTCTTCAGCCAGCCATAGGCGTTGGTGCCGGTGAATTGCAGCGTCACGGATTTAATGCCGGCCTGCTCGCCCTCGGACTCCTCCAGTTGCAGCACCTTGTAGCCGTGCTGCTCGGCCCAGCGGATATACATGCGCTGGAGCATCTCGGCCCAGTCCTGCGCCTCGGTGCCGCCGGCGCCGGCATTGATCTCCATGTAGCAATCATTGCCGTCGGCCTCCCCGGAAAGCAGGCTTTCGATCTCGCGCCGGTGCGCGTCCGCGGCCATGCTCCGTAGCGATTTCAGGCCATCGGCAACCATGCCGGCATCGCCCTCGGCCTCGGCCATGGCGATCAGCTCCATGCTATCGGCGACTTCCGATTGCAGCGTCTGCACCGCCTCGACGCCATTAGCCAACAGCGTGCGCTCGCGCATCAGCTTTTGCGCGGCGGCGGCGTCGTTCCAGAGGGCGGGGTCCTCAGCGAGCGCGTTCAGCTCGGCTAGGCGATGCTGTGCGGCATCCCAGTCAAAGATGCCTCCTCAACAGCGCCACGGACTGCTTGATCTGCTCGTTGAGGGCGTCGGCTTCGGTGGACATGACCGATCAATACAACCCGCCCAAACGGCTGTCGACCCCGCCGGCCCCGGTTGCGCCAGGATTGGCAGGCCCGGCGCTATTCGATCCGGTGTCGCCGCCGGTATCGGCCTCGGCGCTGGCGGCTCCGACGACCGAGCCGGAGGCGCCGGGAACCTGGCCGGGCTTGAACGCATCGATCGTGTTGCCGCCCCAGCTGGCCAGAGTAACGCCGGCCGGTACCGGGAAGTTCAGCGATGGCCGGCCTTTCAGCGCGAACGCCATGTAATCGTGCCAGACCGGGGCGGCGAGCGCACCGCCGGTCTGTTTGTCGCCCAGGCTGAGCGGATTGTCGAAGCCGATCCAGACCGCGGTTACCAGATCGGGGGTGAAGCCGACGAACCAGGCGTCGGTGAAATCCTGCGTGGTGCCGGTCTTGCCGGCAATGGCGCGGTTCAGGCCGGCGCCAGCGGCAAATCCGGTGCCGCGATTCACCACGCCCTGCATCATCGTCACCATCTGAAAGACGCTGGCCGGATCGGCGATCGAGCGGCGCTGATCCTCCAGGCCCGGCGGCGAGCGCGGATCGGCGCAGGTTTCGCATTCGCCCGGACCGGCGCGCAGCACCACGTGGCCGTCGCGGTCCTGCACGCTGTCGATCAGCGTCGGGATCACCTCATGGCCGCCGGAGGCCAGGCTGGCATAGGCGCCGGCCATGCGCAGCACCGTGGTTTCCACCGCACCCAGGGCTGCCGGCAGCACCCGGGGCATGGCATCGACGACGTGGAACGCGATCGCGGTCTGCGCCACCGCTTCCATGCCGACCGACTGGGCGACGCGAAGGGTGACCAGGTTCAGCGATTTCTCCAGCGCCAGGCGCATCGGGATCGGGCCGTTGAAATCCAGCCCGTAATTGCCGGGCCGCCAACGGCCGGCACTGCCATTGTCGATCACAATCGGCGCGTCGAGAAATTTCTGGCTCGGCGAAATCCCATGCTCCAACGCAGTCAGGTAAACCATCGGCTTGAAGCTGGAACCCGGCTGGCGGACAGCCTGGGTGGCGCGGTTGAATTGGCTGGCCTCGAAACTCCAGCCGCCGACCAGCGCCAGCACCCGCCCGGTGGCCGGGTCCAGCGATACCAGGGCGCCTTGCACCACCGGAATTTGCCGCAGCAGCACCCGGTCGGGCCGCGGTGCCAAGACCGGCACGGAGCCGGTCTTTGGCTTGGCTTGGATGGTGGCTGACACAGCCGCCGCCTGGGATGGCGTGTTGGGCGGCTCGATCAGCACGACATCGCCGACATGCGCGACGTCGGCAATGCGGCGTGGGGCGGGACCCGGTTTGCCCTCATGCATCGGCCGCGCCCATGCCAGATCGGAAAGCAACAGCTGTCCGGTATGCCGCTCCGGCGGGCCGGCCGGCGTCGTGCCGGGCGGGCGCTCCAGCCAGCCGAGTTTTGCTTCCGCATCGCCGGCTTCCAGCACGACCGCCTGGCGCCAGCCGGGCAGCGTGCCCGGGGTGTGCGCCAGCTGCGCCAGGCCGGCGGACCAGTCGTCGCGCGGTCCGCTGACGCCGTCCAGATGGCCCACCGGGCCGCGCCAGCCGCCCATCCGCCGGTCATAGGCCATCAGCCCATCGCGAAGCGTCTTCTCCGCCACCTCCTGCAGCGCCGGGTCCATGCTGGTGCGGACCATCAGCCCGCCCTGGGTGGTCGCTTCCGGGCCGAAACGCTCGATCAGGCGGCGACGCACATCCTCGGCGAACCATTCGGCCCCCGCCACCGGCTCGGGCCGGCGGTACAGCGAGGTCTGGATCGGTTCAGCCCGGGCCGCGGCGGCCTCGGCCGCGGTAATCGCGTGGTCCTCGGCCATGCGCTCGGTCACCCAGTCGCGCCTTGCCTTGGCCGCTTCGGGAGCACGGAACGGGTTGTAGTTGTTCGGCGCCTTCGGCAACGCTGCCAGGAAAGCCGCCTCGGGCAGTGTCAGCTGGTCCAACGACTTGTTGAAATAGGTCTGTCCGGCCGCCGCCACGCCATAGGATTGCAGGCCCAGATAGATCTCGTTCAGATACAGCTCCAGGATGCGCTCCTTGCTCAACGCCCCCTCGATCCGGATGGCCAGGATCGCCTCGCGCGCCTTGCGCGCCAGCGACACCTGATTGTCCAGCAGCATGTTCTTCGCCACCTGCTGGGTGATCGTGGAGGCGCCGATCGGGCGGCGGTCCTGGCCAATCTGCTGCAAATTGGTCACCGCCGCGCGCGCGATCGCCAGCGGGTCAACGCCGCGATGCAGCCAGAAATTCTGATCCTCGGCGGAAACGAACGCGTGCTTCACCACCTCAGGGATGGCGGAATAAGGCACGAAGATGCGCCGCTCGGTCGCCAGCTCGGCGATAGGACGGGCATCCCCGGCATAGACCCGGCTCATGACCGGTGGCTGGTAGTGGCGCAACCCCTCCACATCCGGCAGGTCCTGGCTGAAGTGCAGATAAGCGGCGTAGCCGCCGATGGCGCCCACCGCCACCCCCACGGTGCCGATCGCGAACAACCCGCCGATGAGCCGCGCGACAATGCCGGTGCGCGACCGGTGATGGACGCGCCGGGTCGCCGGCCTGGCGCCGGGTTGCGTGGATTTGGCGGTGCCGGGCGCCTGGGGTGGCAACAGCGGTTCGCCGGCGATCAAGGGACCAGTCATGATAGGGGGTAAAGAAATCCTGCTTCGATTGAGAGACATAGGGGATTGAGAGAGATATGGACGGATCGGGATCGCAAAACCAGTCCGAAATACCGATCAGAGGCTGGTCCGCGTGACCCCGGCCTGGGCGAGGAAGTAAGCATCAACCGCGCGCGCCATCGCGCTGGCGACGCGGACGCGGTGACTGGGCTTGCGCAACTGCGCCTCGTCGCGCGGGTTGGACATGAAGCCCATCTCCACCAGCACGCTGGGGATGTCGGCAGCCTTCAGCACCACGAACCCGGCATGGCGGGACGGGTTGACCAGCAGGGGCACGTCGCGATCGAGGCTGCCGACCATGGAATGGGCCAGCCGGGAAGAGCCGGCGCGGGTTTCCTGCCGCACCAGGCTGGACAGAATGCGCGCGACCTCCGGCGGGGTGTCCTGGAAACTGGGGCCGCCGAAACGGTCGGCGCTGTTTTCCCGCACCGCCAGGGCGGCGCTCTGCGCATCCGACGCGGTATTGGCCAGCGTATAGACCGAGGCGCCGCGGACCCCCGGATCATGAAGCGCGTCGGCATGCATGGAGACGAACAGCGCCGCGCCGTGGCCCTGGGCCCGAGCCACCCGCTCCTCCAGTTTCACAAACACGTCGCGCGTGCGGGTGAGTTCGACCCGACACCGGCCGCCAGCTTCCAGCTGGTGCTTCAGTTCTTGCGCGGCGGCCAGCGAGATGTGCTTTTCATAGGTGCCGGACACGCCGATCGCGCCGGGGTCCTTGCCGCCATGGCCGGGATCCAGCATGACCAGCGGTAGCGTGCGCCGCTTGTCATGCTGGATCCCGGCGCGTGCCACCTGGGGCGTCTTGGACGACGCGGCTGCGGCCATCGAGATGTGCAGCAGCGCGGGCAGCAGAAACGTCCCGGCGACCCCATGCCCCAGCAGGACACGGCGGCTGAATAGCGCGAAATCGGGGGTCGCGGGCAATGCCATGGTCGAGTCTTCTAACAGATCACATCCAAAAATGCACGTTTCCCGTTGATTACGGCTACTTCATGTACGTAAACGAATCGGCCCAAGGTTCAGCTTGCGGCAGCTTGTGCTTTGCGTCATGTTCTAGTTTGCTTCCGTGACAAGAAGGCACTGGGTGGTTTACCGCCTTTGGCCCGTATCCAGGATGCCTCGTATCCAAGATGATTGTCACTGCCCGCGCCGCGCAAATCGCGCGCCGGGGCCGGGTTCCACCCGGGTTCCCCATCGGCCGCGTATTTGCCGCGGCGCTGGGATGACCTCTGGAACCTGGCCGGCAACGACTTCAACGGGGCCGCGCTCCAGCATGGAGCGCACGGCCCACATGCCAGGGACCAAATGATCGTCTCCATGCCAACCGCTTCCCCCATGGGCTTCCGCCCCGAGCGCTCCCCCCGCGACAGCATCGCCTCGATGCTGCCGCAGGGGGCCACGCTGTCGAATGGGATCGGCGGTCGGTATGCGGAGCCAGCTCAAGACGTTCCGGGACGAATGGGGCAACCCCTTCCCGCAAGCCTTTTTCGCCGCCCGCCAGCGCGCAAATCCCAACGGATTATGGGATTGCGGACGCGGCCCCCGGCGGCACACCGGAGTTCAGGACTGAATGACCAAACGTATGTTAATCGACGCCACCCATGCGGAAGAAACCCGCGTGGTGGTGCTGGACGGTAGTCGGCTCGAAGATTTCGATGTCGAGACATCCACCAAACGCCAGCTGAAGGGCAATATCTACCTCGCGAAAGTGGTACGGGTGGAGCCCAGTCTGCAGGCGGCCTTCGTGGAATATGGTGGCGGCCGTCACGGCTTCCTCGCCTTCGGCGAGATCCACCCGGACTACTACCAGATCCCGGTCGCCGACCGTCAGCGTCTGCTCGAAATGCAGGCCGAGGACGCCAGGCGCGAGGAGGAGGAGGAGGACCGCGCCGCCGCGGCGGAAGAGGCCGGCGAGACCGTGTCCGCCAATGTCCGCGAAATCGAGATCAGCCGCGCCGAGCCGGAAACCTTCGAGCTCGGGGTGAGCGAGCCGGCTGCCGATGCCCAGGTCCAAGGTGAGGATCGGATCCAAGGCGAGGGCGGGACCCACGGCGAGGACACGGTATCGGTGGCCGACAGCGCCGAGCCGCACGAGGCGGAGGAAACTATTGCGCACGAGACACGCGCCCAGCCATCCGTGATCGGCCATGAAAGCGTCTCCGACACCGTCGAAGCTCTGACGGCGGCGCCGATCGAACCGCAGCCGGAATTCGCGTTCACCGTTGCGGCCGACGCTTATGCCGACGAGACCGGGGCCCACGAGACCGGTGCCCTGGATACCGGTGCCCAGGAGATCGGTGTCGCGGAAATCACCGATGGCGATGCCAGCGCCCAGCTGACAGAGGATGCCTACCGGCCCGAAAACGGCGCCGTGGACACCTATGGCGGCGACCAGGGCACCCCGGCGGAAGCCGCCGAGGATCCGCGCGAGCCGCGCCTGCCGCCCCGCTTCCTGCGCAATTACAAAATCCAGGAAGTCATCAAGCGCCGGCAGATCCTGCTGATCCAGGTGGTCAAGGAAGAACGCGGCACCAAAGGCGCGGCGCTGACCACCTACCTGTCACTGGCCGGACGCTTCGGCGTTCTGATGCCCAACTCGCCTCGGGGCGGCGGTATATCCCGGAAGATCACCTCGGCGACCGATCGCCGCCGGCTTAAAGAGGTGATGTCGGAACTCGATATTCCGCGTGGCATGGGGATGATCGTGCGCACCGCCGGGGCCAACCGGCCGAAGCCGGAGATCAAGCGCGACTGCGAATACCTGTTGCGGCTGTGGGACGACATCCGCGAGCACACCATGAAGTCGGTGGCGCCGGCGCTGATTTACGAAGAGGCCAGCCTTATCAAGCGCTCGATCCGCGACGTCTATTCGCGCGACATCGACGAAATTTTAGTCGATGGCGAGGAAGGCTGGCGGGCGGCGCACGATTTCATGCGCATGCTGATGCCGACCCACGCCAAGAAGGTGCAGCTCTGGCGCGATGGCGGCCAACCGCTGTTCGCCCGCAATCAGGTCGAAGCACAGCTCGACGGCATGTTGCAGCCGACCGTGCAGCTTCGCTCCGGCGGCTATCTGGTGATCAACCAGGCCGAGGCTTTGGTCGCGATCGACGTGAACTCGGGACGGTCCACCCGGGAACGCAACATCGAGGAAACCGCGCTGCGGACTAACCTGGAGGCGG
>JAYTXR010000119.1:0-8847 GCA_043742865.1 Acetobacteraceae bacterium
TCGTCCTCGTCCTCGTCCTCGTCCTCGTCCGCTCCGGGGTCTTCGCGAAACGCGTCCTTCTCCGCCGTCTTCCCACTGACCGAGACCGGTTTCGGCGGCACTTCCGGACAGGGCGACGATTTGGACGACATCCTGCCCGACATTGCGGACCGGGATTTCTGAGCGTGTTGTCATCGCCCCTGAGGCTGTGGCTGTGGATGCTATTGGCGCCGCTGATATTGGCTTCCTGTGCGGTACCACCGGATAACGCGTATGTGGCGGGTCGAGCTTCGCGCAAGACCGGCAGCGGCATCGCGCTGGGCAACGACGCCGCCGGCAAAGCCTGCGAACAGCAGACCCAGGCCGATGGCGAGGCGTTCATCTTCTGCGGCGAATGGGCGCAGCCGAGCGCCCATGTCAGCTCGGGTCCGCCCGGCGCACTTGCCGACCTCGCCTCTGCCAGCGCGTGGCGCACCCGTCTCGACCATCGTTTCGATTGCGCGCCGCCTCGCGCTTCCAGCATGCTGGGCGGCGAGCCGGCGCTGGTGCTGGACTGCACGCGCAAGATCGGCGGCTGGCCGCAGGTCGCCGTCGTGGTCTTGGTCAGCGGCCGGGCCTATTTCGCCGACGGCCTGCAGCCCGAATTACCGGCGATCGAGCGGTCCATCGGGATTCTGTCGGGCCGGCTGGCGCCGGCGGCGGCGGCCACTGCCAGTCCAGGAGCTGGTGGAGGGCTGGCGGCCGAGAGGCTGGCCGCGCAAACATTCAGCTCCAACGATATCGGCCAGTACGAGCAACTGATGGCGGCCGGCGCGATCGCCAACCGAACGCAGAACTATATCTCGGCAGAAAAGGCCTATCGTGCCGCCTACGCGGTGCAGCAGAAAATCCTTGGGCCAGGCAATCCCAACACCGCTTCGGCGCTGATGCACCAGGCGGTCCAGCTGTCCAACCAAGGCCGCTACCCCGAGGCCGACGCGCTGTTTGCGAGGGCGGAGCCGCTGGTCAATTCGCCGGAGATCAGTGACAAGGCGTCTCGGGCGCGGCTGTCGCATTATCGGGCGCTGAACCTGATCAACCAGGACAAGCTGGCCGACGCGTTGGTTCTGCTCGCGCAGGCGGAGCGCGACTACGCCCTGCTGTTGCCAGCGAAGCTGCTGACATCGCGGTCGGCGCCGGCTGCCGGCGCGTCTGGCGTGCTGGCCGAGCGGCTCGCTGATCAGGATCTGCTGACCGATCCGGTGGCCGAAGGCGCCCTGATGGGCGTGATCGAGATGCGCCGCAACCGGGCTAATATTTATAAATGGATGGGACGCCTGCCCGAAAGCCAGGCCTCGGCGGAAAGTGCGGCTGAGCTGGCGCGCGCGCGGGGCTGGTCTCAGCCGGTGGTGATGGCCCGGCTGTTACGCACCTCGGCGGAGATTTCGCGCGCCGAGGGGCATGACGACGCCGCGCTCAGCGCGTTGGCGCAATCGGCCACCGCGTTCAAGCGTTTCATGCCCGGCGCCCGGCCGGGGGCGGATACCGAATTGCTGCGCGCCGCGATCCTGGTGCGCGGCGGGCGCGCCGCGGACGCGCTGGACGGCTGCCGGGAGGCTCAGGCAACCCTGCAGAGCTTGCGGGCCGGCACCTCGACGGTCCTGATCGAGCCCTGCCTGGCGGCCTACGCGGCGGTCGCCAGCCAGGACTCCGGACGCGCCCAGGCGCTGCTGGCCGAGATGTTCGAGGCGGCTCAGCTCGGCCAGAGCGGCATCACCAGCCAGCAGATCGCCCGCGCCACCGCCCGGCTGGCGGAAACCGCCAGGGACCCCCGGGTCGGCGAGGCGATCCGCCGGCGGGAGGACGCGTCCGGCCGGCTGGCGGAACTGTACCGGGAACGCGATACGCTCGAGGCGGCCCGCCGCGCCGGCGCGCAGCCGAACGCCAATGCCGCCGAAGCGCTCGACAAGAAAGTGGCGGAGGCGCTGACGGCCGAGGCGGATGCCGATACCACGCTGCAGGTAGCCTCCCCCAATTACGGCCAACTGGTCCAGCAGGTGGTGAAGACGCGCGACGTGCTGGCGATCCTTCGGCCGGGAGAGGCGTTCGCGGCGACCGTGCTGGGCGATACCAGCGGCTGGGTGTTCCTGCTGCGCGACGGCAAAGTGGCGGTGGCCCCGATCGAGGGCGGGGCGCAGCGCATGGGCGAGTTGGTGACCCGGGCCCGCGCCGGCATCGAGCCGACCAGCGGCAGCCAGCCGCCGGCCTTCGATACTCAGGCGGCGCTGGCTCTGTACAACGCGGTGCTGGGCGGGGTTGCCAGGGAACTCGACGGTGCCACCAGCCTGACCGTGGTGCCGTCCGGCCCATTGCTGTCCTACCCGTTCGCCGCATTGCTGACCGGGCCTGCCGAGCCAAATGCGCTGCCCGAGGCGCCGTGGCTGATCCGGCGGATGGCCGTCACGCATGTTCCCGCAGCGGCCAATTTCGTCGCCTTGCGCAAGATTGCCGGAGGGTCGCGCGCGCGTAATCCCTGGTTCGGCTTCGGCGATTTCCGCCCGGTCAGCCTGAAGCAGGCACAGGCCAGTTTCCCCGCGGGCACCTGTGCCGACTCCGCCCGGCTGCTCGCCGGCCTGCCGTTGCTGCCGGGCGCGCGCGACGAATTGGCCCAGGCGCGGGCGGTGATGGGTGCGGGCGCCAGCGACGAATTGCTCGGGCTGGCCTTCACCGCTGCCGCCGTGCGCCAGGCCGCCCTGCGCGATTTTCGGGTGCTGCATTTCGCCACCCACGCCTTGCTGCCGACCGATCTGGCCTGCGAGGACGAGCCAGCGATCGTCGCCTCGGGCCTGCCGGACGCGCCGAACGCCTCGGGCGCGCTGCTCAGTGCCTCGTCGGTGGCGCAGCTTCAGTTGGATGCCGACGCGGTCATTCTGTCGGCCTGCAACACCGGTGGCCCGAACGGCGGTGCCGCGGGTGAAAGCCTGTCGGGACTGGCGCGCAGCTTCTTCTATGCCGGCGCGCGCTCGCTGCTGGTCACCCACTGGCCGGTGAACGACCAGATCACCCGGATCCTGGTGGTGAATACGCTGAAGAACTACCACGAGAACCCCGCGCGCGGCCTGGCCGAGGCACTCGGCGACGCCCAGCGCGGGCTGATCGGCCAGGCCAAGGGCGATCTCGCGGCGCTCGCTCATCCGTATTACTGGGCGCCGCTGGCGCTGATCGGCGAGAGCAACCCAGCCGGTGCCACTGCCGCGCGGGTGAGTTCCGCCCATCGGCTAGCTGGATTATAAGCAGGCCTGGTTGGCAGGGCAGGGGAATTGAATGGAGTTCCATCTCGGCAAGTACGAGATCCGGAAGACCCTGGGGCGTGGTGCCGCGGGGACGGTTTACGAAGCCTGGGACCCGGCGATCGCGCGCCAGGTGGCGATCAAGACCGTCAAGCTGCCGGACAGCGCCGACATGGACGACCAGGAGGCGCTGACGCGGTTTCGCCGCGAGGCGCAGGCCGCCGGCAGACTGACCCATCCGAACATCGTCGGCGTGTTCGATTACGGCGAAACCGACGATCTTGCTTATATCGTGATGGAATATGTCGATGGCGAATCGCTGAAGGCGGTGCTCGACCGCAAGGAACGCTTCGCGCCCGCCGACATCGTTCGGCTGATGGAGGAACTGCTCGCCGGGCTTGATTTCAGCCATGAGCGCGGTGTCGTGCACCGCGACATCAAACCGGCGAACCTGATGCTGACCCAGCAGGGCCGGATCAAGATCGCCGATTTCGGCATCGCCCGGATCGAGAGCAGCGGGCTGACCCAGATCGGCACGATCATGGGCACGCCGGCCTATATGTCGCCCGAGCAGTTCACCGGCCAGGTCGTCGATCCGCGTACCGATCTGTATTCGGCCGGTGTGGTGCTGTATCAGCTGCTGACCGGCGAGCGCCCGTTCGAGGGCAGCATGTCCGCGATCATGCAGAAGGCGCTGAACACGATCCCGGTCAGGCCGTCCGACATCGCCGTGACCGCGCCGGCCGCGTTCGATGCGGTGGTGCTGCGGGCGATGGCCAAGCGGCCGGAGCAACGGTTCCCGACCGCGGCCGCGTTTGCGGCGGCATTGCGCGAGGCCGCAGCCACGCCCGTTGCCGACCCCGACGGCGAGGCCACGCTGGTGCGCGCGCCGACCCCCGCGCCGCCGATTGCGAGTTTGGCCGTGCCGCTGACAGCGTCACCCGTCATGGCCCGCGAGATGCTGCCATCCGCGACCCTTGCCGCCGGCAGGTCCAGCCTGCCGATGCTGGGCGGGGTCGGTGGGGCCATTCTGCTGATGGGCGGTGTCGCCTGGTTCCTGCTCGGCGCGCCGGAAAAAGTGCCATCGCTGCCGCCCGCCGGGCTTGCCAGTGCGCCCCTGTTGGTAAATCCAACCCCAACCCAGACAACGCAACCTCCGCCGGCGGTGGCATTCAGACCGGCAGAGCCTTCATCGCCTGCCCCCTCCCAGGTTCCGGAAATCACCGCTCCGGTGGTGCCGAAGGTCGCGCCAATGGCGGCGCCGGTGGACCGCAACGCGCTGGTCGCGGCGCTCGCTGCCATTCCGTGCGCGATGCTGGACGGCAATCTATCCGCCGCCGGGCAGCCCACGAGCCTGAGCGGCGTCATCGCCGATGGCGGTCCCAGCGCTGACCTTACGCGCGAACTGGCGGCCCATGCGCCCGATATCCGTGCCAATGAGGTCCAGGTTTTCCCCCGCTCGGCGAATTATTGCCGGGTCCTGGACGTGCTGCGCCCGGCACTGGCGCGCTTCGGCGAAACCGGCGCCCGGCTGGAGCTGCGCATGGCCGACGGTCATACCAGGTTGACGACCAACGCCCCGATCCGGCTGCAGGTCAGAATGGCCGATTTCGCCGGCGAACTGCGCGTCGAATACCTGTCCTCGGACGGCAATATCTACCACGCGCATCCGGCCGACGGGCAGGTGCCGCGGATTTTCCAGGCCGGGCAGGATTTGAAGCCGGGACTCTCCGGCGACGGCAATGTCGGCGATGTCGGACCGCCCTACGGGTCGGACATGATCTTCGCGATCGCTTCCACGGAGCCGCTCTTCGCCAGGCCCCGCGCCAAATCGGCCGAGGCGGCCGGGCCATTCCTGAAGGATTTGCAGACCGCGATCGAAGCCGCCCGCAAACGCGGCGCGCGCCTGGCGGCGGACGTCATCATCCTGGATACCGCCGCCCGCTGAGATGCGTCCGTTAAACCAGCGCGCGGGCGACGTGTTCGCGGTAGATCGGTAAGCCCAGCAGCCGGTCGTACCAAGCCTGTAACGCCGGAAGCTCCGGGCGATCGATGTCCATCACGAACCAGCGATGTACGTGGATGCCCCAGACAATGTCCGCCAGCGTCAAAGTATCGCCGCAGATGTAAGGCGTTTTGGCTAGCTTGACGGCGATCATCGCATAGGCTCGCCCGGCATCGGTCACCGCTTGCGCAATCGCCGCCTTGTCGCGTTTTTCCGGCGCGGTGCGGACCATGCCAAGGAAGATCACGCCGGCCGGACGGTTCTGCACGGTCTGCTGCGCGTCCATCCAATGATCGACGGTGGCCCTCGCGTGCGGGTCGCGCGGCCATAGCGAGCTGTCCGGCGCATAGGTCTCGCAGATATAGCGGCAGATCGCGTTGCTCTCCCACAGGGTGAAATCATCCTCCTGCAAGGTCGGCACCAGCCCGGTGGGGTTCATGGCGCGATACTCCGCGGTGTCGGTCTTGCCGAACGGGCCGCCGACGTCGATCCGCTCATAGGGTAGGCGCAACGCCTCCAGCGTCCAGATCACCTTCATCACGTTGCTGGACGTGGACCGCCCCCAGAGTATGCGCCGCATTGGTTTCCCCTTCGTATTCGCGTGCTCTCAGCGTATGCCGCTTGCACGGGTGGGGAAAGCCGGGCACATCGCCGCGATGCCGCAAATTTCGATCCGCGCCGCCTGCCTGCTCTGCGCCCTTGTCGCCGGGGCGGCCCTCGGCATCGCGCTGGCAGCGGAATATTGGGGCGGATTAGTGCCCTGCGCGCTATGCCTTTGGGAGCGCGTGCCATACCGCATCTCCCTTCTGTTCGGTGTGCTGGGTTTCCTGCTGCCGGGGCGGCTGGTCCCGCGCAAATGGGTGCTGTGCCTGATTCTGCTGGCTGTCGTGGCGGCGGCAGGCTTGGCTTTCGTGCATGTTGGGGTGGAGCTGCAATTCTGGCCGAGCCCGTTGCCGGAATGCGCGGCGAGGGTGGAAAATTTCGGCTCGATCGCCGAACGTCTGGCGGCGATGCCGGCGAGGCCCGCCAAGCCCTGCGACGAACCGACTTACCTGATCCCGGCCATACCGCTTTCGATGGCCGCGATGAACCTTGTCTTCGCCCTGGCGTTCGCTGCGTGGATCGCCATCTATCTTGGGAACAACCGAGGCTGCAAACCATGACCGAGACCGCATCGGCGGAAACTGAGCAGATGATCCGCGTCGATCATGCCGGGGAGTATGGCGCGGCACGCATCTATGCCGGCCAGCTGGCGGTGCTCGGCCGCGGGGAGAAGGGGGATCTGCTTCGCCACATGCAGGCGCAGGAGAACGTGCATCTGGAAACGATGGCCGGCCTGGTCGTCAGCCGGCGGGTGCGGCCCACGGCGCTGCTGCCGCTCTGGCATCTGGCCGGTTTCGCGCTCGGCGCCGTCACCGCCGCCCTCGGGGAGCGCGCCGCGATGGCCTGCACCGTGGCGGTGGAACAGGCGATCGATGCGCATTACACCGCCCAGATCGACGCCCTGGACGACCGTGAGCCGGGCTTGCGGGAACCCCTCCTGCGGGAAACGCTGGAGAAATTCCGCGCCGAGGAGATCGAGCACCGCGATATCGGTTTAGCCAACGGCGCCGAACAAATGCCGGGCTATCGGCTGCTGTCGGCGGCGATCAAGGCCGGCTGCGCAGTGGCGATCCGCTTGAGCGAGCGCATCTGAGCTTCCTGCGGGTCAGCTCTCCAACTCGCTGTCCCAGTACAGATAATCGCGCCAGCTCAGATGCAGGTAGTTCGGAGGGAAGCCGCGGCCGTTATCCTGCAATTCCCAGGTGGTCGGCTGGCGCGGGCTCAGGCGCGGGAACATCCGGCATTCGCGCGGCAGATGCGAGCCCTTGCGCAGATTGCATCGACCGCAGGCGGCGACGACATTCTCCCACGTCGTGCGCCCGCCGCGGCAGCGCGGGATCACATGGTCGAACGTCAAATCCTGCGCCGGGGCGCGATCGCCGCAATACTGGCAGGAAAACGCATCGCGCAGGAACACGTTGAAGCGCGTGAACGCGGGCCGGCGGGAGGTCGGGATATAGTCCTTCAGCGCGATCACGCTGGGCAGGCGCATGGTGACGCTGGGGGAGCGGACCTCGGTGTCGTACTCGTTCAGCACCGACACCCGGTCGAGGAAAACCGCCTTCACCGCGTCCTGCCAGGACCAGAGCGACAACGGAAAATACGATAGCGGACGGAAATCCGCATTCAGGACCAGCGCCGGAAAATGTTGGCCGCCGTCGGGCAAGCGCTACCCCCTGTCGAGGCGGGAACAAAGCCTGGGGGGCAACCTAAATCCGACCCGCCAGATATTGTGCGCCGCCGTTAATCAAATGCTTTATCGCAGACGGTAAATCCTGCCGCAACCCGCCATTCCCGTGGTTTCACGCCGGTGTCATCATTGGCCCCCGGCCTGGGCCGAAAAAGCCCGCTGCAAGAACAGCGCACCGACCGAGAGGCCCGCCTGGTCGATCCCGTGTCCAAGGCGTGGACAGTACAGCGACTCGACCGGGACGCCCGCCGCCCGCAACGCGGTCTCAGCATCGCGCGAACGCGAGACCGGCACCACCTCGTCGTCCTCGCCGTGTATTAGGAGCACGGGCACCCGGGCTGGCCCGCCCGACAGCCGCTCCAACAGCTGCTTCGGGGCGATCAGCGCGCCGGAATAGGCCAGGATCGCCCGCGGCTTCACCGTCCGGCGCAGGCCGGCGAACAGCGCGGTCATCGCACCCTGACTGAAACCCATCAGCGCATAGGCATCCGGGGCCAGCGACAGCCGCGAAAGCTCGGCGTCGATGAAAGCATCGAGGTAGCCCGCGGCGCGGCTCACCCCCTGTTCCATCGCCACTGGCGTGCGGTCGGTGACGCTGAACCATTGGCGCCCGTAATTCTCCCCCGGAGGTGCCATGTCGCAGGGAAACGGCGCGTCGGGTGCCACGAAAGCAGCGTGCGGCACCGCCTGCTTCCAGGCGCTGGCGATATCGATCAGGTCATTTCCGTCCGCCCCCAGGCCATGACAGAGTACGACCAACTGCCGCGGGGCCCCGCTTGCCTCGGGGCCAACCCGGGGTCCGTTCAATTCGGTCATAAGCTTCTCCATCCATGGCGTTTATGGGTAGTCTAATCCTGGTCCCACCCTAACGGTCCGATGTCCATCGTCACCCGCTTTGCCCCCAGCCCGACCGGGTATCTGCATCTGGGCCACGCGCATGCCGCGCTGTTCGCCTGGTCGCGCGCGCGCCAAGCCCCCGGCGGGCGGTTCCTGCTGCGGATCGAGGATATCGACCCCGACCGCTGCCGCGACGAATTTGCCGACGCCATCCAGCAGGACCTCGCCGGGTTGGGCCTGGACTGGGACGGCCAGGTGCGCCGGCAGTCGGCGCATCTGGCGGAATACCGCGCGGTGCTACAGGATCTGGTCGCCAGAAATCTGGTCTATTCCTGCTTCTGCACCCGGGCGTCCATCCTGCGGGACATCGAAAACTCCGCCCACGCCCCTCACGCGCCCGATGCCACTCCGGATGGCAGCGCGGTTTACCCCGGCACCTGCCGCGCCCTGTCGGCGGCACGGCG
>JAYTXR010000120.1:0-3410 GCA_043742865.1 Acetobacteraceae bacterium
CTCGCCAGCCGCGCGGCGTTGAACATGTCCACCGTCGCCGGCGATTTCGGGCAATGGATGGTCACGTAATCGGCGCGCGGAAGGGCGGCGTCCAGATCGGTCACCGCCTCATAGCCGCCAGCGGTGATGGTGGCGGCGGGCACGTGCGGGTCATAGACCAGCACAGTCATTTCCAGCGCCGCGAGCCGCTTGGCGGAACGGGTGCCGATGCGCCCGAAACCGACCACCAGGGCGGTCTTGCCGGAAAGCTGCGACGGGATGGTCACGAAGCGGTCGTTCCAGCGGCCTTCCTTGACCAGCGTGTCGAGGTCAGCGACGCGCTTGGCGATCGCCATGATGAAGAACACCGCCTGCTCGGCCACCGAAGTGGAATTGGCGATGCCGGTGACCATCAGCGGTATCTTCCGCCCCGAAAGGGCCGGCACCTCCACGGCGTCGAACCCCACCCCGATGCGCGCGACCACCTGCATCGCCGGCGAGGCGTCGAGCTCGGCCCGCCGGTACGGCGTGGCCGACAGCGCGATGCCCGCCACATCGGCCAGCATCGGCAGCAATTCGGCCTGGGCAATGCCGGTCGGGTAGGAAATCACCTCGATATCGTCGCGCGCGCGCAGCAGGTCGACGCCTTCGCGGCCCATGTTGCTGGGCACCATGACGCGGCGTTTGTTCGTGGCCATATTTCGTTTCCTTCGAAATTAGTCTAAGTCTGATTGCGTTGCAGCGCGGCGACATAGGTGCGGTTCCAGGCCGGCGTGATCATCACCTCGGGGATGCATACATGCGCCGGCAGACAGGCGATATAGCGCACCAGATCGCCGCAATCGGCCGACTGCACCAGGCGCGCGCGTTCCTCCGGCGTCACCGGGACCGGCCGCTTGTCCAGGATGGGGGTGGCGACCTCGCCGGGCAGCATTACCGAGGAGCGGATGCCGTGGATGCATTCCTCCATGTTGATGGTGTGGCTCATTGCCACCACGCCGTGCTTGGCGGCGGTGTAGATCGGGCCGGACAGGCCGCCGATGAAGCGCCCGGCCATCGAGGCCGTGTGGATCAGCAGGCCGTCTTTTTGCGCCCGCATGAACGGCAATGCCACGGTGACGCAGTACAGCGCCGATTTCAGGTTGCCGTCGACCAGCGTGTCGATGCCGTCCGGCGTCAGCTTGTTCCAGTGCCGGTCGCCGATGTTGATGCCGGCATTGTTCACCAATATGTCCAGCCGTCCGAATTTTTCGCCGATGAACGCACCGAGTTTCTGCACCTCGGCGGATTTCATCAAATCCGCCGGCTGCACATGCGCCTCCCCGCCGGCGGCGCGGATCTGGGCGGCGGTGTTTTCCAGGTTCTCGGCGCGCCTTCCGGTCAGGACGGTGATCGCGCCCTCACCAGCCAGCGCGATTGCGGCGGCCTCGCCGATGCCTGATCCCGCGCCGGTGACCCAGGCGATTTTTCCGGCGAGCTGTTTTGCCAATGTCGTTCCCCCGATTTGCGGCAACATTCAAGGGGCTTGGCGGCCGCAGGGCAAGGCCCGGGGGTCGCCGCCTATTTGCAGGGGAAGCGTTCGGACAGGAACGTGAACAGCCCATCGGTCGCCACCATCGTCTGGTTCTTCGGAGCCGAGCGGACCCATTTGACGAACTCGCCCATGGTCACGTCGCGCGGCGGGGCCGGGTTGGGCATGCAGATCCGCTTTTTGCCGGTGGCGTTCTCGTGCCGCAACTCCGTGGTCAGTGCGCCCTGGGCGTAGCCGTGGCAAAAATTCAGCCGCTCTGGCCCGGTCGGCTCGGAGCGTGGGGTGGCGCAGAAATCGGCCAGATCGGCGGCGTTGCCGATACGCAGGTTGGTCTCCTGCGACGCCGCCAGGGCGTTGCCGGCAAACGCCGCCAGCACGGCAAATCCAGCGATAAACGCGAAACAGGATCTCTGCACAGTCATCTCCCAAATTTCCAACGCTCAAACCCCGCCCGCCGCAGGTCGCAGGCCGGGCAAATGCCGCAGCCAAAACCCCAGGAATGCAGCTCCGAACGGTCCCCCAGATAGCAGCTATGGCTGGCGGTGCGAACCAGTTCCACCAGCGCGCCACCCCCCAGCGCGTCGGCCAGCGCCCAGGTGGCGGCCTTGTCGCGCCACATCAGCGGGGTTTCCAGCACGAAGCGGCGCTGCATGCCGAGGTTCAGCGCCAGTTGCATGGCCTTGATGGTGTCGTCGCGGCAATCGGGGTAGCCGGAATAATCTGTCTCGCAGACCCCGGTGACCAGGCGTCGCAGCCCGCGCCGATAGGCGATCGCCGCGGCATAGGTCAGGAACAGCAGGTTGCGGCCGGGCACGAAGGTGTTGGGCAGCCCCTCCGCGGTCATCGCGAATGCGGTGTCGGAGGTCAGCGCCGTGGTGCCGATGGCCGACAGCGCCGGGGTAATATCCAGCAGATGATCGGCGCCCAGCCGCTCGCCCCAGCCGGGAAAGGCGGCAATACCTCGGCGCAGCGGCTCGCGGCAGGCGAGTTCGATGGCGTGGCGCTGGCCATAGGCGAACCCGACCGTCTCCACATGGGCGTAGCGGTCCAACGCCCATGCCAGGCAGGTCGCAGAATCCTGGCCGCCAGAGAACAGCACCAGGGCGTGGTCGGGGTTGGGGGCGGCGCTCATGTCTCGGTTGCCTTCATCGCAGACCTATTCGCGGTTCGTCCGGCGCATCCTATATCGTATGGATATGGACATCGATTTCTCCGAAGACGAAATTCGCCGCTACTCCCGCCATATCCTGCTGGAGGAAGTGGGCGGCACCGGCCAGGCCCGGCTGAAGGCGGCGAAAGTGCTGGTGGTCGGCGCTGGCGGGCTGGGCAGTCCGCTGGTGCTGTATCTGGCGGCGGCCGGGGTCGGCACCATCGGCATCGTCGATGACGACCATGTGGAGCTGTCCAATTTGCAGCGACAGATCGCCCACACCACCGCGCGGATCGGCGTCGGCAAGGCCGCCTCCGCTGCGCAAGCCGCGCTGGCGATCAACCCCGGCGTGCGGATCGAGGCGCATCCGGTCCGGCTGAACGCCGATAACGCCGCCGGGCTGATCGGGGCTTACGACATCGTCTGCGACGGGACCGATAATTTCGCCACCCGCTTCCTGGTCGCCGATGCCTGCGTGCTGGGCCGGCGCACGCTGGTTTCTGCCGCGGTGCTGCGCTTCGAGGGGCAGTTATCGGTGTTCAAGCCAGGCGGCCCCTGTTATCGCTGCCTGTATGCCGAGGCTCCGCCGGAGGGCCTGGTGCCGAGCTGCTCGGAGGCCGGCGTGCTCGGCGCGGTCACCGGCGTGATGGGCACATTGCAGGCGACCGAGGTGCTGAAGGAGATCCTGGGCATCGGCGAGAGCCTGTCCGGGCGGCTGCTGATCTGGGACGCGCTGGCCACGCGGTTTCG
>JAYTXR010000121.1:0-7851 GCA_043742865.1 Acetobacteraceae bacterium
CGTGCCTCGAAGTCGAACTCGCCGCGACTTGCCATCGCCTTCACGTCGCCGCCTGCGCAGAAGGCCCGACCGGCGCCGGTGAGGATGATGGCGCCAACCGAAGGATCGGCGCCCAGGCGGGGCAGCGCCTCGATCAGGCCCCGGATCATGGGGTCGGAGAACGCATTCATGCTGTCCGGCCGGTTCAGCGTGAGAGTCACGATACCGTCCGCATGGGTTTCGAGTAGATCGTCAGACATCAAAGCTTGCCTCCCACACCCTTTTCCAACCCCTGTCACGAGGGGCGGGGGGAATCAAGCCGCCTCGACCATAAGTCAGTCATCCGGTATCGTGACAGGATGGAGCTAATCCAAAATCTCAACGACGTATCCGATGTTGCATTCCGCGCCACCGTGCGCGCCTGGGTCGCTGCCAATTACCCGCCCGATCTCCGCAACCCACCGCAGCGGCTGCATTGGGAGGCGATGAAGCCTTGGTACATGGCGCTCTCGGCCAAAGGCTGGCTCGCGCCCTCGTGGCCGCTCGAGCATGGCGGAATGGGGCTTTCGGCTGCCAAGCAACTCATCATGGTCGAGGAATACGAGCGTCACGGAGTGGCCCGGATGCCCGATCACGGCATCGTCCTGCTCGGCCCGCTGCTGATCCGCTATGGCACGCCGGCGCAGCGCGAACGCTTCCTCCCGCGCATTCTTGCCGGGCAGGACATCTGGTGCCAGGGCTACAGCGAGCCCAATGCCGGCTCCGACCTCGCCGGGGTGACTACCTCGGCCGTGCTCGAAGGCGGGGAATGGGTGATCGACGGCCAGAAGACATGGACCACTTTGGCCAGCGACGCCGACTGGATTTTCGTGCTGGTCCGTACCGACCGCGTGGCCAAGAAGCAGGAGGGCATTTCCTTCCTGCTGGTGCCGATGGACAGCCCAGGCGTCACCGTTCGCCCGATCGTCAACCTCGAACTACACGACGAGTTCTGCGAAGTGTTCTTCGACCACGTCCGGGTACCTGCCGAAAACCTGGTGGGCGAGGTGAACCAGGGCTGGACCATGGCCAAGGCGCTGCTCGGGTTCGAGCGCATTTTCCTTGGCGCGCCGAAACAGTCCCAGTATGCGCTGGCCCGCCTGAAGCAGCTGGCCGCGCGCATGGGCGTCTGGGAGGATGCGGCGTTCCAGGACCGCTACACCAGACTGCGGCTCGATCTCGCCGATCTGCGCGAGCTGCATGCGACCTATGTCGACCTGGTGCGGCGCGGCGAAACGCTGGGTCCGGATGTGTCGCAGTTGAAGATATGGCAGACCGAGCTGTTCCAGCGCATCACCGAGTGCAGCCTGGAAATCGCCGGCGAAAACGGCGCGCTGCTGGAACCGATGGAGGGCAACCGCGAACTGCACCCCTCCGGCCTGTATCTGCAGGCCCGTCCGGCGACAATCTATGGCGGCTCGAACGAAATCCAGCGCAACATCGTCGCGAAAAACGTGCTGGATCTGCCGGATCGCTGAGCCGGGCGGATCGCTGAGCCGGGCGTCAATCCGCCAGCACTTCGATCGCTACCGACTTGACCAGCGCCAATACCGGCGCGCCCGGCACCAGACCTAGCCGCGCCACCGCGTCCGGCGTCACCCGGGCCAGCAGCGTGGCGTCCTCCAACGCGATCTCTACCATCGCGGCATGGCGGGCGGGGTCGGCCACCACCGCGTGCACGGCGCCAGGGATGATGTTGTGCACGCTGATGCCGCGCGGTTCCTCGGCCGCCAGGATCACCTCACGCGCCGGGATGCGCACCCGCAATTCATGGCCCGGCGGGGCGTCCAGCAGCGGCACCAGCAGGCGCCGGCCAGACGCGGCCAGTTCGGTCAACTGGCGGGCCGGATCGTGGGCCACCACCCTTGCGGGGAGCACCGAGGCCGCATCGTCGCGCCGGGCAAGGGGAAGATCCGCGCGCCCGAGCAGCGCCGGCAGCGGACCGGCGGCCAGCACGCGCCCGGCGCGGATCAGCACCAGCGTGTCGGCAAGTCTGGCCACCTCGTCCAGCGAATGCGTCACATACAGGATCGGCAGTTTCAGCGACCGCCGCAGCCGCGCCAGATATGGCAGGATTTCCGCCCGCCGTTGCGCATCCAGGCTGGCCAGCGGCTCGTCCATCGCCAGCATCAGCGGCTGGGACAGCAGCGCCCGGCCGATCGCCACGCGCTGACGCTCGCCGCCGGACAGGCTGTGCGGCCGACGTGACAACAACCCGGTCAGCCCAAGCAATTCCACCACGTCGTCGAACCGAATAGACCCCCGGGCTGCCAATTCCCGGGTCGGCAATCCACGGGTCGGCAATTCCTGGGGCGCCCGGCGCAGCCCGTAGCGCAGATTGCTGTCGACCGACATATGCGGGAACAGCCTGGCATCCTGGAACACCAGCCCGATGCGCCGGCGCTCCGGTGGCAAAAATATCCCGGTTTCGGTGTCGACCAGAACCGTGCCGCCGAGCGAAATCCGGCCTTGGACGGGGCGCAGCAACCCGGCCACCGCGTTCACGATCGTGCTCTTGCCGCAGCCAGAGCGGCCGAACAGCACCGTGGTGCCGATCTCCGGCACGCTGAAATCGATGTCGACCGAAAAACCGGGGGACAAGCCGGAAAATTCATGCCGAAACGCAACCGACAGACTCAAAGCCCGACCCGCGCGCGCAATCGCCGCCCCGCCCATTCCGCCGCTAGCAGCCCGGCGACCGCGAGCGCCACCGAAATCAGCGACAGCCGCGCGGCCGCCGCCTCCCCGCCCGGTGTTTGCAGTGCCGCGTAGATCGCCAGCGGCAGGGTCTGGGTCTGGCCGGGAATGGAGGCGGCGAAAGTGATCACGGCGCCGAATTCGCCCAGGCTGGCGACAAAGCCAGTGATCGCACCGACCAGCACGCCCGGTGCCGCCAGAGGCAAGGTGATGGTCAGAAATCGGTCGCACGCGCCGGCGCCCAGGCTGCGCGCCGCCTGCGCCATGCCGGGCTCGATCGCCTCCATCGATTGGCGGATGGCGCGCAACATCACCGGAAATACCATTACCGCGCAGGCCAGCGCGGCGCCGGCGGTGGTGAACACCAACCGAATGCCGAAATGCGCGTGCAGAAAGGCGCCCACCGGCCCGCGCACCCCGAACACCAGCAGCAGCAGCCAGCCGGTCACCACCGGCGGCAGCGCCGAAGGCAGATGCGCCAGCGCGTTGAGCACAGACCGCCCGGGAAATTCTTGCCAGGTCAGCAGCCAGGCAGCGGCCATCGCCACCGGCAGCCCGAACCCGACCGCGCGGCCCGCAACCCCCAGCGTCAGCCCGACCGCGGTCCATTCGTCCGGCGAAAGCAGATCGGAAATGCGGCTACTCCACCTGAAAACCGCGCCGGGCGAAAATCGCGCGTGCCTCCGGACCGGCGACGAAGTCCAGCAATGCCCGCGCCTCCGGCGTGTCGCCGCCGCGGATCAGCGCGAACGGGTAGCTGATGCGGTCATAGCTGGCGGGCGGGAATACGCCGGCCACCGCCACGGCAGTACTGGCCGCCGCATCGGTAGCATAGACGATGCCGGCCGGCGCTTCCCCGCGTTCCACCAGCAGCAGCGCCGCGCGCACATTCTCCGCCCGCGCCAGCCTGGGCTCGGCTACCGCCCATACGCCGAGCCGGCGCAGCGCCTGTTCGGCGTAGATCCCAGCCGGTACATGCGCCGGATCCCCGGTGGCCAGCCGCCCGCCCGGCCCCAGCAGGCCCGCCAGGTCGAACCCCGGCCCGATCGCCACTTTCCGAGCCTGGTCCGCCGGCACCACCAGCACCAGGCTGTTACCCAACAGGTCGTGCCGGGACTGCGGCACAATCCGATCGCGGGTTGCCAGCTCGTCCATCCATTGCGTGTCGGCCGAGGCGAACAGATTGACCCCGGCACCCTGTTCGATCTGGCGTGCCAGCGTGGAACTGGCGCCGAATGACAGCGCCGGCGCCGCATGTCCGAGGACGACCCAGGCGGCAGAGATATCCTTCAACGCATCGGTCAGGCTCGCCGCGGCGAACACCGTCAGGTCCGCCGCCGACGCGACGCGCGCCACCAGCAAGACCAGAAAAATAGCCACCCGAAAGAGCACCGACCGTCTCCCATCCACCACGCTGAAGATATCGCCGGGATGTCGGCGATGCTACCGGAGAAATCGCGGGCTCCGAAGAAGCGTTTTGGTTGCAGATACGTCCAAAAAATCTTGACATATCCGTCAGTGCGGTCGACCTGGCCGCCCATCTTGAGAAGCCCTGCAGAAAGCCCGGGCAGATGACAACCACGAACCATGGCGCTCCCCGCAGCGTCGGCATCCCGTGCGAGCGCGCCTGGCTGGATTTAGACCAGCGTAAATACGACGATGCGATCGCAGTCGTTCTGGGTTCAACCCAGAACGACGAAAGCTTTTTCGTCTGGCGGCTTTGGCGAACGCAACGAGATATTGTCGGAATGCCTTGGCAATCGCGCCGAACCTGCCGGAAGCCTATGGATGTCTCGATGTCGTGGCGTTCCGGCAGTGACGGATACGGGAAGCCGGGGGACACGGCGCTGCATCTCCAACTCGGCAATCTCTACCTTCAGACCGATCGGCTCAGCAATGCGACATCACAGTTCCGCCAAGCGGCGGCGGCTGCACCTGACGCCCTGCCAGGTACTGACGCGAATGGCCGACGAGACCGACAACAGCGAGCCTCTTGGGGAGGCTTTGAAGGAAGGCGGACTGCGATCCAGGGTGCCCCTGCTATCCCGGAAGTCAGGAAACCATTGGGTGCAACCGCGCGATTGCGCGTAGGATCCTGTTCTATCACGCGGATGGCGCACCATGGACCATTTTCCTCCCCCGATGTTGTCGCTGCTGATCGTCGCCGGTGCCGTTTTACTGTTGATCCTGGCCCGCTCCATCCGCATCGCCAATGAATGGCAGCGCGCCGTGGTGCTGCGCCTTGGCCGGTTTGCCGGCGTGCGCGGACCCGGCCTGTATCTGCTGATCCCGATCCTGGACCGGGTGGCGCAGATCGTCGACATGCGCATCCAGACCACCACCATCGTCGCCGAGCAGGCGCTGACCCGCGATACCGTCGCCGTCGGCGTCGATGCCATCGTGTTCTGGCAGGTGGAAAACGCCGAATTCGTCGCCATCCGCATCACCGACTACCGCCAGGCTATCGAGCGGGTGGCGCAGACCAGCCTGCGCGAGATGATCGGCGCCACCGATCTGTCCCGGCTGCTGTCGGATCGCAAATCCGCCGATGAGCGGCTGCGGCTGACCATCAACGAGAAGACCGAAAGCTGGGGCGTGACGATCCGCAGCGTGGAGATCAAGGATGTTTCCATCCCGCGCGAGCTGCAGGATGCGATGAGCCGCCAGGCCCAGGCCGAACGGGAAAAAGACGCCCGCGTGACGCTGGCCTCGGCCGAGCGCGAAATCGCCGAGCAGGTGCTGGCGGCGGCGGTGATCTACGGCCGCGACCCGGTGGCGCTGCAATTGCGGCAGATGAACCTGCTGTACGAGATGAACAAGGACCGCGGCGCCACCGTGCTGATCCCCACCGATATGGCGGCCAGCCTCGGCACGGTGGCCGGGCTGACCCAGGCTTTAGGCAAAACCGGCGGCTAGCCGCGCGTCCGCCAACTCGGCGATCAGGGCCAGCACCGCGTCAACCTGGCGCTCCAGCCCGTAGCGCTCGCCGACCCAGTTGCGGTACAGCCCGGGACGGCTGGCGCGGATCAGCGCCACTGCCTGGTCGACGCTGGCAAACAGGCATTCGGCCGGCCATAGATGCTCCGCGCCGGGGAAATCATGCACCACCGGAAACGCCCCAACCGCCATCGCCTCACCGATGTTCATGCCGAAGCTTTCGTACATCGTGGTGGATAGCAGCACGCCCTTGTCGGCATACCAGGCCGGCATGTCGGCCACCGGGCCGGCGAACGCGATCGCCGCCTCCAGCCCCAGCGCCGCGATCATCCGTTGCAGATAGCGGCTTGTGCGTAGATCGGTGAAGGCGCCGGCGACGTGGAAACTGTAGCGCGGATCCAGCTGGCGCAGCCGGTGGGCGATCTGCAGCAGCAGCATCGGGTTCTTCTTCGGTTCCAGATGCCCGACCCAGCCGACCCGGTAGCGGTCCAGACGGTCCGCCGGGGCCGCGGCGAAGCGTTCCGTATCAATGCCGTTGGGAAGGATCTGCATCGCCACAGCGGCGGTTGGCGAAACCCGTGCCCGCACCAATTCAGCAATATCCTCGCCCACGGTGATCAGCCGGTGCACCTGCGACCAGTCCATCCGGGCCGGAAATTCGGTTTGCAGCGCCTCGATCGAATGCAGCCGCACGATGCAGGGACGGCCGCGCAGCAGACCGGACCGGGTGACCCAGACCGCATGGTCCCAACACCATTCCAGCCAGACGATATCGGCCCAGGCAATCGCCTCGGCCAGGGGCTCGCCTGGGCCCAGCGACACGAACCGCACGTCGTGAGCCCGTTCCAGTGCCGGCAGCAGCGGGCCTAGAAAACTGTCCTGCCGCCCCTTTACCCGATCCGCCAGCAGCAGGCGCGCCATGTTGGATACCGATCCTCCTCAAGGGTAATCAAGGCCAGGGCTCTGCCCTGGACCCGCTAAGGGCTCACCCTTAGAATCCAATACCTCGGTTTAGACTTGACGGGTTGCTGGGGTATGAACGCCTGGCACCGCTTCCGGTGGGGCGGCGAGTTTGCGCGCGGTTCGGTATGCATCCAATTGCCGCGCCCCCGGGATCGACGTGGTAACGTGGCCGCTCTGGTTATGGAATTCGATCACCACCAATCCCAATGTCGGGTCCAGCCGCAGCGTCGGGTTGGGCAGGGCAGTGTCGGTCGCCAGCACCGACGCGGCGCCCCGCTCCGGCGGTGCGGACTTGGACTCCTGGGCAGCCGGTTCGGGCGGCAGCGTGGCAATCGGGCGGACGATCAGATCGTTCGGCATGTAAGCGCCTTCTGAACAGCGCCGTCCTGGCGAAAAAGACCCGTCTTAAAATAGCGTCTAAAGGTTAACGCGCCGCTATCAGCCCGGATGCCAGTCCAGCCTTGTGCCCAGCCAGCGCCGCAACTCCAGCAGCGTGGCCGCCTCCGCCGAAACGGCGGCGATCTCGGCGGCGCCGGCAGCACCTGTCAGCGCGCGGACCATCTGACCGGAGGTTGCCTGCGCCATCTCCGGCGCGCCAGCCGCCTCTGCACCGGCCCGCCGCCATTGCGCGACCATCGCCGCCGGCGTCAGCTGCGGCAGCACGACGGCGAATTCCAGCCGCGTCGCCGCGGCTATCGCGCGCCAGCCGCTGAAAAGCGGCCCGGATACAACATCCGGACGCGACGCCGACAGCAGCTCGGCGAAATGCGGCAGCTCGGGAAACGCCGGATCGCGCGCCGCCAGCCCGGCATCGGTCGCCTCGCCCAGCGAGAAGACCGGCTGCACGCCGAGGCCGGCCATCGCCGCGACCTGCTCGCCGACCTTCCGCCCCCGCAGCAAGACCCCGTCGACCCGATCGTTCATCAGCGCCGTCCGCACGGCGTCGTCGTCGATCAGTCCCGGCACCGGCACCGGCTGCGCTCCCAGCAGATCCAGACCCAGCAGCGCCGCCAGTTCCGGCCCCACCGGCGAGGCCGCCGCAATGCGGATTTTCCGTCCCGATGCCAGCCCGGCCGCCCCGCCCCGCAATGCCACCACACCGGGGCTGATGCCGGCGATCACCGGCACCCAGTGTCCGACATCGAATTGCGCCCGTGGATCGCCGACCAGCCAAGCCAGCGCCGCGGCCCCTGGAACCACCAGCAGGCTGGCACCATCGGGCGCGGTGCGCGTCTC
>JAYTXR010000122.1:0-13578 GCA_043742865.1 Acetobacteraceae bacterium
CCGGCCGATACCTGGATCTCGCGTATCGGCGTGAGCCGCTCGCCAGGAGCCATGTTGAAACGCGGCACGGCACGCATCAGCGCCTTCAGATAGGGGTGGCGCGGGTCGCGAAACACGTCTTCCAGCGTGCCCGACTCCATCACCTTGCCGTGGTACATAACCACCACCTCGTCGGCCATGTTGGCGACCACGCCCAGATCGTGGGTGATCATCAGCATCGCCATCTGCAGGTCCCGCTGCAACTGCATGATGAGTTGCAGGATCTGCGCCTGGATGGTCACGTCCAGCGCCGTGGTCGGCTCGTCGGCGATCAGCAGTTTCGGGTTGCAGGCCAGCGCCATCGCGATCATCGCCCGCTGGCGCATGCCGCCCGAGAGCTGGTGCGGATATTCGCGCACCCGCTGGGCGGGCTCGGGGATGCGCACCAGGCGCAGCATCTCGATTGCCTTGTCCATCGCCGCCTGGCCGGACAGATGCTGATGCAACCTGATGGCTTCGGTGATCTGTTTGCCGATGGTCATGACCGGGTTCAGCGAGGTCATCGGCTCCTGGAAGATCATCGAGATGTCGTTGCCGCGAACGCCGCGCATTTCCCGCTCGCTCAGCGCCGTCAGGTCGCGGCCTTCCAGCCGCACATTGCCGGCGACGATGCGCCCGGGCGGGCTCGGCACCAGCCCCAGGATCGACAGCGCGGTGATGCTCTTGCCGCAACCGGACTCGCCGACGATGGCCAGCGTTTCGCCGCGCCCGACCGAGAACGACATGTCGTTGACCGCGGTAACGACCCCCTGGCGGGTGAAGAACAGCGTGGTCAGCCCGGAGACTTCCAGCACCGGCAGCGTGGTTTGGTCCATCAGCCGCGCTGCCTTGGGTCGAGCATGTCGCGCAGCGCATCGCCGAGCAGATTGGTGCCGAACACCATCAGGCTGATGACGATGCCAGGGAAGATCACCAGCCAGGGCGCCGTGCGGATGTATTCGGCGGCCGATTCCGACAGCATCCGGCCCCAGGACGGATAGGGTTCCGGCACACCGAGGCCGAGAAACGACAGCGATGCCTCGGTCAGGATGGTGGACCCAAGCTGCGCCGTGGCCAGAACGATCAGCGGCGCGATGGTGTTGGGCAGCACATGGCGCAGCGCGATGCGCCACTCGCTCATGCCGACCGCCTTGGCCGCCTCCACCATCGCCATTTCGCGCAGCGCCAGCGTGTTGGAGCGGATCACCCGGGCCGAGTACGGCACCAGCGGGATCGAGATGGCGATGATCGTGGTGCGCAACGACGGGCCGAGGGCGGCCGACATCACCAGTGCCAGCACCAGCAGCGGCAGGGCCTGCATGATGTCGGTCACGCGCTGGGTCAGCAAATCCACCCAGCCGCCGAGATAGCCGGCGGTCAGCCCGATCGCCACGCCGAGCACGCTGCCGATCAGCGTGGAGGTGATGCCGACCGCCAGCGAAATGCGCGCGCCATAGACCAGCCGGCTATAGACATCGCGGCCCATGAAATCGGCCCCCAGCCAATGCTCCCAGCCCGGCCGGGCGAGCGAGACCGCGGCATTGGTGGACAGCGGGTCGAAGCGGGTGATGAAATCGGCGAAGATGGCAGCGAAGACGAACAGGATCAGAATGACCGCGCCGATCGCGCCGAGCGGGTATTGCCGTGCCAGGAAGCGCAGTTCGGCCCAGCGCCCATGCGTGTTGGCGCCGGCCCGGTTCAGCTCCACGGTGTAGGTTTCGCCGGCCATGCGGTGTTTCCCTAATCCGAGTATTTGATGCGGGGATCGAGCACCGCGTACAGCATGTCGACCAGGAAGTTCACGCTGACCACGACCACGGCGATGAACATCACAAGGTTCTGCACGATCGGGTAGTCGCGCCAGCGGATCGCTTCCACCAGGAAGCGGGCGACGCCGGGGATGTTGAATACCGTTTCGGTAACGATCAGGCCGCCGATCAGGAACGCCGCCTCGATGCCGATGACGGTGACGACCGGCAGCATGGCGTTGCGCAGCGCATGGTTGAAGTTCACCGCGGCCGGGGAGGCGCCCTTGGCGCGGGCGGTGCGGATGAAGTCCTGGCGCAATACTTCCAGCATGGATGAGCGCGTCAGGCGCATGATCAATGCGGAGCTGCGAAACCCGACCGCCGCGGCCGGCACCGCCAACAGCAGCAATTCGTCCAGCAGGGTTTTGGGTGGATCGGTATAGATCGGCAACGTGCCAAAACTGGCGACGAAGGCCATCAGGATCAGCAGCCCCAGCCAGAACGACGGCATCGACAGGCCGCTCAGGCTGACGATGCGCAGCACGTAATCCAGCCAGGTGTTCTGCCGGACCGCGCTGATCACGCCGAGCGGCACGCCGATCAGCACCGCGAAGCTCAGCGCCATACCGGCCAGTTTGGCCGTGATGGGCAGTCGCGGCAGGATCTCCGACAGCGTGGGTTTTTCCGAGACGTAGGAATAGCCGAGATCGCCGCGCAGCAGACCGCCGATCCAGGACAAATATTGTTCCGGGATGGATCTGTCGAGGCCGAGATCCTGCATGATCTTCAGCTTCTCGGCCGGGTTCACCATGCCGGCGCTGTCGAACAGAATGTCGACGATATTGCCGGGGACCAGGCGCAACAGGACAAAAATAATCACCGAGATGCCGAACAGGGTCAGCCCCATCAATCCCAGCCGCCGGACCAGATAGGCGCCCAAATCCCGTTTCCCTATTTGTTGAGCCAGACATCCTCGAAACGGTAGCCGTTGTAGGAGCTGTTCACCATCAGCGTGAAATCCTTCACATAGGGCTGCCAGCAGGTGGCGGAGCGGCCGTGATAGATGATCGGGCGGGCGATGTCTTCCTGTAGCCTGCGGTCAATGTCCCAGACCATGGCACGGCGCTTTTCAAAGTCGGTTTCCACCGATTGGCGGTCGAACGCGGCCTGCAGATCGCGGTTGCAGTATTGCGTGTAGTTGCGCTGCGAGCCGCAGCCGTAATTTTCGTAGAACGCGACGTCCGGATCGTCGACCGAGGTGCCGGTCAGGTTCATGCCCACGCTATAATCCTTGCGCGCCACCTTGGCGTCCCAGTTGGCACTTTCCACCGGGTCCAGCTCGCCGTCCATATAGATGCGCTTGAGGTGGTCGATCAGGATCACCCCGGCATCGCGGTACTGGGCGATGTTGCGGGTGGAGACTTTTATCTTCAGCCGGTTGGTTTCGTTGTAGCCGTTCTTTTCCATCAGCCGGCGGGCTTCGGCACGGCTTTTTGCCACATCCGGATCGTAGCCGGGCAGGGTGCGCAGCATCGCCGTCGGCATGCCCCAGATGCCCTCGGGCGGGGGCAGCATGTGGGCGCCGACATCGGATTTGCCTTGCGAGAGAATATCGATGAACTGCTGGCGGTCGATCGTCAGCGCCATCGCCCGGCGGATATCGGCATTGTCGAACGGCGGCACTTCGCGGTTGACGATCAGATTGGTGGAAACGCCGATCGGCACGATTTTGCAGATCGCCTGCGGCGCCTGGGTCTGAATGTCGCCCAGCAGCGGGATGGTGACCTCGGTTGGGAACGTCATGTCGAATTTGCCGGCGATGAATGCCAGGATCGCGGTGGAACGGTTCGGAATGACGGTGTATTCGATGCCGTCCAAATAGGGTCGCCCGGGGCGCCAGTAATCCGGGTTGCGGGTCAGCTTGATCGATTCGCCGCCCTTGAACTCGACGAATTTGAACGGCCCGGTGCCGATCGGATGCAGGCGCATGTCGCGGGTCGAGACATGGCAGGGATAAACCACCGAATATCCCGCCGCCAGCATGGCCAGCAGCGAGGGCTGCGGATGGTTGAGTTTGAAGACAACTTCGTCCGGCGCGATGACGGCGACATCGGCGACGTTCTGGTACCACGGCTCGCGCGGGTTCTTGCGTAGGGCATTGGCGGATTTGCCGCGCAGCATGTCCCAGGTGCAGACCACATCGCGGGCGGTGAACGGTTTGCCGTCATGCCATTTGATCCCCTGGCGCAGCTTGAAGGTCAGCGCGGTGTAATCGCCGTTCCAGGCCCAGCTGGTGGCCAGCTCGGGCACGATCGTTTGCGGCGAGTTCTGCGCGATGTGCTGGTCATACAGCACCAGATTGTTGAACACGCCCATGAACGGCACGATCGTGGAGATCGTGGCTTCTTCCAGCACCGAGGCGCTGGCCGGGGTGTCGCGGTGATAGATGCGCAATATGCCGCCCTGTTTCGGCGCCTGCGCTGCCGCTGGGGTGGGAACGCCGTTCAGCATGGCGCAAACGATCGCCAACAACCCGATGGCGAATAGCCGGCAGGATCGCCGCATTCGGTCCGTTCCCTGTCCCATTTGAAGCCCGTTTAGCACGTTGCCGGGCGCGCCTCCATCCGGTTGCGCAGCGTGCCGATGCCATCGATGACGATCTCCACCACCATGCCCGGCCGCATCGGCAGCGCGCCGACCGAGGTGCCGCAGGCGATCAGGTCGCCGGGTTGCAACACCATCTCGCGCGAAATCAGGCTGACGATGCGCGCGGGTGGCAGGATCATGTCGGCGGCCGGATAGTTCTGCCGCTCGCGTCCGTTCAGCAGGGTGCGGATGCGCAGCTGCGACCAGTCGAGGCCGGTGGCGATGGCCGGGCCGCAGGGGCCGAAGGTGGCGCAGCTTTTGGCCCGCGCCCATTGCGGAAAGCTCGGGTCGGCGTTCAGCAGGTCGAGTGCGGTGACGTCGTTGACGCAGGTGAAGCCGAAGATCGCCTGTGCCGCATCGGCCTCGGACAAATTGGCGCAACGGCGGCCGATGACGATGCCCAGCTCGCCCTCGTACAGCGTTCTGCCGGTGTAGCCCGAAGGCGGGACGATCCCGCCTTCGGGGTGCTGGACGCTGCCGGGGGATTTCAGGAAATACAGCGGCTCGGTGGGGATCGGCGAACCGAGTTTGGCCGCGAGTTCGTGAAAATTGTTCCACAAACCGATGAAGTTGCCGGGGCGCACCGGGGCGAGCAGGCAAAGCTGGTCCAGCGCCAGTGTGGCACCGTCAGGCGTGGGATTGGCGAACATATCTCCGCCATGCGGCTGGACGCGGCCCTGGTCCAGCGTGCCGAAGCCGGCGCTGCCCTGATGTTCGTATCTGACCCATAGCGCCATGCGGATATGCCCCGGTTCGGTTCGATCCAGCCGTGCCACGCAGCGCGGCTGGAGACAACCGGTGTTTGGCGCCATACTGAGCGAACCCAAGATGCAGCCGGGAGATAGAAACGCGATGCCAGCCGACACGCAACCGAGCCCGAACCGGCCGCTGGCCGGGATCACGGTGCTGGATTTCGGCCAGATCTATCAGGGCCCCTATTGCACCCTGCTGCTGGCCAAGGCCGGGGCGGATGTCATCAAGATCGAACCGCTGACCGGCGAGCCGCTGCGCCGCCGGGCGCTGTCGGATGGAAAAGACACCACGCTGCCGGTGGCGATGCTAAATGCCAACAAGCGCGCGATCACGCTGAACCTGAAGCACAGGCGCGGCCGTGAGTTGCTGTTTCGGATGGTGCAGCGCGCCGATGTGCTGCTGGAAAACTTCGCGCCGGGGGTGATGGACAAGCTCGGCGTCGGCTGGGACGTGCTGCATGAAAAAAATCCGGCGCTGATCTACGCCACCGGCACCGGCTACGGTATCAGCGGTCCGGACCGCGACAACCTGGCCATGGACCTGACCATCCAGGCAGTGTCCGGCATCATGAGCGTGACCGGCACCCCCAGCGGCAGCCCGATGAAGGCCGGGCCGACGCTGGTGGATTTCATGGGCGGCATTCATCTTTACGGCGGCATTCTAACCGCGCTGTTCGAGCGCACCCGCACCGGCCAGGGCAGGCTGGTGGAGGTGTCGATGCAGGAGGCGGTATACTGCTCGATGGCCTCGTCCATGCAGCATTTCCACAGCACCGGCGAAATTCCGCCGCGCACCGGCAATCACCAGGCGGGGATGACCAGCGCGCCGTACAACGTCTATGCGGCCAAGGATGGCCACGTGGCGATCAATGTGGTCACCGAGGCGCATTGGCAGAATTTATGCACCGCGATGGGGCGGGAGGATCTGAAGACCGATCCGCGTTTTGCCACCATGAAGGACCGCGCCGCCAACATGGCGCTGACCGATCAGATCGTCACCGGCTGGACGCTCGCGCTGGGCAAGATGGAGGTGTTCGCGATCACCGCGAAATACCGCATTCCCTGTGCCCCCGTGCGCAACGTGGCCGAAGTGATGCACGATCCGCATATGCATGGCCGCGGCATGCTGGAATGGATCGACCATCCCGAACTCGGCCGGATCGTGGTGCCGAACTCGCCGTTGCGGCTGCACGGCACCGACAAGGTTCCGACCGCGCCCAGCCCGAAGATCGGCCAGCACAACGATGAAATCTATGGCGGCTGGCTGGGACTGACGGCGGGCGAAATCCAGGACATGAAGGCCCATGGGATCATCTGATCCCATAACATTAAATAGGATATCAAGATGCGGCAGATGACCATGGTGGCGTTCTTGCAGGCGCAGAACTGCTCCAATTTCGTCGGTTCCTGGCGCCACCCGGAAGCGGCGCCCGATTTCACCTCGGCCGAATACTACCGCCGCATCGGCCGCATCCTGGAAGCCGGCAAGTTCCATCTGGGGTTCTTCGATGACCGGCTGGCAATGCCGGACCGTTACGGTGGAAACCACGAGCACACGGTGGCGAACGGCATTCGCTGCGTGAAGCTGGACCCGATCACGGTGCTGACCGTGATGGGCATGGCGACCGAGCGGCTGGGCCTCGGCGCCACCTGCTCGACCACCTATTACGAGCCGTTCCATGTCGCGCGGACCTTCCAGACGCTCGATCTGATGACCAATGGGCGGGCCGCCTGGAATGTCGTGACGTCGCTGAACGACAGCGAGGCGATGAACATGGGGCAGGACCTGCATCTGGAGCACGATCTGCGCTACGACCGCGCCGATGAGTTCATGCAGGTGGTGATGGGCCACTGGGACAGCTGGGAAGACGGCGCGATCGTGCTGGACAAGCAGACCGGGCGGTTCGCCGATCCGAAAAAAGTGCACCGGCTGGATCATCGCGGAGAATTCTTCAACTCGCGCGGGCCGTTCACGGTGCCGCGCTCGGCGCAAGGCCATCCGGTGCTGATCCAGGCCGGCCAGTCCGGGCGCGGGCGCAGGTTCGCTGCGCGCTGGGCGGAGCTGATCTTCGTCGCCTATCACGGCATCGAGAACGGCAAGCGCGACTACAGGATCATGAAGGACGAAGTGGCCGCGGCCGGTCGCGACCCCGAGGATTTCAAGATCGCCGCGGCGGTGTATCCGGTGGTGGCGGAAACCCGGGCCGAGGCGGAAGACCGCGTGGCGCTGATCGACAGCCTGCCGAAGGACATCGACCGGCTGTCGCTGCTGTCGGAAATCCTGAACTTCGATTTCGCCACCAAGGGCATCGACGAACCGTTTTCCGACGACGAGATCGCCAGCATCTCCGGCGTGCAGACCATGCGCGACCGGGTGATGGCGGTCAGCGGCAAGGCCAACCCGACCACGCGCGATTTCATCGACATCAGCGGGCGGGGCACCTTCCACGAACACACCCGCATGATCGGCACCGCCAGGGACGTGGCGGACGGGCTGGAACAATGGTTCGTGGAGCGCGCCTGCGACGGGTTCGTGGTCGCGGCCTCCCACGTGCCCGGCGCCTATGAGGACTTTGTCCGGCTGGTGGTGCCGGAATTGCAGCGCCGGGGTCTATACCACAAGGATTATGCCGGCGTGACATTGCGGGAGAATCTGGGCCTGGCACGGCCGCAGGCGGTGGGTTTCCCGGGCCGGGGCCCAGGTATCGGCGCGTCCCGGGAAGGGCGCTGAGATGGGCGATGCTGACCGCTTGGGGGCGGCGGAATTCTTTCAACGTTCAAAAAATATTGTGGCTGGTGGACGAGCTGGGGATCAGGCACGAGCATATTGCCGCCGGCGGCGGTTTCGGCGGACTGGAAACGTCCAAATTCCTCGCCATGAACCCGCATGGGCGCGTCCCCGTGATCCAGGACGGCGATGTTGTGGTGTGGGAAAGCCACGCCATCCTGCGCTACCTCGCGGCCACCTATGGCCAGGGTCGATTCTGGGCGGATAATCCGGCCGGGCGTTCCCAGGCCAATCGCTGGATGGATTGGTCGCAGGCCAGCCTGCAACCCGACTTCCTCAATGGCGTGTTCTGGGGTTTTTACCGCACCCCCGAGCCCTTGCGCGACAGGCGCGCCATCGAGGCCAAGGTCGCCAGCTGCGCCGCTCTCATGCGGCTGGTGAACCAGGTGCTCGCGGACCAGCCTTATTTGGGCGGCGAGCGGCTAACCCTGGCCGACATCCGGCCGGCACAGTGCTGTTCCGCTATTTTGGTCTGGAGATTGAGCGGCCAGGCGTGCCGAACGTGCAAGCCTGGTACGCGCGCCTCCAGGAGCGCCCGGCATACCGCGAGCACGTCATGGTTCCGTTCGAAAATCTCAAGGGCCGGCTGGCGTTCTAAGGCAGACTGGCGTTCTAAGGCAGGCTGGCGTTCTAATAATGCCGGCGGGGGGGCTGGCCTTTCCTATGCGAACGATTCGTGCGCCGCGGGACAGATTTTGAGGCAACAATGTCGCTTGAGGCGGTTAAACCCGATCCGGCCCTGTGCGAGCTGGCCGCCTCGCTCGGAACTGGCGGCGCCGCAAAGGGCAGCTTTAATCCCCCGCCTGGCTTTAACCGCATTGGGCGAAAGGGGTAATGGACGACCTCCTCGCCTCGCCATGGGTCCTCTGGGGGATTGCCGGACTAGCGACGGCCGGCGTGATCGCGCGCCCCTTTTCCTGGCCGGAGTTCATCTGGGCAGTCGCGGGCGCCGGGCTGCTCGTGTTGCTGGGAGTGCTGTCGCCGGCCGACGCCTGGTCGGGCGTCGTGCGGGGAACCGACGTCTACCTGTTCCTGGCCGGCATGATGCTGCTATCGGAGCTGGCGCGGCAGGAAGGGCTGTTCGAGTGGCTGGCGGCCCGCGCCGCCCGTATGGCCAAAGGCTCCGCAACCCGCCTGTTCAGCCTGATCTTCGGGGTCGGCACGGTTGTCACGGTGTTCCTGTCAAACGATGCGACGGCCATCGTGTTGACGCCGGCAGTCGCGGCCGTCGTGAAGGCGGCCGAGGCAAAGGACCCGCTTCCTTACCTGCTCGTCTGCGCCTTCATTGCCAATGCCGCGAGCTTCGTGCTGCCGATTTCCAACCCGGCCAACCTGGTGATCTACGCCAGCCACATGCCGTCGCTGCTGGAGTGGCTGCCCCGCTACGCACTGCCCTCGGCGCTGTCGATCGGGGCCACCTACGTCGTCCTGCGCTGGACGCAACGGGGAAAGCTGCGAAACGCCGTTTCGGCTGACATTACGGTGCCGAGCCTGTCGGCCTCCGGCAAGATGGCGGCTTTTGGCCTTGTTGCGACCGCGATCGTACTTCTGGCCGCCTCCGGTTTCGGCATCCAGCTGGGCTTGCCGACCTTCCTGGCTGGCGCTGCGACCGCGATCCTGGTGCTGAGAGGCTCGAAATTCAGTTTGCTGGACGTGTGCCAGCACATCTCCTGGGGGGTGCTCGCGCTCGTGGCCGGGCTGTTCGTGCTCGTCGAGGCGCTGGAGAAGACCGGGGGTACGCGGGCGCTGGCGGATTTGCTGCAAGGCCTGGTCCAGCATTCGGCCAGTTTGGCGGTTTGGGCGTCCGGCGTGGCGTTGGCGGTCGGTTGCAACCTGGTCAATAATCTGCCCGCGGGCCTGGTCGCGGGCCGGGTGGTTGAACTGGCCCGCGTGCCGGAGCCGATACGCAGCGCCGTCCTGATCGGCATTGATCTCGGACCGAACCTGTCCGTCACCGGCTCGCTCGCGACGATCCTCTGGCTAACCGCCCTGCGGCGTGAAGGTCACAGCGTGGGCGCCTGGACCTTCCTCAAGCTCGGGGCACTGGTGATGCCGCCGGCCCTCGTCCTTGCCATCGCCGGCGCCTTTGCGTTCGGCCAGTAGCGTAAGGTGGGTGAGCGGAGCGCTACCCATCCCATCGGTGCAGACCGGAAACCGGATGCGCTTGTCGATGGGTAGCGCTCCGCGCACCCATCCTACAAATTGTGGAAGTGTTCTCGCGTTCGAAAAATCGGCACTTCTGCAATATGGTAACGGACCGCTCTTTGGGCCTGGCACGTCCGCTGTCGGCGGGTTTCCCGGCTAGGGCGCGGAGATGGCCGTATGCTGAAATTTTGGGGGTGGCAAGCCTGGATAGGGCTTTAAAATACTGCTGCCAGATGCCTGCGCAGGCATTGTTGGACGGTCGCAACGTCCGGCGTGTTTAGTTTTCCGATCGGCTCCGCATCCCTGGCATCGATGGTCGCGATCTTTTCGGTGCGGATGACCGAGGCTGCGGGCAGACCCGCATCAGCAAGGTCCGAAATCGCCACATCCCCTGGCCATCCACGGTTCTCGGCGCTGGTGATCATCAGCACCCATAGCAGTGCAGGGCGATCCGCGATGCTGGGGATCGCGATGACCAGGCCCGGCCGATGCTGGCGTACCGGGCGGTCGGTATGGGGAAACGGGATTTTCACGATGTCCCATACGGCGGCGGGGGCAACGGTCACAGACCCGCGTAGGCGCGCTGGTCGGCCTCCGATTCCCACTCCGAGAAGGTCGCGAACGGATCGTCCGCGTCGCGCCGGCGCTGAGGGGGGCGGGTCAGGATCACGCGATCTTTCTCGATGACGTAGGCGATCTCGTCGCCTTCACCGACGCCCAGCGCCACGCGGACGGCCTGGGGGATCGTTGTCTGTGCTTTGCTGGTTAGCTTGCTGAGGATCATGCGTCGGTTCCGGTAAGGATTTTCCTTTAAATAAGGAAAATCCTTACCGGGGTCAAGGCTTCTATTCGGCCGCCATCTTGCGCAGGCCGGTCGACTCCACTAGCGATACCGGCGCCTCGGCCTCGAACGGGCTGTTCAGGCCGAGTTTCTGGCCGTATTCGCGCAGCTGCGGCATGACTTCCTGGCCGAGCAGGCGGATGCAGGTGCGGGCGTCCTCGACCGACACATCCCCGTCATTGCCCCAGAACGCCATGATGCCGGGGCGGGTTTCTTCCATGATGTATTTCAGCTTCGCCACCACCGTATCGGGGGTGCCGCAGATGATCATCATGTTCTCCCGCTGCTCCTCGAAGGTCGGCGCGCCGCGCGGGCTGACGGCCCGGCCGGTGGCGAATTCGACGAAGCCGCGCCGGTTGGACGGCGAGAAATAGCCGGACGGGCTGGACCACACCGGATGCGCCAGGCCGGTGAACTCGCCCTGCATCCACAGGAACTTCTTGGCGTTGGCGACCGCCTTTTCCTCGGTGTCGGACACATGCACCCGGATCAGGTAGCCGCGATTCTCCGGACCCGGCGTGTAGCCGACCTCGGCCGCCGCGGCGTCGTAGGTGGCCCAGATCTTCTTGGTCGCCTCTACCGAAGTGTTCAGGCAGATATAGGGATAGCGGTGCTGGGCGGACCAGATCACCGTCTCGGTCGACAGCACGCCGGGGATCCAGATGCGCGGATGCGGCTTTTGCAGCGGCACCACCCAGGGGTTCACCACGCGGTGCTGGTAATGCGTGCCTTCCCAGCGGAACGGGCCGGGCTGGCTCCAGGTTTTCACGATCAGGTCATGCGCTTCCTCGAACCGCTCGCGGTTGAAGGCCGGGTTCACGCCGGTGGCCAGCTGTTCCTGCCCGCCGCCGCGCACGAAGCCGGAGACCAGCCGGCCCTTGGAGATCATGTCGATCATGCCGAGTTCTTCGGCCAGGCGAACCGGGTTTTCCGACAGCGGCAGCGGGTTGCCGAGGATGACGATCTTCACCCGCTTGGTCACCGCGGCCAGGATCGAGGCGAAAACATTGGTCTTGGCCTGCATGCAGAACGGCGCGTTGTGGTGCTCGTTCAGCATGATGCCATCCACGCCCATTTCCTCGGCGTAGATGTATTGTTCCAGGTATTCGTTGTACAGGCGGCTTCCCTCGACCGGGTCGAAGTTCTTGTTGGAGAACATCAACGCGGTGGCGCCAAAGTCCAGACCCACTTGCGGGTCATAAGCGGACATCGGCTGCTCGGTGAAATACATCAGATGCATGGCTACTCTCCCTTTCGGCGTTGCGTTTTCAGGTATTCACGAACGAGGCGACCAGACCGGCCAGCGCCTGCGGCTGTTCCATGTCCACGCAATGGCCCGAATGCTTGACCGTCTCGGTGCGCGCGCTGCGCAGCGCGGCGGCATACTGCGCCTGCACGCAATGCGGCACGATCTTGTCGTCGTCGCCCCAGACCACAAGCGCGGGCGTGCGCACGCCGCCGAGCAGATGCGGCAGCGTCTGGCTGTACATGTAGGGCTTCCATGCCGTGCGGAAACTCATCTCGCGGCAGAGATCCCATTGTTCCAGCTGATCGGTGCTGACATCGCCGAATACCCGGGTGAAGGCGGCGGGCTCGTGAAACCCGGCTTTGGCATAGTCGATGTAGCTAACCAGCGCCTGATCGGCGATGTAGCCGTCGGCCGGCTTGATGCCCATCGCGCCGACCAGCACGAGGCGGTGATAGGCGGCGGGAGCCTGGCTGGCCATTTCGGCGGCGATCCAGCCGCCGAAGCCAAGGCCGACCAGCGAGACGTCCTGGGTGCCGAGCTCGGCCAGCAGCCAGGCATAGATGGCGGCGATGTCGCGCGGGCCGCGCAGCCAGGCCGGACGATCCACCGACCGGCCCCAGCCGGGATGATGCGGCACCAGAACCTCGAAGCTACCCGCCAGCTCGTCATAAAAGGGCAGCCGGTCGGGGGTGCCGATATCATGGTGCAGCACCAGAATCTTCTTGCCGCTGCCGGCGCGCGACAGGTGTACTTTCACCCCGGCCAGTTCCAGCATCGAGTCCGTCCAGGTTACGCTCGTCATTCTCATTCCTCTCGTAGCGCCTATCGCTGGCGCTTTGTTGAACCAAAGGATACCCACGGGTATCTGGGCTTGTCCACCGGCCAGACCCGTCCGATCAGACCACATCCCGGGGCCGCAGCCGGCACCATTCCGCTTCCGTTCCCCATTCCATCTGAACCGTGGCATGGCCGATGCCGAAACGCTGCCGCAGTTCGGTCGCTACCTCATGCGGGCGCGTGCCCGCCTCGCTCGCGCCGCCCTCGCGCTCGCCACACACCAGATGCACGGTCAGCGCCGATTCCGTGGTGCTCAGACCCCAGATATGCAGATCATGCACCTCCCGGACGCCCGGCAGGCCGGTCAGATAGGCTTGCACCGCGCCCTCCGCGATCCCCGGGGGAACCTGGTCCAGCACCAGGGAGACGGATTCGCGCAGCAGGCCCCAGGTGCCAACGGCGATGACGGCGGAAATCACCAGGCTGGTCAGCGGATCGAGCCACTGCCAGCCGGTCAGCAAAATCAGTCCGGCGGCGATCAGCACACCGAGCGAAACCGCCGCATCGGCGGCCATGTGGACATAGGTGGCGCGCAGATTGAGGTCGCTGGCCCG